>NZ_CP084580.1:934013-1245350 GCF_021869765.1 Chryseobacterium sp. MEBOG06 | reverse complement strand
AGAAATACTTTTGATTTCTGAAATAGTATGGCTTCCTGACCTGAAACTACCTAAATTGTAAAGAACAACTTTTTTATCCTGAGGAAATGGTGGATATTTGATGTAAGATTCCGTTGCCAGACCCGCCAGACCAAAACTTCCTCTGATGGTGCTGCGAAAATCTTTTTCATCTTTAATAATTCTGAATCCAGCCTTATCTGCTCCTCCCTGTGATTCAGAGACAAGCAGTTCAGTCTTTTCCTTTATGGCATATGATTGATGAGACGGCGCGGATGCACAGCTCATAAAAATTATCATACATACCGATAAAAGACTTTTCATTTTCTACAATTTTATCTTCCAAAATTAATGAAAAAATTGGTAATGTCCCTCATTTGCCCATTTCAACATTGGCCGATCACCGGAAGTATCACCAAATGCGATAATTTTATCGTATTTAGAATCGTTAATTTCTTCTTTAATTCTTACTAATTTCTCGGGTCCGTTACAGTTTTTACCCACAAAGTTTCCTGTGAAAACACCGTTCTTAAACTCTGCCCGCGTAGAAACAAGCTCCATTTTAAGTTCATCAGCAAAAGGCTTCACCCAGATATCCAGTGAAGCAGTAACCAATAAACTTTGTGTATTATTCCTATCGATATTTTTTATAAAGTCTAACGCATTCTCCCTCACAATTTCAGGATAATGATGTTCAAAAAACTGCTTAGATTTCATTTCAATCTTTTCCTGAGTCTGCCCTCTCAAAATAGACCCGATAAAGCTTTTTTTCACTTTTTCTGTTTCAGCCAGTTTTAGCTTCAGCAGAATAAAGAGCGGTACATGTCTCAAAAATTGTATCCGGTATTTTGTAGAATTGTAGAATTTAAGATACATAAACATAGTATCTTTATAGGTAAGAGTCCCATCAAAATCAAAACAATACAATTTTTTCATTTTTTTAAAGCTTTAATTTTTTAAATATAAATTCAGGAATATTTCTGATAATCAACATGATAATACTCCAAACCGGCAAAACATATGCCACATTATTTTGTTTTTTGAAGGCTTTGTAAATACAGGCTGCTGCCTGCCTGGGACTGGCAGTCAATTTAGGGTTTAATGGCAGACCTTCCGTCATTTTAGTGGCCATAAATCCGGGCTTTATGGTAAGAACATGTACTTTTTTATCAAAAAGGTAATTCCTTAAACCACTTAAATAAGCTGTAAAGGCTGCTTTTGCGCTTCCATAGATAAAATTACTCTGTCTTCCTCTGTCTCCTGCCACTGATGAAAGCCCAATGATTGTTCCTGATCTTCTGTTTTCAAATTTATGGGCAAAATAATTCATTACAGGAACCAGCTTGGAATAATTAATATCAATAATACGCTGTGTATTTTTATTATCATACAAACCTTCTTCAGTTCCTTCTCCCAGATATCCTACGGCACAAAATAATACATTTGAATTGATCGTATCAAATCTGTTGTAATCAATTTCTTTTGTCAGATCCAGTTCAATCACTTCAGACTGCTGGAGAAACTTTACATCAATATGTCTTGCAAATCTCTCTGTAGTTTCTTTATTTGAGGTAAAAAGATAGATTTTTTCAAATTTTTCACCTTCCTGAAGTGCTTTTTCCACAAAAGCCTGTGCTACTTCAGATGTACTTCCGAGAACTATCATTATGAGTTATTATTTATGATTCTTTTGTGCTGTAAAGACACAAATTTGGAACTTCTAATATTTTTCAGGTAATTGGTAAGCGATGATCTGCTCATGCTGTCCTTGGTAAGGTAAATTCTCCCTCCAAATTCCTGTACAATGCCATCAAGCTGGTCTACCAATTTCTTTAGCTTTGAATTCACTTTAAAATCGAGTGCCAGGGTGTATCCTTCCATAGGGAATGAGTTGTAGGCATCGGGATTATGTTTTCCAAAAAGTTTTAAAACAGCTAAAAATGATCCGTTTCCGCTTTTGGCGATCGTCTCAAGAATCTTTTTCATTCCTTCTTTTCCGGCTTCTTTAGGGATGACCATCTGATATTGTATAAAACCAGATTTACCATAGATTTTATTCCATTCATTCACGGCATCTAAAGGATAGAAGAACGTCTCATAATCAATAAAGTTTTTAACTTCTTTTTTAGATTGCTTTTTATAATATAACCAATTGAAGAGTTTTACTGTCAGGGCATTCAATACAAATCCAGGAAAATAAAAGGGAACAGTTGGCTGCAGTTTTTTCTTTAATCGTAAAGGTGTTTTTCCAAGATTTTGAGGAAGCTCGTGTTGAAAGGCATGTTCCCCTCTCATCAGAATACTTCTTCCGATATCCTTTCCTTTCTGAAGACAATCAATCCAGGCCACTGTATAAGTCCAGCTTTCACTTTCATCAAAAAGCTTAAAAATCTCGTCCAGATTTTCTGCCTTGATACTTTCCTGACGGATGTAGGCAGATTCTATATTTTTAAGTTTAAATTTTGCAGTAAGAATAATTCCTGTAAGTCCCATTCCTCCGATTGTAGACCAGAACTTATCTGAATTTTCTTCTCTGGAGCAGGTAATAATATCTCCGCTCTCAGTCATTAGCTTGAACTCAATAACATATTCTGAGAAACAACCTTCGGCATGATGGTTCTTTCCATGAACATCAGATGCAATAGCGCCCCCTACAGAAATAAACTTGGTTCCGGGAGTCACATAAAGGAAGTATCCTTGGGGAACTGCTATTTCAAGGACATCCGAAAGCAATACTCCGGACTCACATTCTATAACGCCGTTTAAACGGTCAAAACTGATAAATTTATTTAATTTTTTGGTAGAAAATATAGATTCTCCTAATGAGGCATCTCCATAACATCTTCCATTTCCTCTTGCGATAATTTCGTTGTGATTGAGTACAAAATCTTTTATTTTTTTGAAGCTGTCTTCAGATCGCATTTCTTTTTCTACTACCGGGTAATTACCCCAGTTTGTAACTTTTTGTGTGAAATTCGGCTTCATTTTTTAAAGTAAATTTGAATTAAAAATGTGGCAACCCAAAGCAATAGAGTAACCTGTATATAACGGTCTCTGTATACAATTTTGGTAGGAGATTCTGTTCTGTTGTAAACTAATGTCTGCTGAAGATATCTCAGCAAGGCAAATACTACAAAAACTACGGTATAAAAAACCCGTTGATGGAATCTTGCCTGAACTTCCGGTGACAGGGTAAACATCAGATAACAAACGATAGCCAGTGTAATGGAAATAGATAATGCAATATCTGCAAACTGAACATTATACCCATCCAGAGATCTCCTTGTCTTTCCTGATATCTGTGCATTAATAAGCTCTCCTCTCCTTTTCCCGATCGCCAATACCAGCGCCAATACAAAAGTTAATAAAATAGCCCATTGTGAGATGCTGATCCCCGTAATATACCCTCCGGCAAGTACCCGCAGTACAAATCCGATTGCAATGATAAAAATATCAATAATCGGAACGTGCTTAAGCCTGAACGTATAGGCCAGATTCATTACGACGTAAAAACCTATGATGACAGCAAATTTCCATAAGGGCTGCTGAAAATAAAACTGTGCTAAAAATACGAGAATGATATCTGCTACCACCAGCCCTATAAGAATTCCTATAGCATTTGGTTTTGAAATAGCTCCGCTTGCCAGAGGTCTTCTTCTCTTTTCCGGATGTTTCCGGTCTGCCTCAATATCATTATAATCATTCAGGATATAAACAACGCTTGCTGCAAGAGAGAATATAGCAAAAGCGAAAATGCTTTTAGCAAGCAGATCAAAGTTGGTGATATTACCAGAAAAGAACAGAGGGACGAATACAAACAGGTTTTTCACCCATTGCTCCACACGGAGCAGTTTTAAATATTTCTTCATTTATGTTGTTTCAAATGCAAAAATAGTAAATTCAAAGTTTTCCAAGGATAAAAATACAAAAAAAACCGCCGGAGCGGTCTTTTACGAAAATATTTATATGTTAAATTACTTACTGCCCTTGTTTGGCATCGTTAATCATTTTCTCATTTGCAGTAATTGCGAATTCAACTCTTCTGTTTTTAGCTCTTCCTTCATCAGTATCATTACTTGCAACCGGCATATTTTTACCTTCACCTTTTGTAAACATTCTTGATGAAGCAACTCCTTTACCTGATAAGTAAGATTTCACAGCATCGGCTCTTCTTTGAGAAAGTGCCAGATTATAAGCATCTTTACCTACGCTGTCTGTATAACCGTAGATATTAATGTTGGTATCCGGGTTATCTGCCAATACCTGAGCCAGCTTATCAAGGTTAGTTTGGGCCACAGAAGTAAGGTTTGAAGAATCGAAAGCAAAGTTGACAATACTCTCGTTCATTGTTACTTTGATACCGTCTCCTACTCTTTCTACCTGAGCTCCCGGCAGTGTTTCTTTAATATCTTTAGCCTGCTTATCCATTTTGTTACCGATAACATTACCCGCAACACCACCGATAATACCTCCAAGTACAGCACCAATAGCACCATTTCCTCCTCTACCTACATTGTTACCAAGGATACCACCAAGAACGGCTCCTGAAGCAACACCTACAGCAGTTCCTCTTTGTTGGTGATTCGAATTCTGAACCGCTTCACAACTTGTCAGTAATAATGCTGATGACAAGAAAAGGGCTCCTACGTATGTTTTAGTAAATTTCATTTTTTTGATCTTTTATGTTGATAAATTATTTCATTCCTGCTCTCTGGAAGTTGTAAACAACTTTTACATTTCCTCCTTCAAACGGAACATCTTGCTGAAGTGAAAACTGATCTGTAGTCTGGTTAATCAGCGTCAGGGTATATCCTGCTGTATTTTGTTTTGCTTTAGTACCATCAGCAATTTTTTTAAACATAAACGTATTACCGTCTTTTACTTCAAATTTGATGGGTTGTGTAAATGCCGGGCAATTTCCACCACCGTTTAAAGTATACGCGCCTGTCCAGTTGTTCGGAATCAGTCTCCAGTGGCTTCCTACAAAACATTGTGCATCTGCACCTTCATCAAAGGGTTTAATTTTGAAACCTTTGTCGTAATCTACACTCACGATCTGCCAGTCTCCTTTCATTTTTAGAAAGTCTGCTCTTTGATTTTGAGAGGTAGCTGCTTTATTCGCAGAGGAACAAGACACTGCAAAAAGTGATGTTCCTAACATCCCTGCAAGTAGTAACTTTTTCATTTTGTTGTTTATTATTTTGTTACTATAAAGTTACAAAAAACCGTGCCAAAATTCATAATAAAAAATAAAAAGTCCGAAAAAATTCGGACTCTTTATGGTTTCTCCTTAAAGACAGGAAGATAAATTATTTTTTAACAGCCTTTTTTACGGATTTCGAAGGCTTCACAGTTTTGGTTGGTGCTTTACCATTATAAAAATGGGTATAGGCATATTCTGCTGCTCTTTTTACATCAATAACCCCTCCGGCCTGAGAATACTCTGCGAAACCATTGGCCGTACTTGGGTTGCTGCTTTTAACAAGGGATTCAATAATCTGGTAAGGCTTCAGATCCGGCATATATGCCAGTAAAACCGCCGCGGCCCCCGCGGCAACAGGTGAAGCCATCGAAGTCCCCTGAAGATATTTATACTCGTTTTTAGGAACGGTAGAATAAATTTCTTCACCCGGAGCGAATACATTAACCATTTTCTTGTTATAGTTAGAGAAATCGGCTCTTAATGCACTATTTTTATTAGTACTGGCACCTACTACCATTACATTGTTTACAAATGGTTTTTCATCTGTAACTTTTTTAAAGTTGGTAGGATAAGCAAGATGTTCTGCAACATCTTCATTTTCGTTACCAGCTGCTTTTACCAAAAGAACGCCTTTATCTTCAGCATATTTAAAGGCATCCCAAACTACGCTTTTACCTGGTGAAACAGGTTTTCCGAAGCTCATGTTAAGAATTTTAGCTCCATTATCAACTGCATATCTAATTGCATTAGCAACATCTTTGTCTCTTTCATCTCCATTGGGAACGGTTCTTACAGACATTATTTTTGCTACTTTGGAAGCCACTCCGTACTGAATTTCATTTCCCTGAGGAAGACCGGCAATAATTCCTGCTACGTGGGTTCCATGCTCCGCATCAGCACCTTCGTAATGGTTATTTCCATAGATTTTCTCAGAGTAATCATCATAATTATCTCCTACAATTTCTTTTCTTGTGTCATAACTTAAGTCATATTGCTTAGACTGAGGAGAATAGTAATCAATGGCTTCTTTCATTTGATCTTTAATCGCTTTTTCAAACTCTTCGGAAGATTTTCCTTTAAATTCCGGGCTCTGAGATACTCGCCCCAGGATATCTAGTGCGATAGCATCTTTTTGCTCTGTAGGAGGTTTTATAGCGGCTATAGTTTGTGCATTAACTGGTTTTCCTCCTAATAATTTCACCATATTAGGAATCAATTCGTTAATCATTGCATAGGTCTGAAGGCCCTGTTTTGCTTCTACACTTTTCTTATTGAAAAGTTCTTTAGACTTCATATACATTGCAAATTCTTCCGGCATTTTGGCCTGATTTGCTTTATTTTTTGTGGAATCGTCACCTTCAAAAACAGGTTTATATTTGGCAACTACTCTTGTTACCTCCATATTATCAATATCAACATCCCCGTTCTTTCCTCCCAGGAAATTCCAGCCATGTACATCGTCGATATATCCGTTCCCATCATCATCTTTACCATTTCCTGGAATTTCGTTAGGATTCGTCCATAGATTATTGATCAATCCCGGATGATCCACCTGTACTCCACTGTCCAAAACCCCAACAATTACAGGTTTAGGCTTTAGTCCTTTAGATTCCAGATATTTATAAGCGTTTGCGGTATTCACTCCATATACTTTTGAAGTGGAAAAATCTTTATGATACCAGGTCATAAGATCTTTATCTTCCTTAGGGTCAATACTTTTAGTTTTAGTCTCCTGTGCAAAAGAGAAATTAAAACCTGCTAAAAAAACGGCAGCTAATAATACCTTTTTCATATGTTGATATTTAATTTTTAAGGTAATATATAATCGCCACATTCATCTGTCTTACTAATAAAGAGTTGTAATTGCAACGATTTTATACTAATACAATTGTTTTATTTTTTTTATGTAGACCAATGATTCAGGCCCTTTGTTACAAACAAGGTCAAGAATCGATAAATCTTTCAAAAATCCGAATTTGTCTGAGAAAGTCTGATAGTATTCATCCATTTCAAATTCTGAAGGATTTTTTGCCGAAAACTTTTCTCTGAAATTGATCTCATCAGGATTTCTGATATATTCTTCATTCAAAGAGTGTGCCTTTTCTGTTTTCAGTATCTGTTGGATCACTTCTAACCCTTTAAGGTTAAAATCTAAAAGAAACTTTTCTTTGAGATCAAATATTTTCCTGAACTTATCTTCGTAATATTCAAAATAAGGAGAGCTCTGATAAGCTGTTTTAATGGACTTCCAGTGAAGATTTCTCCAGTCTTCTCTGTAAGAAATCTCAATATCTTTCGTCTCTCTCTTCCCATTATGATTTATAGGAATGATTAATGATAATTTTCCGTTTGCACCATAGATATTCGCTCTGTTTCTATAGGTTTGTTTTGGAAAACTTTCAAACTGTTCAAATACAATTTCCTTTTCAGCATCTAAAAACACTGAAAACCATGAAACCGGTGGCATATAAAATACCGGTAATAAAATATTTTGCATAATAATATATTCTAATTTTTAGGATAAAATACCCTTCCTACAATATCTTTCTTATCCACAAATCCCAAAAAACGGGAATCCATGCTCGCATTACGGTTATCTCCTAAGAAAAACATTTTTCCCTGCGGAATTCGCAGAGGTCCGAAGTTATCTGCGGTCCAGTTCTTGTGATACACTTTATTAATATCCTGATCGGGAGCCTGATTGATAAATCTTTCGTAGGTAAAACTGTTATTAAGTTCTTTATCACTCAACTGGGTAATGAAGTCGTTTTCATTCATTTGAAAGATCTCATGATCATCAAGACCTTTTAGGGTAAGATCATTGGCATATGCACGATCTATTTTATAGGAATGTTTAACGTTAAATTGATCTATTAAAACATTATTAATGTATAAATTCCCATCTTTAATCAGGACGATGTCATTCTCCTCTCCTATCAGTCTCTGCAGATATACTCCTCCGGGATAGTTCTGGTTATTCTGATTGTAGGCAAGCATGGTCAATTTCTCATAAGGCAGAATATTACTCATGAAAACGAACGACTTTCTTTTGATGGTAGGTTCGTTTCCCGCCTGGGGTACAAAAGCATATTGCAAAACCCCGGAGAGTTTTGCAATAATAAAAAGAGTTACAATAAAGCTTCCTGCTAAAAGGACTCTATTAAATATTTTATTTTTAAACACTATTCTTCTGTGTTTTTCTTTTTAAATAACTTCATGAAATATTCCCATCCGAAGAATAGTATCAGAATCATTGCTGCAATCCACCAGTAAGAAGTTTTATTTGCTTCTCCTGTATTGGTTGCTTTAAACATTCTTTCCCAACGGATTTTGAACGGAGCCTGATAAGTAGAACTGCTGTCTGCAAACGCTCCCTGAATACTCATCCATGTAAACATCGGCTTTCCTACGATATTTTCTTCCGGAACGAAACCAAAGAATCTTGCATCTAATGACGCATCTCTGTTATCCCCGATCATCATATAATAATCCTGCTGAATTGTATATTGATTGGCTTCTTTTCCGTTGATAAATATCTTTCCGTTCTTTTTCTCTAAACTGTTGTGCTCATATTCGGAAATAACCCATTGATACATTGGAAGAGTTTCGTTATTGATAGCAACAACATCTCCTTTCTTAGGAATTCTAAGCGGCCCGTACCAATCCTGATTCCATGGCTTGTTGATTGGGAAGATAGATTGGGTTGTATCAATTTTTGTTTTAGCCTGATCTCTGTAATATACAGCAGCTTCTCCTTTTACAGAAATATCTTCTGTCATGTTGGTTACATGAGGAATTTCTTTAATTTCTTTAGCAACCTTATCGGTTAACCCTTGAAAACCATAAACATAACTTCCGTTATCCTGTTGAAATTCCTGAACTGGTAAAAAACCATAGGCCTTATATAATGAAGGAATATCTAATTGGCTGTCCGTTGTTACAATATACCTGTGCTGTACTTCCTGATCACCTAAAACTACTTCCGGCTTTCCGTTTACGAAAAGTCTTCCGGCTCTCATTTCAAAAGTATCACCTGCTGTAGCCACACATCTTTTCACATAAGGATCTTTTCTGTCAATCGCTGTATGAACGGAATCCTGAGGATAGTTGAAAACAACTACATCATTTTTTTGCGGTTTATTGAATTGTAAGATTCTTGTATAAGGTAATTTTACTGCGTCTACATAAGATTTCGGATCATCTTTTGGATTTCCCTTCTTCCCAGTATCCATAATTGTTCCCTGAAGGAAAGGTATGGCTACGGGACGCATTGGCAATCTGTATCCGTAGCTCCATTTGTTTACGAAAAGGAAATCTCCTACTAATAAAGTTCTTTCCATAGATCCTGTAGGAATCCCGAAAGGCTGTGTTACAAAAACGTGAATGATGGTTGCAAAAACGACTGCAAAAGTGATAGATCCCAAAAATGTATCTTTCTTCTGATCGCTTACCTCTTCATCGGTAAGAAAAAGATTTTTTGTATTTTCATCTTCCAGTTCTAGATCTTTGGAATAGTTGATAACCGCCATATAAATAAATGGCAGGATCACGGTAAGAATCTGATCTTTAAAAAGAGTTTTTCCAAATTTCTTCACCAGGTAAAGATGGAAAACAGACATCATGATTGGTCCTACAATCGGAAGATATGAAAGAATCGCCCACCATTTCGGATGTTTGGTTTCCTTCAGGATAATGAAATAGTTGTAGAAAGGTATAAAAGCGAACAAGGGGCTATACCCCATTTTCTTGAACAGCTTCCAAGTTGAAATCCCCATTAATAAGGATAAAATGAGGACATACACTGTATACGTTAAAAAATAATTCATAGTTTTTTTGTGCCTATTCTTATGATATAAATGATAAATGATGAGTAATAAATGATCACAGCTTTCGCTCTATTTACAATTCACTATTCATCATTTTCTGTTATTGGTATGCAATTTAAAGATTTTGTTACAAATTAAAGCCCCAAAACATCTTTCATTCCGAAGTTTCCTTTTTTATCTTTAATCCATTCGGCAGCAACTACGGCTCCTAATGCAAAACCGTTTCTGTTGAAAGCGGTATGTTTGATTTCTATTTCGTCTACTTCACTTCTATAGTATACGCTGTGAGTTCCGGGAACTTCATCTTCACGTACGGCAAAAATACCTAGCTGCTTCCCTTCTGTTTCTTCCAGTTTCCAAGCATCAAATTTCGGATTATTCTGAATAATGCCTTCTGCTATGGAAATAGCGGTACCACTTGGGGCATCTTTTTTATGGATATGATGAATCTCTTCCAGCTGGCAATTGTATTCATCAACGTTTTTCATAAGACCCGCAAGCTTTTCGTTTAAGGCGAAGAATAAATTGACCCCTAAGCTAAAGTTTGAACCATATAAGAAAGCTGTATTATTTTCTACAGCCAGTTTTTCTATTTCTGCTTTTTGCTCCAGCCATCCTGTCGTTCCACAGATTACAGGAATTTTATTTTCAAGACAAGCTTTAATATTTTCAAATGCAACTTCCGGCAGCGAGAATTCAATCACAACATCCGGGTTGTTAAGATTTTCAGCAGTTGGAGTCTCCTTCAGGCGGGCCACTACTTTATGACCTCTTTTTTGTGCGATCTCATCAATGATCTTCCCCATTTTACCGTAACCAACTAATGCTATTTTCATATGCTCTTTTCTTTTATAATTGACCGTACAAATCTTACGGCTACCTGTTTAAATGTTTAACTAAAATCTATAGCTTAAACTAAATCCTGTTTTTGGCGCATCATATCCATACTGATCCTGAATAATGGATGGTTTAAAACTAAGATCCGGATCATGACGGCTTTCGTAAAGGTGTGCATCTACTACAGCGTCTACAATATTCAAAATATAAATTAATCCTGTAATTGCTATAGCATAGTCTCTCTGCCTTTTGGATCTGTCCTGTGCATTTCCCAAAGCTACTTTATCCAGCCAGGGGTGGCTGTCTACAAATTCATTGGGCGTACCATTCAGTTTCGCTACATAGTATTCACGATACTTTTTATACTGGTTATCATTCCAAATTGCAATTCCCACCCCGGCTCCTACAGCTCCCCAAACGATTGGAATCTTCCAATATTTTTTATTGTAGAACTGTCCTAATCCTGGGAAAACAGCTGAGTATAATCCAGCTCTGGTAGGATTAAGCTTTACCGTTTTCTTAGTAGGCCCATTGGCTTTTTCGAGATCTGCAATAATCTTGGATTCTGTTTTTCCCGGTTTTAAAGCAGGGATTTCCTCTTTCGGAGGGACCGGCATCCGAACAGTATCAATTGGCTTCACTTGTGAGTAGGCCATTGCGGCAATACACAAGAAAAATGTGAAAAATATTTTCTTCATTATTTAATATGAGATAAAATATACTCCAGCTCCTCTTCATTTTTGAAGTCCAGAACAATTTTACCTTTTTTACCGTTTCCAGAAGCTTTGATCTCCACTTTTATATCCAGGATATCTGCGATCGTCTTCTGGGCTCTTTTATAATTGTTAGAAAGCTCCACGTTTGCTTTTTTACCAGCCGGAGATTTAGGGTTCTTCAATGCAGCAGCAGCCTGCTCTGCCTGACGAACGTTTAATTTTTCTTTAATAATCAGACCAAATAAAACCTGCTGATCTTCTTCACTTTCAACACTGATAATTGCTCTTCCGTGTCCGGCAGAAATTTCGCCGCTTCTGATAGCATTCTGAATATCCGGATTCAATCTTAATAATCTGATTGAATTGGTAATCGTACTTCTGTCTTTTCCTATCCTCTGGCTAAGATTCTCCTGAGTAAGCCCGATTTCTTCCAAAAGTCTATGATAAGTCAGGGCAATTTCGATAGCATCAAGGTCTTCTCTCTGAATGTTTTCAACAAGAGCCATCTCAAGAAGTTCCTGATCGTTTACTAAACGGATATATGCCGGAATAGTTGTAAAGCCTGCAATTTTACTTGCTCTGTAACGTCTTTCCCCTGATATAATTTCGAATTTCTCACCGTCTTTTCTTAAGGTAATCGGCTGGATCACTCCTAAGTTTGTGATAGACTGTGCAAGTTCGTTTAATGCTTTTTCATCAAAATAAGTTCTCGGCTGCGTCGGATTCGGATAAATATCTTCAAGCGCAACTTCGACAATGTTTCCTACAAACTTATCTGCTCCCTCATCGGTAGCTGAATTGACCGTTGCTTTGGATTCTGCACTTAAAATAGCGCCCAAACCGCGTCCCATAGCTCTTTTTTTGTCCTTCATAGATATAACTGATAAATGATGTTTGATAAGTGATGGCTAACATTCACTTATATTGGCCATTTATTATTAATTTAATTTTTTACTAAATTTTCGTTCCTTAAAAGAACCTCTTCAGCTAACTGAATATACTGAACAGCTCCTTTACTTTCGGCATCATAATTCAGGATGCTCTCTCCAAAACTTGGTGCTTCACTCAACCTTACGTTTCTGCTGATAATGGTGTCAAAAACCATCTCCGGGAAGTGTAAATTCACTTCTTCCACAACTTGGTTAGACAATCTTAATCTGCTGTCATACATGGTAAGAAGAAGACCTTCTATTCCAAGATCTTTATTATGGATCTTCTGTACGTTTTTAACGGTATTTAAAAGTTTCCCAAGTCCTTCTAATGCAAAGTACTCACATTGAATGGGAATAATCACAGAATCTGCCGCAGTAAGTGCATTTACTGTAATAAGACCTAAACTCGGCGCACAGTCGATGATGATATAGTCATAATCATCTCTTACACTGGCCAATGCTTTTTTAAGCATATATTCACGGTCTTCCTTGTCTACCAGTTCTATTTCTGCCGCCACAAGGTCAATATGTGACGGAATAATATCCAAATTGGGAGTCGTAGTTCTCTTGATGCAGATTCTGGTATCTGCACTATGCTCCAATAGATTGTATGTAGAGTATTGAACATCTTCCACGCCCAGACCTGATGTAGCATTCGCCTGAGGGTCAGCGTCGATGATTAATATTTTTTTCTCCAATACTCCTAATGCTGCTGCCAAGTTTACGGCGGTAGTTGTCTTACCAACACCTCCTTTTTGATTAGCAATACCTATGATTTTTGCCATTATTCGAACTTTAAGTTTCAAAAATACACTTTTTTCTTTGCTCCCGATGAATGGTGAAAATTAAAATTGAGTTAAAATACTGTTAATAAGCATTTTAACTATTAAAAAAATTATCCACAAAAAAAAATCTTTGTGGATAACTATTTAATTTTTGTTTTCAGGATCAATTAATCAAACTTCATAGAGATCGGAAATTTAAAATAACTTCTTACAAACTCGCCTTTTTTATTTTTGGCGGGAGTCCATTTTCCCTTGTTAGAGATTGATTTAATTGTTCTTACCGCCTCATTGTTAAAGTCGGCATTAGTTCCATTAGCTTTTACCCCTGATATCGTTCCGTCAATTTCTACAATAAATGTAACGGCAGTTTTCACCACGTCTTCTGATTCAAATCCTGAAGCATCAAAGTTATTCATCACTTTACTTCTGAAGGAGTCTATTCCCCCTGCAAAACTAGCTTCAGACCCAAGCTCTCCAGGTTCTGCAATTTTATTTTTATCAACTGGCTGCGGAATTACCGGAGGAGGCGTAGTAATTACCGGTCCTGTTCCTACTGATACATGGGGAACACTTGGTGTATTAGGTATTACCGTTTCTCCTTTAAAGTGGTCTGTAAAGCCCGCGACAGCATCATCAGGAACGGGATCTTTTTTCAAATTATCCTTGGCCGTACTTGATGGTGTAGGAACTGTACTATCAAACGTTTTTACGGCGGGAGGCGGAGGAGTCGGCTTTACAACTTGTAATGGAAGTTCTTCTGTTTTGTCAACATCCTTGAGATCAACAGGCCCTGGATATTCACAAATTATGGTAGATCCTTCTGTAGTTTTGAATGCAGAAATCACAAACGGCGTAATGGATATTGCAGCCATTAAACTCGCTCCTATAAAAAGTGCTTTGGTTAATATTCTATCGGATTCGTTTCTTAATGCATAGGCACCATATTCTTTGTTTCGGTGCTCAAAAAGAACTTCGTTGAAGCGAAATTCTTGATTTTGGTTCAGGTGTTTCATCACTACTACTATTTAAACTGTTAAAAAAAAAATAGATTATTAATCTGTTAGTTGTTATCGATAAGCAATGTTTCAATATCAAAATATCTGCCATAATTTTACCAAAACAACATAATATTAGAAAATTTTATGATAAAGTTTAAAATTTAACATTTTTAAATAGAGAATTATGTAGTAAGTATCTGTTTTTTGTTTTTAATTCTTTAAAGGAGAAATTATAATCATCTTTAATGAGGGCAGGTCAGGAATCACAGAATTCTTACTGGGGTTTTGACTAGTCCTGAAAATCTGATACAGATTATAAGACAAAAATAAATAATTAAACCAGAGCAAATTTTCTTTTGCTTTGGTTTTTATTTTTATAAGTTCTCATTTTAATTTTCGACTGTGTATGCATCTGATTTGGTGTTAAATAATAATTCGAAAAATGAGGACGCAGACCATTGTAAATTTCAATGGATTCATCCACTAATTTTCTTCTTAAAGCATTGTTTATAGAATTCCTGTCAATATTAAATTCCTGCTTTAAAATACCATTAATCCTTTCTGCTACTGCATTTTCATAAGGATCAGAGTTTTGTGTCATACTGCATTTTAATTGATGTTTTTGCAAAACTTTCTGATATTCATTCGAGCAGTATTGTAAGCCACGATCAGAATGATGGATTAATGAGCCTGCCATACCTTTGTGTTTCTTTAAAGCTCTTTTCAATGCTACAAGACTACTCTCTGTATTTAAATTATCTGCTACAAAATGTCCCACTATTTTCTTGGAATATGCATCGGTTATTAAACTTAAATAACTTGGATTTTTCCTGTTCCCAATATAAGTAATATCTGCAACCCAAACCTGATTGGGTTTTGTTATCTGATAGTCCAGGATCAAATTTTTATGCTTTCTGAAACGATGATGGGAGTTGGTAGTAACATGGTAATTTTTCTTGGGTATAATCAATAAATGATTCGCTCTTAGGATGTCAAAAAATTTATCTCTTCCTACTTTAATAGAACTTAGTGATTCTTTTAAAATAAAATATAGTTTCCTTGCTCCTAATCTGGGCATTTTAATACGAATACCCTCCACCAGATCTACAACCTCTGAAGCCCTGTTCCTACAGACTTTTGTACGCTTGATACTTCTATAATAGATTTGTCTATTTAACCCTAACAATCCACAAGTAAAAATCAAAGTTTCTTTTTCTTTAGTGCGGAAGTAATCGATTGTTCGGGTGGTGAATTTTTTCGAATATCAATGTGATATTCTTTCTCTGCAAGTTGAATCATCATATCAAAAAATATCACTTTTTTATCAGCAATATAAGCCTGTTTTTCCAAGAAGGCTTTCTGTTTTTCAAGAAGCTTAACTTCTGCTTCTAATTCCATAATACGTTGTTCAGGTGTCTTTTCCATAGCATAAGGTCTTTGGTTTTCCCAATCAAAGTTACCATATTTTCTCAGCCAATTTAAAATAGTCCCGTGGGATTGTATACCATACTTCTTGCGACTAGTGGTAATGGTAGATTCTCCAGATTCAACTTCTTTTACTATTTGAAGTTTTAAACTTAAACTGTAATCTTTTTGTGTACGTTTGATGTACACAGATTTTAATTGTTCTTCCATAACGATTTGTTTTTATGTATCGCTATTTCAGGACTAGACATTTTAAACAAAAAAAAAGAGACTATCATGTGACAGTCTCTTTCTTATTTTATTTTCTAAGAATATTAGAATAATTCTTTTCTGATGATGTTCTGGCTTCTTTCCGGTCCTACAGAAACAAGGTATACATTAATTCCTAAATACTTCTCAATAAATTCGATGTATTTCTGCGCATTGTCCGGAAGTTCATCATAGCTTCTAGCTTTGGTGATATCTTCATCCCAACCTGGAAGATCCTGATAGATTGGTTCGTAGTTGTATAATTTCTCTGTTGATGAAGTGAAATAATCAATAATTTTTCCATCTTCAGTTTTGTAATGAGTAACGATTTTAAGGTTTTCAATTCCTGTAAGAACATCTAATTTTGTAATGACAAGGTTATTGATCCCGTTAATCATACAAGCGTGCTTTAAAGAAACCAGGTCTAACCAACCTGTTCTTCTCGGTCTACCGGTTGTAGCTCCGAATTCACCACCAATTTGTCTGATTTTCTCGCCTAGTTCGTTATCCAGTTCAGATGGAAAAGGTCCGTTTCCTACTCTTGTACAGTATGCTTTTGCAACACCGATCAGGTTCTGAAGTGAAGTTGGCGGAACTCCTGCTCCTGTACAAACTCCTCCTGTAGATGGAGAAGATGAAGTAACGTATGGATATGTTCCGAAATCGATATCCAGCATTAAAGCCTGCGCTCCTTCAAACAGAACGTTTTTACCATCTCTGATGGCTTCGTTCAATTCTAATTCAGTATCAACGATTCTGTCCTGAAGCTCTTTTCCGATTGCTAAGTATTCGTTGTAGATTTCTTCAACGTCTAATGTTGGTTTTCCGTAATATTTTTCAAAAAGAGAATTCTTAACTTTTAAGTTTTTCTCAATTTTATCTCTTAAAATTTCAGGATTTAAAAGATCTACCATTCTGATTCCGACTCTTGCGATTTTATCTTCATAACAAGGTCCGATTCCTTTTTTGGTAGTTCCTATCTGAGTTCCTCCGTGTTCTTCTTCACGGTAAGTATCCAAAAGGATGTGGTAAGGCATGATCACATGCGCTCTTCTGCTGATAAAGATATGATCTGATCTTAAGCCTTTGCTCTCAATCTGACCAACTTCTCTAATAAAAGATTTAGGGTTTACCACTACTCCGTTCGCAATGATACATTTCCCTTTGCATTGAAGAACTCCTGAAGGAAGAAGGTGTAGAACGAATTTTTCATCACCTACATAAACCGTGTGACCAGCGTTGTCTCCACCCTGGAAACGCACTACATAGTCTGATTTAGCTGATAAAACATCCGTGATTTTTCCTTTGCCTTCATCTCCGTACTGAAGACCTACAACTACATAAGTTGACATATTTTACTTTTGTTTTTAGATTCATGCAAAATTACTCTGAAAAAAAATGACGGCCAAATTATAGGGGATATTTATTTTTAGTCGGGGTGAAAATCATGGGGTTGAATATTACTTTATTCCTTGTATTTTTACTTTCACACCTGTATAAAATGGATTATATTTACTCTAAAAATTATTAAAAATGACATTTAAAGTTCTGATTCTACTTTTAATAGTTCCTCTGTTTTATATAAAGGCACAAAATAAAGTAAATGATTATATAAATGTACCTGGACCTATTAATTTGAATCAAAAAGTATATAATTTAGCCTGGAGCTCTCATCCTAATGAAAACTATTTCAAGCAGGAATACTTAAGTCCAAAAGAAAACATCAACCGATACAACAGTATGGTTTTAATTGAGTTTGTAAAAGGTAATTTCACTCTTAAAGATATTATTGATCAAAAAATAGGAGAACTTCAGGAAACAAAAAAGACTAACCCTGTTGTCAATTATCAGATTCTTGAAAATAATGGAGAATATATTTTGGATTTTCTTATTAATGAAAACTCAAAGGACGGCAAGGAAATACTGATTGCAGAAAGGAATATTTACCGTTATCAACTTATTAGTAATAGCAAAAATAAAGGAGTTCTTCTTTTTGCAGTAAGTGAAAGAGGATACGAGAAGAATATGGATAATTTCTTTAATAATTTAAAAGCCAACTCTTCTCAATTAATAGAAATTGTTGGGAATTTTAAACTTCCTGACATTGAGATAAAATAATACAAAAACCCAATTTATCATGCCATTATCCCAAAAATCATCATACCTCCCATCAAAAATAAACAACGAGTCCCAGCTTTTCTACACTCTATTTTCGCCCGAAACAATAAAAGCTACCTTGTTAATTGTTCACGGAATGCAGGAGCACAGCGGAAGATATGCAGAAATTGCAGAATATTTTGCATCTCATGGGATTGCTGTATTGACGTATGATCACTTGGGACATGGAAAATCTGTAAAAGAGAAAAAAGACATTGGTTTCTTCCAGCTTGAAAAACCGGACAAAAGGCTTGTGGCAGACGCAGAAATGATGGCAGATCATCTTGCAGAGCAGTATACGGAAGTTCCCCATTTTATTTTGGGGCATTCTATGGGATCTTTTATTACCCGATGTCTTCTGCAAAAAGCAAGCGGTAAATTTTCAGGAGCGGTTATTACCGGAACCGGAGGGCCTTTACCGGGTATTGACCTATTAAGAGGCTATTTATCATTAGCGAATAGCATAGCTCCTAAATACCATACTTTCTTAAATTCTGTTTTCACCACGGTCAATAACAAACATTTTAAAAAAGATAAAGATTTCAGTGATACCAGCTGGCTAAGCATCAATCCTGTCAACAGAAAAAACTTTGAAAAGGATGAACTTTGTGGAATTCCGTTCACTCATAATGCTTTTTATACTTTATTCACGATTTATAAAAGGGCTACGGCAAAAAATTGGGCTACTTCTATTTCTCAATCTTTTCCCTTCCTTTTTGTAAGCGGACAAAATGATCCGATCGGCGATTTTGGAAAAGGCGTAATGCATACGGTCAATAATCTAAAATCTGATGGTTTTCAAGATGTAGAGGTACATATGTATCCGGAAATGCGCCATGAGATTCTGAATGAGGAGATACGGGAAGAAGTTTTGGATGGAATATATAAGTGGATTTCTAAGCATTTCTAAATACACTTTTACATTTAAAAAGAATTCTAAATTAGAGTGCAGGAAAATCAAAATAACCATCATGACCCTAGAAGAACTATTTAAAGACAAAACAATAAAATCAAAGGAAAAAGCTAAAGTCATGAGCCAGTGGATCATAGAAAAATCTTTACCTACTGATGAATTAATTGCTTTCGCAGAGAAGTCAAAAGATCCAGTGAAGGCTGCATGCATCGAAGCTTTAGAATATGCAACAAAAGAAAATCCTGATCTTGCCGATGAAAGTGTATTCTTATTCGTAATCAATTCTCTTACTGAGAAAGCACCCAGAATAAAATGGGAAAGTGCAAAAGTAATCGGCAATACGGCCCATTTATTCCCTGAAAATCTGGATCAGGCAATTAAAAACCTTTCTTCCAATACAGAACATGAAGGAACCGTGGTACGCTGGAGCGCTGCTTTTGCATTGGGTGAAATTTTGAAATTAAAAACATCACATAATACGACACTGCTTTCTGCTCTTGAAAACATCAGTGAAAAAGAAGAAAAAAACAGTATTAAGAAAATCTACCTTGATGCCTTTAAGAAAACAAAGAAGTAAACAATTTAATCATAGAAATAAAAATCCCGGTCAGTCTAAATTACTTTCCAGGATTTGTTTTTTTAAGCTTTGGGTCAGAGTCCGCTCATATTGAAATAAAAAAGTGTATTAATAAGGGTCCAACAGCCACATTGTACGTCCACATTTAAAATTAGACCAACATCACTTCCCTATCTATTCCAATTTCCTCCATAAACTTCTCATCATGCGAAATCACCAGCAGTGTCCCATGATAATCTTTAACAGAA
Organism: Chryseobacterium sp. MEBOG06; assembly: GCF_021869765.1. Taxonomy (NCBI): domain Bacteria; kingdom Pseudomonadati; phylum Bacteroidota; class Flavobacteriia; order Flavobacteriales; family Weeksellaceae; genus Chryseobacterium; species Chryseobacterium sp. MEBOG06. The sequence continues at coordinate 1,225,487 of NZ_CP084580.1, read as the reverse complement.
TTTGTTAGAATTTCCACATTTTGCAGGTCAAGGTTATTCGTAGGCTCATCAAGAACCATCATATCCGGTGCTTTATTACTGATGGAAAGTCCGCACAGCAATAATCTCAATCTTTCCCCTCCACTCAGTACTCCGCATTTTTTATCCCAGGTATCTTTTCCAAAAAGAAATCTTGATAATAAAGTTTTCACATCGGATTCCTGCATTGCACTATCATTAAAAGTCTGTACAAAATCGTAAAGAGTTGAATCATTATCTATGAGGGAATATTCCTGATCAATATAAATACTGCTGAATTCTGCTTTAGTCAGATTGCCTTCAGAAGGATTAATACTTCCCAGCAAGAGTTGTATCAAGGTAGTCTTCCCGGATCCGTTGGCCCCTTTAATCCAAATTCTGTCACCGCTCAAAATCTCAAGACTAAGATTATTCTGCCAAAGCTTTCCTCTTCCATAACTGAAATTAATATTTTCAGCTGCAATTAAAATTTTACCGGAATGTAAACCCGAATCGCTAAAATTCACTTTCATCTGATCAGCATTCTTTAAAGAAGAACGCAGTTCCCTGAGATCACCCGAAATACCACTTATTTTATCAGCATGAACGCTTTTCAGTTTTGATGTATTTTTTTCAGCATTGTTCCGCAGAGTATTCATCATAATTCTCGCTACTCCGGATTTCTCCTGCTTTTGCTTTCCTTTTACATCCAGCTTCTGCTTGCGTTCCAGAGTTTCTCGTTCTTTCTCTTTTGCTTTTTTCAGTGCCCGTTCTTTTGCGTGGATATTACTATGTAAGGCTTCCATCTCCACTTCTTTTTGTTGCGCATAGAAATCATAATTTCCACCATAGGCTGCAATTCCCTGATTGCTTAATTCAAACAGGCTATCAACAAGATTGAGCAAAGTTCTGTCATGGCTTACGATAACAACGGTGGCATCTGTTTTATCAATAAGATCGTATAATAACTTTCTTCCTTCAAGATCAAGATGATTGGTTGGCTCATCTAAAATGACGATATCAGGCCGATTGATCTGAATTCCCGCAAGAAAAACCTTGGTCTTTTGTCCGCCACTTAAACCTTCAAGGGTTTGGTTCAACTGAAAATTTTCAAGTCCCCAATGTTCCAGAGCATTCTGACAGCGTTCTTCGATATCCCAGTGATCATTTAATATTTCAAAATAAATTTCATCTGCATGTCCACTTGTAATTTTTTGGAGTGCGTTTAGTTTTTGATCTATTTTTAAACATTGAGCTATGGTGAGGACATTAAAATTTCCAAACATCTGAGGTACATAGAAGATATCCCCCTGAACATTAGCGGTTCCGCTTAATGGCTGTATTTCACCGGCAATAATTTTCAACAGGGTAGATTTTCCCATGCCGTTACTTCCTACCAAAGCGGATTTGGTATGAGATTGTATTGTTAAATTGATATGATTGAATAGCAGGTTTCCTCCCGGAAACCCAAAGGACATATTTTGTAGTAAAATCATGATTTCTTTCTCAGTAATAGTTAAACATCAATAACTCTTTGGCTATCGTTTGATCAAATCTGAAAGAAATTATATCCTACATGTCTGTATTTTTGGGTTTTGAAAGAACAAAGATAGCACAAATCAAGGATTAAACACAAAAAGATTTTAATCAAAAATCAAAAATCCGTAACTTTGCCAACTACTAAAAATTTTATGGAAAGCATTAAAGTTCACGACAAAACTTTCGTTCCTTATTTAGAGGATGCCGAAATTCAGGAAATTGTAAAAAAGACAGCGTTAAGAATTTATGAAGATTACAAGGATGAAGTTCCTGTTTTCATTGGCGTTTTGAACGGAGTAATCATGTTCTTCTCAGATCTTTTGAAGTACTACCCGGGTGAATGCGAGATTGCTTTCATTCAAATGAGTTCTTATGTGGGAACTGAATCCACGGGAATTGTTTACCAGAAAATGGAACTGACAAAGGATGTAAGAGACCGTCACATTATTCTTGTAGAAGATATCGTTGACACAGGAAACACTGTAGAGAGTCTTTTTAAGTATTTCAAGGAAACACAACGTCCTAAATCTGTAAAACTCGCAAGTTTCTTATTGAAACCTGAGATTTACAAGAAGGATTTCAAACTGGATTATATTGGGATGGAAATTCCAAACAAATTCGTACTTGGATATGGATTGGATTATGATGAATTAGGAAGAAACCTCCGAAATTTGTATCAGTTGGAAGACGGACAAATCAATCATTAATTCTTGTCATTAGCTACTGGCTTTTGGCTGTTAGCTTTAAAATTTAATCGAAATAAAAGTAAAATATTAACTTAAAAAAGCTAAAAGCCAACAGTATATTGCTAAAGGCTGGCAGCGAATCAAACTTATGATAAACATTGTTCTGTTCGGCCCTCCAGGAAGTGGAAAAGGAACACAAGCTCAGAATCTAATCGAAAAATTCAATTTAAAACAGGTTTCAACAGGTGATCTTTTCAGATATAACATGAAAAATGACACGGAACTTGGAAAATTGGCTAAGTCTTATATCGATAAGGGAGAATTGGTTCCGGATCAGGTAACAACAGATATGCTGATTGATGAGATCAAAAAGCCTACTGATACCAACGGTTTTATCTTTGATGGATATCCAAGAACGACTGCTCAGACAGAAGCTTTGGAAACTATCGTTAAAGAGGAATTGAATGACAAGATTGATATCTGTCTTGCTTTGGTGGTAGATGATAAAATTTTGGTGGAAAGACTTCTGAACAGAGGTAAAACCAGCGGAAGATCTGACGACAGCAATGTAGAGATCATCGAAAACAGAATTAAAGAATATTATACTAAAACAGCAGAAGTAGCCGAGCTTTATAAGCAGCAGGGGAAATATGTAGAGGTAAACGGTGTAGGGGAAATTGATGAAATTTCCCAGAAACTTTTCGCTGAGGTACAGAAAATTAAATAATCGAGGTTCGGGATATGGGTTTTAAAATTCGCCCATAGCTTGCCACTCGCAACACAAACTATATGTCTAACTTTGTAGATTACGTAAAAATCCATTGTAAAAGCGGACACGGAGGTGCTGGTTCTGCCCACCTTCGCCGTGAAAAGTATATTCCTAAAGGAGGTCCTGACGGAGGTGACGGAGGTCGTGGCGGCCATGTCATCATGAGAGGAAATGCTCAGGAATGGACTTTACTTCCACTTCGATACACCCGTCACATAAAAGCAGAACGTGGTGAAAACGGAGCGAAAAACCAGCTGACCGGAGCTGACGGTTCTGATATTTACATCGATGTTCCCATTGGGACTATCGCTAAAAATGAAGAAGGTGAAATTATCGGAGAAATCCTTGAGGACAAGCAGGAAATCATTTTGATGCAAGGTGGAAAAGGTGGAAAAGGAAATGAACATTTCAAATCCTCAACCAATCAGACTCCAAGATATGCTCAACCCGGAATGGATGGTGAAGAAGGCTATATTGTTTTCGAACTTAAAATTTTGGCTGATGTAGGACTTGTTGGCTTTCCCAATGCTGGAAAATCTACACTTTTAGCATCTGTTTCTGCAGCAAAACCAAAAATTGCCAATTACGCCTTTACAACACTGACTCCTAACCTTGGAATCGTGGATTACAGAAATTACAAATCTTTTGTAATGGCTGATATTCCCGGGATTATTGAAGGGGCAGCAGAAGGAAAAGGTTTAGGACACAGATTCCTGAGACATATTGAAAGAAACTCTATTCTTTTATTTCTGATTCCTTCCGATTCTGAAAATCACTTCCAGGAATTTAAAATTCTTGAAAATGAGCTAAAGGAGTATAACCCTGAACTCCTTGATAAGGATTTCATTGTTTCTATTTCAAAATCAGATCTTTTGGATGATGAACTGAAAAAGGAAATTTCAGCTGAGTTCCCGGAAAACAAACAGCCTCTGTTCTTCTCAGGAGTTACAGGAGAAGGGCTTATGGAGCTTAAAGATGCAATCTGGAAGCAGCTACACGGATAGAAATCTGCTTTAATTTACTGTTCTAAATATAAACAGCCTCAGGTTTTTCCTTGGGGCTGTATTTTTTATATCCACCAAATGTTCCGTATTTGCTACTTTTGGAACAATTGTTGGGAGACTCTTTTAAATTGAAAAAACTATGAAATATCTGCTAGCCCTTTTTGCTTTTGTATTTTTACTTTCTTGTACAACGTCTAAGAAAGTAAATTCAAAATATACTAAAATAGAATATCAGGCAGGTCCCTGTTTTGGATTCTGCCCTGTTTTTAAAATAACCATCAACCCAGACCGGACTGCTGTTTTTGAAGCAGAACATTTTAATTTTGGTAATAAAACTTCAAAAGATGAGTTTTCAAAACCCCGTGAAGGAACTTTTACTGGAACCATCAAAGAAAAAGACTATAATAAACTGATCAGTTTACTGGATGGACTAAACGTAAAAAGTTTAGATGACAAATATGGAAAAAGAAATATCACAGATCTTTCAACTTCTTACTTAAGAATCAGTTTTGCAGATGGTACACAAAAAAATATAGAAGATTATGGAAAACGTGGCAGCGAAAAGCTTTCTGAAGTATATCATTTTTTTGAAGACTTAAGAAAAAATCAGGAATGGACTAAGGTACAGTAGTCTTTTTTAAAATATTTAAATTATTTTTGTGCAATAATTCCTTCATTTTGGAGGAATTATTTTTTTAGAAAACAATAATCGATTAATTCAAAAAAACATGAAAAAGAACTTTCTTTTCGTCTTACTACTTGCTGCTTCAGCTTTTATGAATGCACAAACCCAACAATCAACAAAAACGGAATCCTCTGTAAGCTTTGGTGTGAAAGGAGGTTATTCTTTATCCAGCATGAAGTTTTTTGATGAAAAACTGGATTCAAAATCTTATTTCTATGCTGGTATTGTGGCCGAGCAACCTTTATCACCAAAATTTGGATTACAGGCTGAAGTTCTTTATACTCAGTTAGGAGGTAAAATTGCCTATCCTGCAGTAGCCATAGTAGGAAATGAAGTTGTGAATGTAGGAAATATGACAGTAGAGTATCGCCTTAATCAGATTCAGGTTCCTATTTCTGCAAAGTATTATATTATTCCTAATCTTTCTGCTTCTGCAGGGATGAATTTTGGATTTAACATTTCAACAAAAGCAGAAACCAGCAATGCTATTACCGGAACTGAAAAAAGTAATTATGATGGAATAAAAACCTTAAATCTTTTTCCATTTCTGGGTGCAGAATACAAGATTAATGATAAGTTCTTTGTGGACGCCAGATATCATTTTAATTTTATAGAAATCAATAAAGGAAACGGTATTCCTGTAAAAGTAGGCTTTCTGCAGGCTGGTGTAGGTTATAAATTTAAATAGTTTCTATTTCCTAATAACAAGACAAATGGCTGCTAAGGTATGAGCGGTCATTTATTATATAATACCCTCTATCAGGAAAAACCATCTGACCTTAATAAGTCAAATAGAAGAATTAAAATTTTTAATTTTTTTTAGACTACCTTTGCAGGATGTAATTCTTTCAAACAGAAGGAATTTTTATATAAATTTTAAAATAATTCATTTGAATTTTACAGACTTAAACTTAATAGAACCTATTGCAAAAGCAATTCAGGAGCAGGGATATACAACTCCGACTCCTATCCAGGAAAGATCTATTCCTGATATATTAGATGGCAGAGACTTTTTAGGCTGTGCCCAGACCGGAACAGGAAAAACAGCTGCTTTTTCTATCCCCATCCTACAGAATTTATCCAAAAATAAAGTACCCAATAAACATATAAAAGCATTAATTCTTACTCCTACAAGAGAATTGGCTATCCAAATTGAAGAAAATATTAATGCTTACGGTAAATACCTTCCTTTAAAACAGCTTGTTATATTTGGAGGTGTAAAACAAGGAAACCAGGAAGCTGCATTAAGAAGAGGAGTTGATATATTGGTGGCTACACCGGGAAGACTTCTTGACTTTATTGCTCAGGGCATTATCAGTTTAAAAAATATTGAGATCTTTGTTCTTGATGAAGCAGACAGAATGCTTGATATGGGTTTTGTACATGATGTAAAAAGAATCATCAAGCTTTTACCACAAAGAAGGCAGACCTTATTTTTCTCGGCAACAATGCCTGGAGAAATACAGAAACTGGCTAATTCCATTTTAAATAATCCTATAAAAGTAGAAGTTACCCCTGTTTCATCTACTGCAGATACGATCAAACAGTCGGTTTATTTTGTTGAAAAAGAAAATAAACTGAATTTATTATCCCACATTCTGAAAAATGATATTTCAGATTCCGTATTGGTATTTTCAAGAACGAAACACGGGGCTGATAAAATCGCAAGAAAACTTCAAAGCGACCATATTTCAGCTGAAGCCATCCATGGTAATAAATCTCAGAATGCAAGGCAAAATGCATTGAATAATTTCAAATCCGGAAAGACAAGAGTGCTTGTTGCAACGGATATTGCAGCAAGGGGAATTGATATTGATGAATTGAAATTCGTCATCAATTTCGAACTGTCTGACGTTTCTGAGACTTATGTACACAGAATCGGAAGAACGGGAAGAGCAGGCGCTGAAGGAAGTTCCATATCTTTTGTGGACGGACTTGATCTTTTAAACTTAAAGAATACGGAGAAATTAATTGGGAAGAAAATTCCTGTAACCAAAGACCATCCGTTCCACACTGATGATCTGGTTGCCCAGAAAAGGGATTCCAATAACAGACCCTCTTCTGGAGGAGGTGACAAGCCAAAAGGGCCAAGCAGCAGTAATTCAAGGTCAAATAACAACCGTAAAAAGCCTTCTAATACGGCTTCAATCGGCTTAAAAAAACCTAAGAACAAGAATTTCACCAGAAAGAAATAAAAATAAAACCCTTTTCAATGTTTGAAAAGGGTTTTTCTTTATCTTACCGTTTAAAATACTTTTTATCTGAAAAGATTCTTCGCATTCTCTGTTGTAATCCTGTCTATCTCAGTAAAATCTTTTCCATAAATATTCACCAGTTTCCCGGCTACCAAATCCAGATATGAACTTTCGTTTCTTTTACCTCTGTACGGAACGGGGGCCAGATATGGAGAATCTGTTTCTAAAACGATTTTATCTAAAGGAATTTCATGTAAAAACTGATCTATTTTCCCATTTTTGAAGGTCACTACTCCACCGATTCCTAAGATAAAATTCAGATCAATGGCGTGTTTTGCCTGCTCCAGGTTTCCCGAAAAACAATGGAAAATCCCTCTCAATTTTGGATGTTTCTTTCTTTCCAGTACCTCAAAGGTTTCATCAAAACTGTCTCTTGTATGGATCACAATCGGAAGATCTTTTTCTATCGCCCAGTCAATTTGCTGTTCAAAAGCCTTTACCTGAATATCTAATGTTGTTTTATCCCAATACAGATCTATACCAATTTCCCCTACTGCCGGAAAATGTTTCTGATCAAGATATTTTTTTACAATGTCCAGTTCTTTTTCCCATGAGTCCGGCTTTACGTAACAAGGGTGTAATCCCATCATTGAATAAACCTGACCAGGGTATTCTGTTTCCAGCTGCAGCATTTTCTCATGTGATTCAGAATCAATTGCCGGAAGGTAAAATTCGGTAATTCCTTTATCTAAAGCTCTTTGAATAGTTTCTTTTCTATCTTCATCAAATTCTTCTGCATATAAATGCGTATGTGTATCAATCATTTTCTTATTGTTTTAACAGATCTTCATAGGGATCTTCAAGATTCATCAGCATTCCAAATGCGGGTTCTGTTTTGATTCCCTGTTTTTTAAGTTCTATTATTTTTAGTTTAAATTCTTCTCCTTTTTGCTGCAAAATATTGTATTCTGCGATCATATGTCTGTAAGCGTTCTGTTCTGTAACAGGTTTATTCTGACCAAAAATCTCAATAGGAAACTCTTCCAGCATGAAGTTCAGAACGATACTTTTCTCTCCTTTAATCCTACTCTTTTTAATTTTCAAATCAGCATTTGCCGGTATTAGCCCGCTTAATGTTACCTCATTCAAAAATTCATCTTCAAACCTGAGGTCAATTTCACAAATAATATCCAGATCGCTGGTCTCAATATCAATTTCTATGGGAATAGTTCCTGCCAATACCGGAGAATAATTCCCTAACTTTTCAAGAACTTTATATTGGGTAAGAACTTCGTAAGCTCTTTTCTGTCTTTCATTACCGTTTTTCAAATAGCCAATGCTGGTAAAGTCAATCATTTAAAATATTTTATGCTTTACTTTCTTACGCTGACATTCAATCCTTTCATCCAATTTTTCTCTGAATTCAATAAATTTAGGATCTTTTTTATCATTGGTCTTATGCTCTAGAGCCCTGATAATTTTAAAATTTTCTTTAATAAAATTTTGGGTATCTCCTGAAAAATAAGCATTCCCAAATTTATCAAAAATATAATTAACTGCCTGAGGACTTGGATGAATCATGTCTTCTTTGTAAAAGCGGTAATCTCTAAGATCATCCATTAAAATCTCATAAACGGGGAGGTAATGACAGTCTTCAAACATCGAAATAGATTCGTGAATGGCCGTAATTAATTTGGATTTACTCAGTTGATTTTCTACCATTCCGTCTTTGGTATGCCTTACGGGAGAAACAGTAAACAAAATCTGTACTCCTTCTTTACAAATATCTTTAAGATCTAAAACAGTCTGATAAATAGAGCTGGTAAGTTCCTGATGGGAGAGCAGCCTTTTTTCAAAAAATTTCTGCGGAATTTTATGACAGTTGGCCACCAGTTTTTCTTTCGGAACAAATTCATAGATAAAGGAAGATCCATAGGTAATGATAATCCAGTCTGCCTCCTGAAGGAAAGCATTCCCTTCTTCAATCTCTTTATTGATCTTATCCAGGGTCTGATGAATATACCGGGTATCAAAACTACTGTGATGATCTAAAGAAATGTATTCATTATTATAGATAATCAGCTCTTCTTCTTCATAAAATGAGGAATCATGAAGCCTTTTTACCGCATTATTGATGGAATATGGGTTAAAAATAGTTCCAAAAGGATTATTAAGGGTCTGAAGTTGCCCGTCTTTCAGTAAATCAGTCATTTCAGAAGCAAAACATGATCCTATTGAAAATATTTTATCTTCAATCTCTATCTTTTTTTCTGATGCGGGAATATCTACTTCAGTTCTGAATTTCATTGTATAGGAATTAGGTTGCAGGAAATAGGTTGCAGGTAGATTACCAACTGTCACCTATACCCTGCTGCCTATATTTAGCTTTCTCTTCTCAGCAAGTAATTTGCCAGTTCTATGAATGGCTTTTTCTTTTCTTCAGGGATATCTATTTTCTTAAGATAGCTTTGTCCGATTTCGTTATGTTTTTCGATCAGGCGTAATGCTTTTTCGTCAACTTTTGTTCTTCTGAATATTTTTTCTACCCCGTATACCTTATCTACGTTTTCAGTCTTTTTAGAATACCAGTAGTCAAGTTCTTTTCTTTCTTCATCTGTAGCATGTTCTCTTGCTAACAGGTATAGAACGGTCTTTTTATTCTCATAAATGTCTCCGGCATGTTTCTTCCCGAACTGAGCCTGATCTCCGAACACGTCCAAATAATCATCCATGATCTGAAATGCAATTCCAATATGCTTTCCGAAGTTAAAGATAGCTTTGGCATCTTTAAAATCAGCTCTTGCAATCAATGCTCCGATCTCAAAAGAAGAAGCACTCAGTACTCCAGTTTTATAAGTGATCATTCTGATATAATCATCGAATGTAACATTCTCCTGAGTTTCAAAGTTGATATCATACTGCTGTCCTTCACATAATAGAAGTCCTGTATGGGTAAAGATTCTGATACATGCTTTAAAAATTTCAGGTTCAAGATCTTCAAAAAACTTATAAGCTTTAAGCATCAACCCGTCTCCGGAAAGAATACCTACGTTAATTCCGTGTAAAGTGTGTATGGTGGGCTTGTTTCTTCTTAAAGGAGCTTCATCCATTATATCATCATGGATCAGCGTAAAATTATGGAAAAACTCGATAGCCAGTGCCGGCTTGATCGCCTCTTTAAGATCACCTCCAAAAAGATCACATGCCATCAGCACCATAATAGGGCGAAGACGTTTTCCACCGTGAGAAATGATATAATTCATCGGATCATATAACTCCGTAGGTTTATCTTTAAAAGTGTACTTGTTAATGGCGTCCGCAACAATCTGCTGGTATTTGTCTAAAAATTCCATAAAATCTTATAATTTGAACAAAAATACAATTTTTCGAGGCTTTATAAAACAAAAAACTTTGCCCAAACGGACAAAGTTTATATGATAATATGATTTTGTATTTTAAAAAAGGAAAGTTACTACAAGATAGGTAAATGCAGCCACTATTGCAGAGATTGGAATTGTTAAGACCCAAGCCCAAAGAAGACTTACGGTAATCCCCCATCTTACTGCTGAAATTCTTTTGGTTAATCCTACCCCAATAATAGAACCTGTGATCGTATGTGTGGTAGATACAGGAATACCGAAGTGGTCTGTGATAAACAAAGTAATTGCTCCTGCCGTTTCAGCACTCACTCCTTCCAGTGAAGTTACCTTTGTAATTTTAGTACCCATTGTCTTGATGATCTTCCAACCACCACTCATTGTTCCTAAAGCAATTGCAATAAATGAAACCAAAGGAACCCAGATATAATGCTGTGCAAAATAGTTGAAACGCTCTGCCGAAGGGATATCCAGATACTGCGCATCCTGAAGCATATTAACGTGATAATAAATTACCGCTGCTCCAATGATTCCCATTACTTTCTGAGCATCATTCAAACCGTGTCCTAAGCTAAACAGTGCTGATGAAGCCAACTGCAGTCTTTTGAAAGATTTATCTGCTTTATAAGGATTTGATCTTTTATAAAGGTGAACAATAATTAAAGTAATAATAATCGAAATAATCATCCCTATGATCGGAGCCATGAAAATAAATAAGAAGATCGGAATCACCTTATCAAACTTCACAACACTCTGATGGGTTACCTGATTGGCAGCTTCTTTTACAGTTTCCCACCATCCTAAGTTAGGCTGAGCAAGAGTAACAGCGTGATAATCAGACATAAAAGCATGCATAAGAGCAGCCCCTAAGAATCCTCCGATCAGCGTATGAGACGATGATGAAGGAATTCCAAACCACCATGTCAGAAGATTCCATGCAATAGCTGCCATAAGGCCGGAAAATATAACTTCAAGGGTGATAAAATTCTCGTTAACTGTTTTGGCAATTGTGTTACCAATTTTGAATTCTCCAATAATATAAGCAGCAATAAAGAAAGCTGCAAAGTTCCAGAGCGCCGCCCAAAGTACAGCCTGGAATGGAGTTAAAACTTTTGTAGAAACTATAGTTGCAATTGAATTGGCAGCATCATGAAAACCATTGATATAATCGAAAATCAGGGCCAACGCAATAATAACTACAAGTAAAATAGGAAATTCCATTTTTTGCTATGTATTAGGCGTATTTAATCATGATGTTCTCAATCGTGTTGGCAACATCTTCTGCTTTGTCTGTTACTATTTCAAGATAATTAAGTACAGATGAAATTTTAATGATATTGATGGCATCATTGGTTTCAAATAATTCTACCATTGAGTTGGAAAGCAGGTCATCTGCAATATTTTCAATAGAGTTTACCTTGATACAAGCTTCTTTTACCTGCTCCATGTTTTTGAATCCTTTAAGATTCTTCATTGCATTCTGAATTTCCAGACACGCTTTGTGGATCAGTAAAGAGAAGTCTGAATAAGCCTTCATCTCCGGAGATTTGTATAAGAAGATATATTTTGTAGAAGCGTAGATATAATCGGCGATATCATCTAACCCTGTTGCCAGTGTATGAATATCCTCACGATCGAAAGGTGTAATGAAGTTTTTCCCCAGTTCAACAAAGATCTCGTGCGTAAGCTCATCATTTTTATGTTCAAAATCACTCATTTTTTTCAACATAGAATCGTCATTAAGATCGAAATCTTTGATTCCTGTATTGAATTCCTCAGACATTGCAACTAGATTTTCAGTTACCTTTTCAAAAAGTACAAAGAAGATTTTATCTTTTGGTTGAAAAGCGTGGAAAATATTACCAATTCCCATTTTTTAGTATTTATAATTCGAGTGCAAATTTCCTAAAAAAGGATTGCACGTGAAACTATATAACATTAAGTTTTGTTAACATTCGCTTATCGCCTGAATATCAAATAAAAAAACCGACATTGCTGCCGGTTTTGTATGGTATGAAAAGCGATTAGTTAGCTACTTCAGCTCTCATATCTTTTCCTTTAAATTTCATTGATTGAATATTGCTTAAGACATTGTCTTTAAACGATTTTTCAACTTCGAAGAAAGAGAATTTCTCTAAGATTTCGATATCACCGATCTCAGCTCTTTTTTTGGATTTCCCATCACCAGTAGCTTTGTTGATAATATCTAAAACATCAAGTTTCTTCAAGTGATCTTTCTTTCCAAGGTTGAAGAAGAATCTAACCATGTTTTCATCTTTTCTTCTTGGCTTAGAACTACGATCTCTGTCTCTTCCACGATCTCTGTCTCTGCTATCTCTACTGTCTCTGTCACGACCTCTATCTCTGTCTCTATCACGTCCACGGTCTCTTCTAGAGTAATCATCATCTCTGCTGCTGAATTTCTGCTCAGCAAGATCATGTTTGTCTTTGTAGTATAAAGCAAGATCTTTCAATTGGAACTGTAGCAACTGGTGCACCAATTCTTCCTTTGTAAACTTACTTAGATCCGGGATCAGGCTATCATCAAACTCGAAAAGATCTTCATGCTCTGTTAATAACTTTTCGAAAACACCACCTACCTGAGCTTTGATAATATCTTCTCCTGTAGGAATGAATTTCTCATTGATTTCGATCTTCGTTGCAGACTTGATCTGCTTCAGTTTTCTACTTTCTTCAGGCTTAATCAAAGCCATTGAAATACCATCTTTTCCTGCTCTACCTGTTCTTCCGCTTCTGTGAACGAATACTTCAGGATCATCAGGTAAAGAAAAATGGATAACGTGAGTAAGAGAGTTTACATCCAATCCTCTTGCTGCAACGTCTGTTGCTACAAGAATATCAATGTTCTTCAGTCTGAACTTCTTCATTACGGTATCTCTCTGCGCTTGAGAAAGATCTCCGTGAAGAGCATCAGCTGCGTACCCATTCTGCATCAAGAAGTCAGCAACCTCCTGAGTTTCCATTCTCGTTCTACAGAAGATAATGGAGTACTGATTAGGGTTTGCATCGATAAGTCTCTTCAATGCTTCTTTTTTCTGACGGTACCCTACCACGTAATATTCGTGCGTAATGTTCTTCTTCACTTCGTTGATAGAACCTACTGAAATACGGTGTGGTTTTGTAAGGTAGTTTTTGGAAATTCTTTCCACTTCCTTGTTCATCGTAGCCGAGAATAAGAAAGTTTGTTTTGTTTCCGGAGTTTCTCTCAAAATGGTTTCCAATTCATCCTTGAATCCCATAGAAAGCATTTCATCTGCTTCATCTAATACCAACCAATGGATGGCAGAAAAGTCAAGCGCTTTTCTGTTGATAAGATCGATTACTCTTCCTGGAGTTCCTACAATAATCTGAGGCTTATCCTTCAAAGATCTCATTTGATCTACAATGCTACTTCCACCATAAACCGCAGTAGTTTTGATGTCTTTCATGTACTTAGAGTAGTTCTTTATGTCTTTCGAAATCTGAAGACATAATTCCCGTGTCGGACAAAGCACCAATAATTGGATTTTGCGACTCGTATCGTCAATCATATCCAAAATCGGAAGCGAAAACGCTGCTGTTTTGCCTGTCCCTGTCTGCGCAAGTGCGATCAAGTCGCGAATATCTGAAAGAATAAAAGGGATAGTCTGTTTTTGGATTTCTGTTGGGCTTTCGTAGCCCAGTTCGCCAATTGCCTTAAGGATATCAGGACTTAAATTGGTTTCCGTAAATAAATTCATTAACTATTTTAAAATTTTTGCAAAGATACAACAAATATTTGATTTGTTTTTGAATAAAGTATTAAATATACAAACTTAAATTCAGAATCTTTTAATATATTTTTAATTTTTTGAAAATTAAATCCAAAAAAACAAGCATTGGGTTAAAAAGTTGTTAAACATTATTTTTTTTTATTAAATTGGATTGATTTTTTCTGTGTTATTTATGAATTTTCAAAAATAAAACCATGAAACGCAAATTTTTCCTTCTGACATTCACTTTTATGGGGCTCGAAATATTTGCACAGTCGGCCAATTATCCAGCCAGCTGGACGCTGGAAAATTGTATAGAGTATGCAAAAGAGAATAATATCTCTATCAATTCACTGCGACTTTCAAAAAATTCTGCCGAACAGGATCTTCTTCAGGCAAAAGATGCCAAATATCCAAATCTGAACGGAACTGTATCTCAGGGGCTTTTTGCTCTAAATGGAGGTAATGGTCTTCAACTCAACAGTGTTCAGGCACAGAGTATAGGAGCTAATTCTTCCATGACCCTCTATCATGCCGGCTACATCAAAAATAATGAAGCATCAAAAAACCTGCTGGTTCAGATGGCTGATCTTTCAGTACAGGAATCACAGAATAACATTACGATAAATATTGCTCAGGCCTATTTAAACATCCTGATGACCCAGGAAAATATAATATCCCTTGAAGGTGTTCTGAAAACAAGCCAAACCCAATTAAAACAAGGGAATCAGTTTTATGCAGCAGGGAATATTTCAAAACTAAACTACCTTCAGATCCAGGCACAGGTAGCTCAGGATGAGTATAACTTAACCTCTTCTCAAAATACTTTGCGTACCAATATTGTTAATTTAAAACAAATACTGCAGCTGCCCTCTGGCTATGATTTTCAGATTGTAAAACCCGACAGCATCATTGTGGACAATCAGCTTAAATCATTACAGGAAGTTCAGGATCTGGCACAGAATCAACGTCCCGAGGTAAAATACGGAGAACTGAATATTGAAAATTCCAATACTGCTTTAAAAATGGCCCGGGCTTCCATACAGCCTACTTTAAATCTTACCGGAAATATTTCTACCAACTATGCGTATGGAAACGGTAATTATTTTAACCAGCTAGGCACCAATTTTTACATGCCAATCGGGCTGAGTCTCGGAATTCCAATCTATAACAACAGAATTTATAAAACTCAGGTCGAAAAATCTAAAATTGCTATTGAACAGGCCAATCTGGATTTATTGAATACGAAAACCGTCCTTAACCAACAGGTTGAGCAATCCTATATCAGCCTGCAGAACGCATTGTCACAATACGACTCAGCATCCAAACAAATGGACCTCAACAAACAGAGCTACGATATCATGAATGCCCAGATGAAAATTGGCAGTATTGACTATGTACAGCTTCAGCAGCAGCGATTGCTCTATATACAGTCTATCCAAAATTATCTGCAGGCTAAATATACTGCAGTACTCAATAAACAGATCTATGAATTTTATGCAGGTAACCCTATAAATCTAAAGTAAGCTATGAAAACAAAGAATAAAAAATGGTTGTACTGGGTTGTGGGCGGCATCATTGCTATTGGTGCAGTCTGGTTTTTCTTCATCAGAGAGAAAGAAATCAAAATACAACTGGAAACGGTGAAACCTGAGATGGGAGACCTCTCCAATTCTATCACAGCAACAGGAACTGTACAACCTGTAGATACTGTTGCTGTAGGTACGCAGGTATCAGGTATCATTAAAAGTCTTTATGTAGACTTCAATTCTACCGTCAAAAAAGGGCAACTTCTGGCTACTTTAGATCCTGACCTACTTCAGTATCAATCAGAACAGTATAAAGCTAATCTCCAAAATGCAAAGAGCAATCTTGCCTATAATGAGATCAATATTAACCGACAATCACAGCTTTACAAAGTAGGCGCCATCAGTAAAGCCGATTTTGACAATGCAACCAATCAGTATAACGCGGCGAAGGCTCAGGTAGGTACGGTAACAGCCCAGCTTTCCACGGCCAATAAAAACCTATCTCTTACGAATATCTATTCACCAATAGATGGAACGGTTCTTAACAGAAATGTAAGTGAAGGGCAGACAGTCGCTTCAAGTTTCAGCACACCTACCCTTTTCAGTATAGCCAAAGACCTTACCAAAATGCAGGTTCGCGCTTCAGTAGATGAAGCAGACATCGGGAATGTAAAAGTAGGTCAGAAATCTACCTTCACTGTAGATGCTTTCCCTGATGAAATATTTAAAGGGCAGGTTTCTGAAGTACGTCTCCATCCTACTGTTTCGTCGAATGTTGTGAATTATACAACAATTATTAATGCTGATAATTCCAGTTTAAAGCTAAAGCCTGGAATGACTGCCAATATTACTATTTATACTCAGGTTTTAGAAAATGTAATGAAAATTCCTGCGGCAGCGACAAGCTTCAGACCAGACAGTATCATTATTAAGAAATACAAGGTCAATTCACCTTTTGCTAATGGTAAAAAACATGAAAAAGGACAATGGAAAAAACAAGGAAAAGGAATGGATAAAAAGAATGAAGCAGCAGTCTGGATAATTGCTAAAGACAGTACCATCTCACGTAAAAGGATAAAAACAGGGCTGGACAATGATACGGAGATCCAAGTAATTTCCGGCCTGGATAAAAATGAAACAATCATTACCGGCTATAAAGTTCTTTCTAAAAAAACCTCCGGCGGACAGGCTAAAAGCCCTTTCATGCCGCAAAGAAGGAGTGGCGGAAACAATAAAAGCGGTGGTGGCAATGGCGGCGGCGGTGGACCGAGATAAAAGAATTTGAATTTAGTATTCACATTCTAATATCAATTTTCCATTTTCAACTTTAAATTTTCAATTTTCAACTAACAAAAAGGTTATGGCAGAAAAAATTCTGGAGATCATAGATCTTAAAAGAGAGTTCAAAATGGGTGAAGAAACCGTTCACGCCTTAAAAGGGGTAACATTTTCTGTAGAAAAAGGAGAATTCGTGACAGTGATGGGAAGCAGCGGCTCAGGAAAGTCCACTTTACTCAACATTATTGGCTGTCTGGACAAACCTTCAGGTGGAGATTATATTCTGGATGGGGTGAATATCAAAAACCTTGATCGTGATGAATTAGCTGTTTTGAGAAATCAAAAGATTGGATTTGTGTTTCAGTCCTACAATCTTCTGGCCAGAACTACAGCGAAAGAAAATGTGGAACTTCCTCTTCTCTACAATTCAAAAGTTTCTACTGAAGAGCGTCACAACCGGGCTCTAAAGGCACTTGCTGCAGTAAAACTTGAAAGCAGAGTTGACCATCTTCCGAATCAGATGTCAGGCGGACAACAGCAAAGAGTTGCCATCGCCAGGGCTTTAGTAAATGAGCCTGTAATGATTCTTGCCGACGAAGCTACAGGAAATCTTGATACGAGAACTTCCTATGAAATCATGGCCCTCATGCAGGATCTTAATCAACAGGGCCGAACGATAGTTTTCGTTACCCATGAGCCCGACATTGCTACTTTCAGCAGCAGGACCGTCACTCTAAGGGATGGCATAGTCATTAAAGATGTTAAAAATGAGAATATAAAATCTGCCAAAGATGCACTGGAAAACCTTCCTGTCAATGACGATTATAAATAGTTTAAATTAAAAACCAAAAGCAATGAATGTTTTAAATCTCTTCAGAATTGCCTGGAAAGCTCTTTTACGAAACAAACTTCGTGCATTTTTGACGATGCTGGGGATCATTATTGGGGTAGCTTCAGTAATTGCAATGACCGCTATTGGAGAAGGTTCAAAAAAAAGCATCAGTGACCAGCTTTCTTCGATGGGTTCAAATATGATCACCATACGGCCATCAAGTAACGTGAATGTTTCCGGAGGGGCCAGAATTGGCGCTTCGGGGCTACAGACGCTGAAGCCACAGGATGCTGACGCTATTTCCAGGGGTGCACCGGATGTTTCATACGTCTCCCCTGCAGTACAGACTAACGGACAGTCTATCAATGGTCCGAACAACTGGCCAACGCAGCTTCAGGGCGTTAATGAAGAATACTTTAAAATAAGAGACTGGAATAATTCTGATGGCAGTCTTTTTACTAAAAAAGATGTTTCTTCATCCAATAAAGTTTGTCTTTTGGGCCAAACTGTTTATGCCAATCTTTTTCCTAATGGTGAAAGCCCTGTAGGATCAATAATCAGATTTAATAAAGTTCCCATGAAGGTTATTGGCATTCTGGCAGCTAAAGGTTCCAATGCTTTTGGACAGGATCAGGATGATGTGATTATAGCTCCGTTTAACACCGTTCAGAGAAGATTTTTAGGAATCACCTATGTTCAGACCATTTATGCTGCTTCTACGAATGAAAATACTTCACAACAGGCGACAGATCAGGTTTCAGAAATTTTAAGAAAACAACATAAACTTCCTGTTGATGGAAGTAATGATGATTTCATGGTAAGAACTCAGGCTGAGCTTATTTCTACCATGAGTTCTACCAGCCAGCTTCTTACCGTACTATTATCTGCCATTGCCGGTATTTCCTTAATTGTAGGGGGAATCGGAATTATGAATATCATGTATGTATCCGTCACTGAGCGTACCAAGGAAATTGGACTGAGAATGTCTATCGGAGCCAGAGGAAAAGATATTCTTTATCAGTTTCTTATTGAAGCGGTACTTATCAGTATTACCGGTGGAATTCTTGGGGTAATTTTAGGTGTTCTGTCTTCAGAACTGGTTTCTTTTTTCTTGTCGTGGCCTACGTTTATCACAGAATCGTCTATTATTATTTCGTTTATCGTATGTGCTGTGACGGGAGTGTTTTTCGGATATTACCCCGCTTTGAAAGCTTCTAAGCTTGATCCTATTGAGGCATTGAGATATGAATAGTTTTTGTAAATTTGGTAAACAGCTGAGAATTGATAATGGAAAATTCAGAGTGGGGAGTGCTTTGAAAAAAGATTGCTTACGAAATACACTCTTCCAACTTCCAGCCAGTAAAACGAATTACGAAAAAAAATCTCTTAAAATATGTCAGCAAACATTTCTTCCAAAACATTTGATTTTCTAAAAAAGCTAAGCAAAAATAATAACCGCGAATGGTTTAATGAAAATAAAAACCTGTATACAGAATCTCAGCAAAATGTGGTTTCATTTCTGGACGATCTGATAAAAGAAATGTCCGGTTTTGATGAAGATCTTGCTAAACTTGATGGTAAAAAAGCATTATTCAGAATTTTCCGTGACGTTCGGTTTTCAAAAGATAAATCGCCTTATAAAACCAATTTCGGAGCATCCTTAGGAATGGGAAAAGGAAATCAAAAAGGAGGTTATTATCTTCATATGGAACCGGGTAAATCTTTTTTAGCCGGAGGAATCTATATGCCTGAATCTTCTGCACTAAAAGAGGTACGAAAAGAAATCTCTCTATATGGCGAGGATTTTCTTAAAATTCTAAATCATAAAGATTTTAAAAAGCACTTCCCTCAACTCGATCAGGAAGATAAACTCAAAAAAATACCTCAGGGCTTTGAAAAAGAAGATCCAATGGCTGAATATTTAAAGCTTAAGAATTTCATTGTGGTATATCAGATAAAAGACGAAGAGGTTTTGGATAAAAATGCAGCAAAGAACATGACAAAGATTTTCAAACTTATGAAACCTTTCAATGATTTCCTGAATACGCCTTTTCTATGATTTTCTGATATTTTTTAACAACCCACAGATTTCACAAATCGGGCAGCTCTTTTCAGTAAGTTGTCTGCGGTACAGAGACGTCTCTGTGACAAATTGAAAATACAATAAAGGGCAACGTTCTACAAAACAGACCCTAAACATTTCCCACTGAAAATCAATTCATTATAATTAACATTTTTTAAGATAAGTTTTACTTTTTTGCTTATCTTTGCTGTTCGTCAAAAAGTTAAGGATGTCTTTATACCAAAAAATTGCAGAAAAGCTACAATATATAAGTCCGAATTTCTACAAAAAAAGATATTTTAAGAGCTTAAACAATCTTAATAAAGATAATTTTTCGGAACGTAATGTAGAGCCGGAACTGGTATGGATCAAAGAATACCTTTCTAAAAATGCCATAATACTGGATATTGGTGCAAACGTAGGAACTTTTCTTTACCAGCTGGAAGATAAGTTGGATCATGAGCACGTGTATGCTTTTGAACCCAATAAAAAGCTCTACAGAAGACTAAAAAGGCTGTTCCCGACTATGCGGGTACTTCCTTTAGCACTTTCTGACGAAAATACGGTAGCCGAGTTCAAGGTTCCGATTATCAACGGAAAAACGATTGCTTCCCGTGGCACTTTAAATACCTCCTACAAGGAAAAGGGTGAAGAAAAAAGCTACACTGAAAAAGTAAAAGTTATCAAGTTAGATGAATGGGCGGCACTAGAGCACTTCAACAGATTAGATTTCATCAAGATTGATGTTGAAGGAAATGAAATAAAGACTCTTTTGGGGGCCAGAGAAACCATCAAACAGTTTCTTCCAACCCTTATGGTTGAAATGGAACAACGGCACCACGAGACACCAATATGGGAAGAAATTTCTGAAGTGATGAGTTGGGGATATGAAGCAAAATATCTGAACAGAAAAAGCTTTCTCCTGGAGACTCTTACTGAAGAAATTATCTCGCAAAACACAAACGACGAAAAAAATAAAACTCAGTACATCAACAATATTATTTTTATACCTAAAAACATTTAAAACGACTTATGAGTGTAGTAGCGAGACAAGGCTTCAAATATTCCATTATCGGTTATATTGGGTTTTTGCTGGGCACAGTTTCTGCAATATTTATTTTCCCGAATGACTTTGAATTTTACGGAAAACTCCGCTACATTCTTCCTACTGCTGAAATGCTGGTTCCTTTTGTTGTATTGGGAATCTCTTATTCTAATGTGAAGTTTTTTCACAAGGTAGAAAAAGATGGTAAAAAACAGAACATGCTGTCTTTGTCACTGCTCACTGTTTTTATTAATTTTATCATTTTCACAGCCGTCTTTTTTGTTCTGCCCTTTTTCTACCCAAAGTTTAAGCACTCGGAGGCATGGAAGATCAAGGAAATGATTCTTCCATTAATTTTAATTCTTTCTTTCTGTGCTATTTTTAATAAATACACCTCCAATTACAAAAGGATCGTAGTTTCCAATATTTTCGATAATCTTTTTCCTAAAATAGCCAATCTTGGAGCCTTCTGCCTCTTTTATTATTTTGCTTTGTCCCAGAAAATCGCATTTGCTTTTTTCTTCGGAATATTTGCATTAATGCTCTTTGGATATGTTTATTATACGAATAAGCTTGAAAAGATTCAGCTTGACTTCAATACGGATTATTTTAAGAAAAATGATTTCTGGAAAGACTTTTTCAACTACAGCTTCTTTGGATTTTTAGGAACTTTCGGAAATTATCTGGCGATCAACAGCTTTATGATCGGAGAATTTATGGGAATGGAAGAGGTAGGAATCTATTCTGTGCTGTACGCTTTGATCTCATTGATTTCCATTCCTCAGCTGGGATTGTTTAACATTTCCGCTCCTATCATCAACAAAACACTTGCTGACGGGGATATGGAAGAACTGGACAGGTTCCACAAAAAAACATCTTTATCGCTATACTTTTTAGGAGCTGTTTTATTCTCCTGTATCATGGTAGGATTTCCTTATCTGACTCAGTTTATGCCGAAAAACGGAACTATGCTCAGGGAGTATGAGCCGGTAGTATGGATCTGGGGCTCTGCTGTTTTGGTAGATCTTGCAACAGGTTTCAACGGAAATATTATTTCACTTTCAAAATATTACAGATTCAATATCCTGGTAATGCTTTTACTGGCAGGCTTAACGATTGGACTGAATTATTATTTCATTAAAAACACGGACCTGAAGCTTATTGGAATTGCCTTATCTACAGCTATTTCTCTTACCATCTACAATGTGATTAAGATCCTTTTTAATTATATTGTATTTAAAGTTTCGCCACTTACCATTGAAATGATCTTTGTTTCCATCATATGCACTCTTGCTATCACAGTAGCCATAGTACTTCCGAACTTTAACAGCAACCTGATCAATCTGGTCTATAAACCTTCCGTTGTACTTGTGCTGATCTATATTGGAAATTATTTCACAAAAATATTCCCTATTGAGAATTATCTTAATATGAAGTTTATTAAAAGTGTATTTAAGTTTAAGTAGTGTATGGGTAAGGCTTAAGAAGAAAAGGTATTTTTCTTAGATAAAAGAGAATAAAAACGTTCTTTTTAAGCTTAAATAAGATTATTTAAAAGCTTTTCTACTTTTTTTTGCACGCCTCCCTTTCCATAAGTTTTTTGAAAGTCAAAATCAACTTCAGGAAGATCATTACACTGTTCAAGAATATTTTCTTTTTCAGGAAGGATAAATTCAAGTTTTGACGGATAATTCTTAGGAAAAACGGCCCATTTTCCATAATTGATGGCGTCCCCCAGATTTCCTGTCATTTTGGTAATCCCATATCTCTCTTTTAAGCTGAAAAATACTGTTTCCAGCTGAATCGGACACCAAAGCACATCTGCTTTCTGCATCCATTTTTCAAAGTCTTCAGAAGAAACTCTTTCTGAAAAAAAGGTAATATGGACATTTTCAGGCACGTCAGCAGATAATTTTTTAAGCGCTTTCAATTCATTACCTTGTGCTTTTCCCAGAAATATAAATTCCCAGTTTTTATCTGTCTGTAAATGCTGAATGGTTTTAAAAATAGTATTATAATCTCTTCTTTTCTGTGAAACTCCGCCGGGTATAACGACACTCCAGTTTTCATTTTTAGCTTTATCAAAATTTCTGGTGTAAAAAAGAGGAAAAAAGCGATACTTTTCAGAAGCTAGAGCTTCATCCAGTACCAAAAGATGCTTTGCTTTCTGATAAACTTCTGACGAATAAAATAATCCTTCTTTCCACCAAAGTTTCAACCTGTAGATCACATCTTCCTTGAAGATACTCTTCATCAGATCCTGCTTTGAGGCTTTTGTAAAATTGAGATTATGGGTAATAACGGCAGTATTATATTTCTCAGTAACGGCCAGAAATGTATTAAAATAACGGTGAACTGTTCCAATAATCACAAGATCATAGCCTTTCGTCTTCAGCTGATCCAAAATCATAGAACTATCTGACAGGTATACCGTTTCACCATGCTTACCAATCTGATCTTTGATTCTTTTTGAAAAATAATAATCTACGGCAAAATGTTGATTATCTTCCATGATGTCCATGAAAGCCTGGGCAATTTCTGCATGGGTATCTATTTCTATATAGGCTATTCTTTTCACTGAAATGATTATTCTTTATTTTATTAAGTTTTAGCTGTTTTTATTTTTTATTAAGTGGGTTAAAGTTCATCTTTACTGAATTGAATAACAGTATATTCAATTTAAAATATTTAAATATATTATTTTCAATTATTTTCGCAACTCTAATTTACTACATTTTCAGCCATTTCTTCCTGAGCATTCTCCAACGTTGATCATTAACGGCTTTTTGCTCTTCTTTTGTAATCTTCAGTTCCAGCTTTTTAGATCTGCAATTCTCATAAACGTTCACAATATCAAAGAAAAATGCCACAGATTTACTTTTCATCGCTTCTTTTGACGAGGCAATATAAGCGAGAAACCTGTTTAATCCTAAAAAATAAAAGTATCGGCCATAGTAATCGGCTGGTCTTATGGTATAATCAGCACCTTTTACCTTTATCAGCTTTACATGAAGTTCCGGAAGAACGATTTCTTTCCAACCTAGATTTTCAAGTAAAATAGAGTCTATGTTATCCCAACCCAATGTTTCCCGTAGTCCGCCAATTTGAAGAAAACATTCTTTGCGATATGCCTTCATAGGTCCTCTCACATGATGTTTATTAGAATTCCCTTCGTACACCCAGTTCTCCCCTTTTTCTATATACAGCAATCCTCCTACCAATCCATATTGCGGATTGTGGGTAAAAGCATTTGCAACTGTTTCCAGATAGTTTTCCGGGAGAATGATATCGGCATCAAATTTACAGATGACATCAAATTCATCTGTAGATTGTGTATGAAGTCCGCTTTTAAAAGCATGAACAACCTTAGATCCTGGCTGATGTTCAGATTTCTGAAGATTAATGGTTCCAAAACGGACATCAGTCTCTGTATATTTTCTTATTATTTCAGGAGTTCTGTCTGTAGAACCGTCATTCACTATCACGACTTTAAAATCTTTGCAGGTTTGCAGCTTTAAAGAATCAAGGGTAAATGAAAGGTTTTCTTCTTCGTTATGGGCAGGAATTATAATTAAAAACCTCACGAATTATTGTATAAAGGATGAATGATAAGTGATAAATGATTACTCACTGAACCATTTATCACTTATTGTTTTTTTATTATTTATTATGCGGTTTCAGCATGTTTTTCGGATCAAGAATCTCATCAAGCTTCTCCTGAGAAAGAATTCCTTTCTCCAGAACAAGGTTGTAAACGCTTTTCCCGGTTTCTAATGCTTCTTTAGCAATCTGTGTAGATTGTTTGTAACCGATATATGGGTTAAGTGCTGTAACAATACCAATACTGTGTTTCACCATATTCAGGCAAACTTCTTTATTGGCAGTAATGCCTACTACACATTTGTCACGAAGGGTATCTAATGCATTGCAAAGGAAGTTGATATTTTCCATGATTGCATGAGAAAGTACCGGCTCCATTACGTTAAGCTGTAGTTGTCCTGCTTCTGCTGCAAAAGTCACTGTAAGATCATTTCCGAATACTTTGAAACAAACCTGATTCACTACTTCTGGAATCACCGGATTTACTTTACCAGGCATAATGGATGATCCTGGCTGCATTGGAGGAAGATTGATCTCAAAGAAACCTGCTCTAGGTCCTGATGAAAGTAATCTTAAATCGTTACAGATTTTTGATAGTTTCACGGCAAGACGCTTTGTAGCGGAAGAGTAAATTACATAAGATCCTGTATCTGGCGTAGCTTCTACCAAGTTGGGTGCTGAAACAATAGGGTAGCCTGTAATCTGAGCCAGGTTTTTAGCACAAAGTACAGCATAGCCTACCGGAGCATTTAATCCTGTTCCAATAGCGGTTGCCCCCATATTAACTTCTACAAAAAGACCTGCGTTGTTATTCAGTTTGGAGATATCCTCTTCCAAAGTGGCTGCATAGGCTTCAAACTCTTGTCCCAATGTCATTGGTACGGCATCCTGAAGCTGCGTACGTCCCATTTTAATAACATCATGAAACTCCTCTCCTTTCGCGCGGAAAGCTTCAATAATTTTCTCCAGTCTTTCTACAAGTCCGATATTCATCTGCAACAATCCCATTTTGATTGCTGTTGGATAAGCATCGTTTGTAGACTGAGAAAGGTTGATATGGTCATTAGGTGAGCAGAATTCGTATTCTCCTTTATTTTTCCCTAATTTTTCCAATACAATATTGGCAATTACTTCATTCGCATTCATATTGATTGAAGTTCCTGCTCCTCCCTGGATCATGTCTACCGGAAACTGGTCATGATATTTTCCTTCTACAATTTCATCACACGCTTCTGCTATTTTGAAATACAAGTTTTCGTCCAGAAGTCCTAATTCATAATTGGTTTTTGCAGCTGCTTTCTTTACAAAAGCCAACCCTCTGATAAAATCCGGATATGAAGACAAAAGCTGTCCTGAAATTTTGAAGTTGTTGATAGCTCTTTGTGTCTGAACCCCATAATAAGCATCTAAAGGCACATTCAGTTCGCCTAATAAATCACTTTCTTTTCTGAAATTTTCCATTACAGATATTTTACTGTTTTTGATCGTTTAAAGATAGCAAAAACGCATCTAACCGATGCGTTTTAATTTGAATTATTTTACAGGGTATTTTTGATTTAAAGCCTGCAGTATTGCCCATGTTTCAGCGTCCATAATTCCGTCATAATTCTGTGGACGGAAATGGTACTGGAAGGCTTCAATAGTTTTCTTGGTACCGTCATCCCATTTTCCGCTGAGATCCAGTCCGTAACCAAATTTCTGCAATGCAGTCTGAATAAGGAAGATAAAAGAAGGATCACTATACCTGGTAGAGAAATCCGCCTGTGCAATTGTGAAAAAATTCTGTTTTGTCATTTCATCATACCACATTCCCAACTGATACTCATCATAGAGCTTTTTCCATGGGAACATAGGTCCCGGATCTTGTTTTCTTGTAGGTGCAATATCTGAATGGGCAAGAACATTAGTTGGCGAAATCTGATATCTTGCAGCAATATCCTTTGCCAATGCAGCTACTTTTCTCACCTGTTCATCACTAAACGGCGCAAATATTCTTTTACCGGCACCATCTGTAGAATAACCCGCATTTACAATTTCAATCCCAA
Source organism: Chryseobacterium sp. MEBOG06 (assembly GCF_021869765.1). Classification (NCBI taxonomy): domain Bacteria; kingdom Pseudomonadati; phylum Bacteroidota; class Flavobacteriia; order Flavobacteriales; family Weeksellaceae; genus Chryseobacterium; species Chryseobacterium sp. MEBOG06. The sequence goes on along the minus strand of NZ_CP084580.1, from coordinate 1,199,092 downwards.
TGGAAGTATCATTAAGGTTCTTATCATTTCTCCACGAACTTACGCCTGCATGGTAGGCACGCTTGTTTTCATCCACAAGCTGGTAAATCTCGTTATCTCCTGTGTTGTTTACCAGATAATGAGCGCTTACCGCCTGCTGAGTAAGAACGGTAATAGATTTGTCATCCGGAATTGCTGTATAATGTAATATTAAATAACGCTGTCTGAAATTCTGCGCAATAGCAGGAAAATAAGTTTTCACTACTTTATATCCTGCCGGTTTTGCAGACACTATAGAACCGTAGCTTGCTGTATTATCATTTTTTGCCGGGTCTGCTATATTGGTAGTAAAAAAGTCTACTCCATGATCAGATACAACTTTTGGTTTCTGAGCTTCCGAGGTCTGTGTCTGAACAGTCGGTTTCGCCTGTGTTACCGGGGTTTTCGGTTTGTAAGTATTTTTTTTCACATTTTGCTGGGAAGTACATGAAAAAACGAATGTGCTTAATCCGATGATATATAATGTTTTACGCATCAGTTTGGTTTTTGAATGATTTATTACTTCAAAAATACACAAAATTTTCTTGAATTTTATTTGGTAAATAAAGAAATCTATTCTATATTTGCACTCGCAATAACGGAACAACGATCATTAAAAAATAAACAAAAAGGAGGGTTGCCAGAGTGGTTAATGGAGCAGTTTGCTAAACTGTCGACGCGAAAGTGTCGCAAGGGTTCGAATCCCTTACCCTCCGCTTTTTTTATATATATTCGGGGCGTAGCGTAGTCCGGTCATCGCGCCTGGTTTGGGACCAGGAGGTCGCAGGTTCGAATCCTGCCGCCCCGACTGTTTTAGTAGTTTTATCAAAACTATTTAATGGGTGCGTAGCTCAGCTGGATAGAGCATCTGCCTTCTAAGCAGACGGTCAAAGGTTCGAATCCTTTCGCGCTCACTTTATTTAGACTCACAATATTTTGTGAGTCTTTTTTTTGTACTATATTCTCAAGATTTTGGATCAGAACTGATAGAGAAAAAGGGGATCAGGTGCAAAAGTTGGGGGCTAAGCAAAAAGTTTAGTTAATCTGAATAAAAAAAATGATCTGTCCTTCACCCCTCTGAGCTGCATCCTGAATATTAAATCTATATGCAAAAATTTAGTTACACCTTCGATCAGATGGTATTCAGTGAAGGCAGAGATATTCTCATCTTATTTTAAAATATACGTTTGTATAGTAACCAATATATTTAGTTGCAGTAAAAATCAAATTGTTTAATTTTGTCTCTCTCTATTTTAATTCAATGAAAAATTTTAACATCATTATTGCTAGCTGTTTACTTGTTTTGACTGTCTCATGCAAAACAACAGCTCCGGTTTCAACAGCTTCTGTTCAGGAGGCTCCTTATCAAAACCTTGGTCATCACGGAAAAATATATGCTGCATTTTATCAGCAGAGAGCGGCTGAATATGAAGCGCTTTGCTTACAGGCATATAATATTGCGAAATTCCGTTTGGATGAAGCTTTAGCACAGAAATCAGAGAAGCCTTTAGCCATTGTTTCAGATATTGATGAGACCTTTCTGGACAATTCTTATTATGCTGTGGAACGTTCAAAAATGGGTAAAGATTATGATCAGAAGACATGGGAAGAATGGACTGCCAAAGGAATTGCAAAACCACTTACAGGTTCCCAGGAGTTCTATCAATATGCTGCCAGCAAAGGTATTCAGGTTTTTTATGTTACCAACCGTATAGAACAGGAACGTGCGGGAACACTAAAAAATTTAAAAAAGTATAATTTCCCTATTCAGAGCGATACCAACCTTATACTTCGATCTAAGGAAAGCAGCAAAGAGAACCGAAGAAAGGATATTGCTAAAAATTACAATATTGTATTACTGCTAGGTGATAATCTCGCGGATTTTGCGGATATTTTTGATAAAAAATCAGAAACAGAAAGGTCAGCGGCAGTGAAAAATTCAGCAAAAGATTTCGGTAAAAAATTCATTATCATTCCGAATGTTGGTTATGGTGACTGGGAATCTTCATTTTATAATTACAAATACGATTACACAAATCAGCAGAAAGACTCGATGATGTATGATGCAGTGAAATCTACTCCTTAAAAAAATAACGATTGATTGTCTGCTAATTTCGTTATCAATATATTATCTAAATTAAATTGGAGCTGGTTTGATCAGCTCCAATTTAATCATATCTTACATTAGCAAGTGTTTTTGGACCCATCCCCGCTTTCTTTTCCCGCTTAAAACCCTCAAATCAAGCATTCATATTCTGAGTTAAGGCTATATTAAACTATGTAGACTGGAACATTTACGACCTGATAAGCTTTTGAATTTCATCCTGATATTTCCGGTTTTGCTTTCTCACTTTTACAACGAAATATAAAAATATACTCAATACTGAAAGCCCTATAATAATTGCAGCAGTAATAAAATAGTTGTACCGGGTTATTACTTTCTCGCTTTTTTTCTGTGTCTCTGTATTATGGACATCGATCGCATGATTAATGGAACTTAATTCATTCTGCTCTCTTTTAAATTTCGTTTCAAAATACTTTTTACTGTACACCTGATAAAGAGGAGCTTTTCCCATGGCCAGATAGTTATCAGCCATTTCTTTATATATCCCCTCATTCAGAGTAAGATCTCCAGCTTCGTTACCAAGAGTTTCAGCTTTAACCAGCAGTGCGAGAGCTTCCTGATTTTGGTGTTTTTGTTTATTCATCTCTGCCAGGCCTTTTAGTGCAAATGCTTGCAGACTTTTAGCTTTGATCAAATCAGCCAAACTCATAGATTTTATAAAGGCCGTCCCTGCATTTTCAAGCTGATTCAGGTTAAGGTAGCAATAACCAATATTATAATAAATGATACTCTGATTAAAATAGGTTTTATTTTTTTCTTTTATTTTTTCAAAATTTTTGATTGCGATCAAAAATTCCTGAAGAGCGATTTCGGGATTAGACTGGCTCTTATAAATCATTCCCCGTAAGGCAAAGCTTCTGGCTGTTTCGAAATGTTTTAAATAGGAATCCTCAGATAATTTTTCCCGATATTCATCTGCTTCATCCAGTGTTTCAAGGCTTTTACTAAAAAGTTCCATCTGCTGATACTGCATAGCCGCTGCAATTAAAAAACTGGTCTGTATTTTGGGATCATTTGTTTTTTGAACCAGCTCCCTTGCTTTCAAAATATACTGTAATGATTCATCAAAGTTTCTTTTTGCAGTTCCTGCTGTGGATAGAAGCAGATAAATCTTAATTGATCTACTCAGATCTTTTTCTTTTTGAAGCAGCTTTTTTCCAATATTTATAGCTTTATCAGGGTTATTATAAATTTCGTGATTGGCTATCTTCATCAGGGAGTCATCAGAAATTTTCTGTCCATAGAGAGGAGCCTGAGAAATCAGAACACTAAAAAAAATAATAGGGGTCAATAATTTCATGATTTTTTATTTTTAATAATTTCCTGAATATAGGTATGCGGGGACATTCCTGTAATAGATTTAAATACATTGGTAAAGGCTCCATGCGATGAAAATCCTGAGTATTCTGCGAGATAGCTCACTTTGTAATTCAGATAAGCCGCATCTGTTTTGAGGAGATGTGCAATATGATTAATCCTTAATTCATTGATATATCCATTGAAGTTCTTTCCTTTATTATTATTGATTACTTCTGACAAATACTTAGTATTTATTCCTGTTTGTGCGGAAAGAATGGCCAGCGACATATTTTTATTCAAATAGTTATCAGACAGTTCCCATTCTTCCAGTTTCAGTAGAATTTCTTCTTCTTTTTCTTTTGAAATTTTGGACGGATCTCTGTCCGGTGTTTTAATTTCCTTTTCTATTTTCTCTTTTGGCATGTTGGCATGAGCCAATACAGATTCTTTTTTCTTTTTAAGTTTTTCGAAAAAATCGATCTGTTTTTTCAGGTCCTTGCTTCTTCCGGATTCGTTAAAGAAATAAGCAACAGCTGCTGCAATCAGAATTAAACTCATAACAACTGTTATTTTGAACTGCCTTAGTTTATTTTGTCTTTCAAACTCAATACTTTTCTTATGATAAGTTTCCAGAAGTTTTACTACATACTGTATACCTTCCTTTTTATTGGAGTCGAGCTTCGCTTTAAGATCAGTATACAAATTATTGTAATAGTAATATTTTTCATCATTATTAAGGGCCAGATAATTCCGCGAATACAGGTCATAAAAAATGATTTTCAGGTCATTATAAGGGAGCTTTTCAATTTCGGAAAATCCTTTATCCAGATTTTTTACCGCAGAAGTATAGTCTTCTTTGAGAAAAAAATACCGGGACAAACTTTCATATGCAAACGCAGAAACGAAAGCATTATTTCCATGTTTTTCAATCTCTTCGATAACCCCGTCAAGAAGTATTTTTGACTCTTCCAGTTTATTCTGCCGCAACAGAAAAGAGGAACGGAAAATAATGTTTTCCCATTTAATAATCCTGTTTTCGTCATTGGTACCCGTCAGACAGCCATCACTTTTATCCAGGTTCAGTAAAGCAATATCATAGTTTCTCGTAATCCCGGAATTTATTGCCTGAAGCTGAAAAAGCTTAGCAAAGACCATCCGTTCTTTTGTATTCCTGCTCTTTAGCAGCTCCGGATCTTTTAAGATATCTGTAATGATTTTTTTTGACTGCCCGTACAGTCCTAGATTCTGGTACTGATCTGCCAGATTGTAATCATCAAACAACTGAATAAAACTTGAGAGACCTTCTTTCTTGTCATTATCTTCTTTTTGGTTTGAAATACTTACCGACTGTATATAGTTCCCTTGTAATGCATATGCCTGAGAAATAATATTCCTTAAAATAACTTTGTGCTCAATATTCTTATCACTCATCAGGAGACTCTGTGAATAGCTGATACATTCTTCAGGATTCTGATATAATTTTTGGAAGGCCTTATCTGTCAGAATGCTGAAATCCGGATTTGCCTGTCCAAGTATAAAAGCCGGCACCATAGTACGAAAAACAATATTGGTCTATTACTTTTCAGTATTTCCTTTAAAATGCGGATCATTTTCCTACTATTTTTATTTGATATCACTATCATCACCCCTTTTAAAGCAGCACTCAAAACAACACTGATTTACAGTATTTTACATTTTAAATTCTTGTAAATTCAATGAATTATGCAAGCTGATTTCTTGATCAAGGGCAAATATAACGTTAATATTGTTCAAACCTTTAAAGTGATTTAAAATATTAGACTTATTCTCAAATTTTAATGAAATCATCACACCTATTAAGCATTATTATTATAAAATAACTAAAGAAAATTCTATAATAAATCAATATATGATTTTCACATACAGTTCAGTATTCGTATATGAAGTGAAAGAATTTATAAAATTCCCTACAGTAATTAATTCTACACTCATTATCCGGGAACAGTCTGGCTGATAGAGGACAGTATACTTAACCCTAAAATAGAAATAAAATGAGAAAACACTATCTATTATGGATGATTTTGCTCCTTTCGGTTTTTAAACTGAATGCACAGACTTATTGCATCCCTGCTGCAGGGTCGTCCAATCAGGCTAATTATCTGAAAAATGCAGTATTTTCAGACCAGGGAGCCTTTTATTATGATGCAGATTCCTACCAGGCTTATGTGGATAACACAGCTAAAGTAGTAACGTCTTATCCCGGAGGAACTGTCAATGTGCATATGGAACCCAGTACAAGCGGATCCAAGTCTTATGTCTGGATAGACTGGAACAATGATGGCGATTTTGATGATTTTTACGAAGACCCAATAGGCCCATCCAGTTATACCATTGTTGATGATATTTTTTATGTACCGCCAACACAGGCTCCCGGAATTTATAGAATAAGAATTGCCACCGGTTCTTCAATTGCTGCGCCGGGAAATCCCTGTGGATCTAATAATTCAGGAAATTTTGTAGACTTCAGTTTAAAAATTGAGGCTAATCCCACCTGCTTTGTTCCTTCGGCTCTTACTTCCAGCAATATAACAAACAGCAGCGCTGCCATTTTCTGGACAGCACCAACTTCTGCCCCAAGCATCGGCTATGAATATTATTACTCATCATCCCACATTGTACCGGATGCTTCCACTCCTGCAACAGGAACCAGTACAGCTTTATCAGTACCTGTTAGTGGACTGAACTCATTTACTACCTACTATTATTATGTAAGATCAGTATGTGGTACATCTGATAAGAGTGCATGGTCTCTGAGAAAAACATTTAAAACCAAATGTGATCCTCAAACGTATATGTTTGAAGACTTTGAAACTGCCACAACAGGAACAGGCTATATTCTAAACTGTTGGGATAAAATAATTTCAGGAACAGGCTACCAAGCTATCAACACCGCAAGCGGGGTTAATAATTCAAAAGCAATGTACCAAAGTGCCAGTAGTACGGCTAATACAGTAATTGCAGTTCTTCCTGCTTTCAGTAATGTAAATGCGGGTACACACTGGCTGAGATTTAAAGCCAGAGTAAGTGGTACAACAGCAGGAGTATTAGATATTGGCTATGTAATCAATGATACAGATGCATCCAGTTTCGTCAACATCCAGTCTGTCAATATTGGTAATTCTGTATTTGATGGTTATGAGTATTCAGTAGTTATTCCCAACACGGTTCCTGCTAATTCACGGTTAGCAATAAGACATGGCGGAGTACCTTCCACCCCTGTATATTTGGATAACGTATATTGGGAACCTAAACCAACCTGTCTTACTCCAGGCAATGTTGTTTTATCTAATATCACCAGTATAAGTATAACTGCTGCCTGGTCTGCTCCTGCTTCAACTCCAGCTATGGGATATGATATCTATTACAGTACAGACAGTACTCCACCTACCGCTTCAACAGTACCTAATATAACTGGTATAACAGCTAATACTTATCTTTTACAGGGACTTAATTCTGCAACGACTTATTATATTTGGGTCAGAGCAAAATGCAGTAATACAGATCATAGTTCATGGACCAATATTACATCAGCATTGACATTGTGTGCTCCCATAGCTTCTCTTGTTGAAAATTTTGATTCTTACAATACCGGATTCATAACTAATGCACCATGCTGGGGAAAATTAGTTACCGGAACAGGAAGTGTAAATATTAATGGAACAGGTGCTTATTCAGGGACAAAACACATTATGCAGAGACCTTTAACAGGTTCTTCTATGGCTATTCTGCCTGAATTGAGTAACGTAAATGCAGGAACACATTCATTGAGATTCAGGGCATATTGCAGTACCAATGCAGGGATAATGCATATTGGATATATAACAGATCCTGCCAATATTAACTCATTTGTACTCATCCAAGACCTTCATATTACCAACACCTCATATACCGGGGCCAGTGAATATATAGTGAATATCCCCAATACCGTTCCTGCCACAGCAAGACTGGCCATACTTACTGATGGTGCCAATCTTATCTATTATTATGATGACCTATCCTGGTCACCTACTACCGGCTTAGGAGTAAATGAAATAACAGCAAAACATGACTTGGTTGTTTATCCTAATCCTTTTACGGATGTAATTAATATTACCGGAAATACTGAAGTATCCTCTGTCACAATATATGATACTGCCGGCAGAAAGATTACAGAATTGAAAGCTCCATCATCATCTATATCCTTAAAGAATATATTACAGGGAACCTATATGATAAAGATTTTCTTTAAAAACGGAACCAGTAAAACTGTAAAAGCAGTAAAGAAATAATATGCTGTCTCTGCCATTAATAAGCAGCGGTGATACTGCCGCTGCTTGTATGGCAGTTTGATCATGAGGCTGATTTTTCAAGCTAAGAATTTTGTTGTCTGCTGCATTCAACAGGATATTAAAGAAATATACAGGTAATAAACAACAGCAGCTATACTGTGTTACTAAAACAGAAAATTCAATGACAATAAACAATATTTACCATTTGACAAAACCTGTTTTACTGAAAAGGTTTTTGTTCAGTTTGATTTTAATCTTTTTTGCGGCAAGCCCTCTTTTTTCGCAAAGAGATACTGAACATTGGTTTGCCCCGATAAAGCAAGGTTTTACTGCGGACACCAATAAACAGGCTTTATTCCTATCAACCGATTCTATTACTCCTTTTACTGTTGCCATTTATAATAACAATACGATAATTGGAACAGTTACGATCAGTAAAGGTAATCCTCAGTCTTTTGATATTCTTAAAGATTATATGATTACAGAATCTCAGTCACAAGTATTTACGACCACAAACCGAGGACTTTATCTGAAAGGAGAAAAACCTTTCTTCTGTACTTTCAGATTTTCAATAGATAAGCACGGAGAGATCCTTACCTCAAAGGGAAAAGCAGGAATAGGGACCCAATTTTACGTTGCTCATGTAAATTTACCTCAGCCTGATTCTACTTATAATTTTAGCTGTGGTATTTTAGCTACAGAAGATAATACTACAGTAACAGTGTCAGGTTACAGCCCATCTGTTCAATTTTCTAATGGGAACACCGGCGCAACGACTCCCACCATGACGATCTCCTTAAATAAAGGACAGTCATATACAATTGACGGCAAGGGTTCTGTTGCGGGAAATCTTACCGGTTTCATCGGAGCTAAAATAGTGTCCAATAAACCGGTATCTGTAACTAATGGTAATTTTAACGGCCAACAGACTTTAATAGGTAATGGTGCAGGCGGAAGTGACATATTCATGGATCAGTCTGTTCCTGTGGAGCGTCTTGGTGATGAGTTTGTGTTAATGAAAGGAACAGCACCTCTTTCTTATGAGCTTGAAGGAGCTATTGTTGTTGCAACAGAAGATAATACCCAGGTTTATCTAAATGACGAAACTATTCCCAAAGCAACATTGAATGAAGGACAATTCTATCGTATCCAATCAACAGGTTATATCAGCCAGAATTTTAGCGGTCATTATAATATGCGTGTCCGCTCTACTAAAAAAATATATGTATATCAGCTGATCTCAGGAGGAGGTTCCGGAACCTATTATAATACAGGCGGGGCTAATTATATCCCTCCTTTAAACTGCTTTTTACCTAAGAAAATTGATGAAATCGGGATGATTAATGTTCTTCCTTATTTTACAGCAATCACTCCTAATGTAAGGCTTCAGATCATCACAGAGTCTGGCGCAACAGTATCTGTGAACGGAACCGTTCTGTCAGGTATCCAGGGTCCTTATCCTGTTACAGGCAATCCAAACTGGCAAACCTACGCCGTAGAAAATGTCACAGGCAATATTACAGTACAGTCAACAAAGGCTGTCACCGCAGGTATTACTGCAGGTTATGAAGCTGTTGGCTACGGCGGTTACTTTGCAGGATTCTCTTCTATTCCTGTTATTGCCAAAAAGAACGGCAATTGTATTCCGGGAATAACCCTGGAAGCAGATGATAGCTATGCTTCGTATCAGTGGAATTTTAACGGATCAGTGATCCCAGGGGCTAATACCAATACGTACATCCCTTTACAACCGGGAAATTATACAGTAACAGTATCAGCGGGAGGAAGCTGTCCTCCCGTCACAACGCCTGTATACAAAGTATTTTCCTGCATTTCCAGTACAACAAAAGCATTAACTATCTGTTCGGCGGGTACCCCTCTAACAATAACACCGGCCTTTACCAACTCTTCTCAAACTCCGGTTCCGGGTACTGTACAGATTGTGACTCCCCCTGCCAACGGTACACTAACCGTAAATCCATCAACAGGAATACTTACTTATACAGCAAACCCGGGAGCCACTGCTGATACTTTTATGTATAAGTTCTGCGGGAACGTTCCTGAATTTACAGACTGTGAAGAGGTGAAAGTAGGTATCGCTGTACAGTCCGTAACCGCAGTAAACACTACCCTTAAAGCCTGTAATAATAATGGTACCGGGCTTTTTGATCTTACCATGGCTAACGTGGGTGGGCCTGCCGGAAGTATAAAAAAATATTATCCAACCTCTGCCGATCTTTCTGCCGGAACTAATGAAATTATTCCAGCCAATACTTATACCTCTTCTGTATCTAAAGATATATATGTAAAGGTATTAACTCCGGAAGGGTGTTATGCTCAGGCAAAAATAAATCTCGAGTTTAACCCTTCATCTCAGGTAGAGAATGTTTCATTACAATCATGTTATATAGATAATACACCGGATAAGGGTAGTTTTGATCTTACTCAGGCCATTGTTACCAGCGAAACAGGAGTCACTAAAGAATATTATAAGGCCATGCAGGATGCCGTTACCGGAATTAATGCTATCCTTAATCCAGGTATTTACATTTCTTCCAGTGGAATGGCCTATATTAAAATAATTAATACTGCCGGATGTTTTGCTATTGCCACTGTAACTCTTACTGTAACCCCGCCTAATCCTTCGTCATTACTTAAGGATCAATTCATCTGTTCTGATTCTACAACAACATTAGATGCCGGTACTGGATATGATTCTTACGAATGGAGTACAGGGGCTACAACCTCTTCTATTTCTAATGCAGGACCTGGAAATTATTGGGTTATTTTAGGACATAATAAGTGTTTTACCCGGCAGAATGTGTCTGTAAAAAAGACTCCTGATCCTGTTATCAGGCAAATAGATCTTGATAATAACAAAGCAACACTCACTGTAACCGGCGGACATCCTCCTTATATGTATTCTACTGATCATATCAACTGGCAAAGCTCTAATGTATTTTCTGGTCTTCCTAATGGCCAGAACAGGTTTTATGTAAAAGATTCTTACAACTGTGAGCCTATTCAGGTAGAATTAACTGTTATCAATATCGTTAATGCTATCACTCCCAACGGAGATCACATTAATGATACAATTTCTTATTCAGATCTGGCCTATAAAAAAGATTTAGCTTTTATGATCTATGACAGATATGGAAATAACGTCTTTACCGGCAGTCATTTTAATAATTACACATGGGACGGCATGTTCAGCAACAAGAAACTTTTTACAGGGGCTTACTGGTATGTGATCACATGGAAAGAACCGACTCTGAAAGATGCCATTATAAAATATACAGGATGGATCTTACTTAAAAATTAATCCAGGACTATAAAACTGTTAACATTTGCAATATCATTAGCAGCAGTATGTAAAAAACAGCTGTTATGAAGTGCTTATCTAATTTTCTTATAATTTATGAAAAGAATCATACTACTCTTTATTCTGTCTTTTTTCTCTGCTTCTTTGTGGGCACAAAGAGATACGGATCATTGGTTTGCCCCTATGGTAGCCAGTTCCAGCAACGGATCTCCTAAGCAGGCACTCTATCTGTCTACAGATAGTACAACTCCTTTCCCTGTTAGTATTTATAATAATAATACTGTAATAGGAACCGTAACTATCAGCAAGGGAAGTCCACAGACATTTGATGTCCCGGTAAACCTTATGACAGGGCAGAACGCAACTGATGCTATGAGTGTAAAAACCAGAGGTCTTTATCTTCACGGGGATGTCCCTTTTTTTGCAACTTATAGGTTTTCGGAAATCAATCATGGTGAAATTTTAACATCGAAAGGAAAAGCTGGAATTGGAAAGACCTTTTATGCGGTATATGCACCACTGATGAATAATCAGAATACTCAAAACTTTACCTGTGGAATTTTGGCAACTGAAGACAATACCCAGATTAAAGTTTCAGGATATGCTATGACAACCTGGTTTTATAATAATTTTAACGGGCTTACCCACCCCAGTATTACAATTACTCTGAATAAGGGACAGTCTTATGTATTTGGCGGGTTAGCAAATAAACCCGGGAATAAAGACGGATTTATCGGAGCCAAAATAGAAGCTAGCAAACCGATATCTATAACCAATGGGAATTACCACGGCCAGTTTGGACTGACTCCTCCTTATAATGGAGAAGATATCATTATGGACCAGTCTGTACCTGTGGAACGCCTAGGAAATGAGTTTATCCTTATCAAAGGAATGGGTAATCTTCTTCCGGAGATTGAAGGAGCCATTATTGTAGCCACTGAAAACAATACTGAGATCAGACTGAATAACAATCCTGCACCCGTTGCCACGTTAAATGAGGGACAATATTACCGCGTTACTGCGATGAATTATGTAGTAAACGGGCCTTCTCATCTGAATATGTACATTAAAACTTCAAAAAATGTGTATGTCTACCAGCTTCTTTCCGGTATTGAAGATAATGATGCAACGCAAGGATTCAATTATATTCCTCCTTTAAACTGTTTTCTTCCCACTGTTATTGATGAAATAGGGAAAATAGGAGAACTGCCCTACTATACTACTTTTAATCCTCCACTTTTTGTAAAGCTCAATATCCTTACTCAAACAGGAGCCGGAGTAACCGTGAACGGGGTGGCCCCGACAGCAGCGCAGGGCCCTTTTCCGGTATCAGGAACTGCAAATTGGGTATCCTACTCTATTCCCAATATTTCAGGAAATATTACGGTAGCCTCTACAAAGGCTGTTACTGCAGGAATTATTGGAGGCAGCGGAAATTTGGGTTATGGAGGATATTTTGCAGGATTCAATTCTGTTCCTGTGATCAGTAAATCTTCCGGTGAATGTATTCCCGGAATTGTTTTAGAAGTTGAAAACGGTTTTGATCATTATCAATGGAATCTCAACGGCACTCCTATTCCAGGTGCCAACACCAATACTTATACTCCTACACAAGCAGGGAATTATACTGTATCTATCACTAAAAGCACCTGTGTACCACTTACCACTTATCCTTACAAGGTATATACCTGTCTGGCCAATACGGTGAAGCCTTTAAATGTATGCAGTACGGGAACTCCTACGGCAATTACTCCTTCTTTTACCAATTCAACGCAGATTCCTGTACCGGGTACCGTACAGATTATTACTCCACCAGCCAACGGTATTTTAACAGCAAACCCAACTACCGGAATTCTAACGTATACGGCCAATACAGGGACAACAACAGATTCTTTCACCTATAAATTCTGTGGAAATGATCCGGATTTTACGGATTGTGAACAGGTAAAGGTAAATGTGACGGTACAGCCTCTGATATTAACAGATACCACAGTACAAACCTGTGAAACCAGCGGAACGGGTATTTTTGATTTGACTACAGCTAATGTGGGAGGTCCTGCCAATGCTGTCAGAAAGTATTATCCTACCTTGGTGGACCTCAATGCCGGGATAAATGAAATCATTCCTGCCAATGCTTACCCCTCAGCAGTACCTGCTAGTGTATATGTAAAAGTTACAACAGCAGAGGGCTGCACTGCCCATGCAAAAATTACGCTTCAGTTTTTTCCCAAACCTGTTGTAATGGATGCTGTTCTTGCAGGATGTTTTGTACCCGCTAATCCTAATACGGGAACTTTCGATCTCACAACAGCCATTGTCACCACGACAACTCCTGTAACCAAAAAGTATTATCCAACACTTACTGATGCAATAAACGGAACTAATGAGATTACCACTCCGGCCCCTTACATTTCACCGAACACAACAGTATATGCAATGGTAATGAATGCCAGCGGATGTTTTGATTTTGCTAAAATAACATTACATGTAATTCCTCCTAAGCCTTCTCCTCTTTTGGCAGATCAGTATATATGTCCTGAAGCACATATCACCTTAGATGCGGGCCCCGATTATACGTCTTATCAGTGGAACACAGGAGCAACTACCCCTTCTATCCTTGCTTCTGTTGGAGATTATTGGGTTATTCTAACTTCTAATGGCTGTAAGACCAAGCAATTTGTAAAAGTAATGGCGGTTCCTGTACCAAAAATTAAAAAAATAGAGGTCACAGGAAGTACAGCCACCGTTATCGTGGAAGGCGGTACTCCTCCTTATCAATATTCCAGAGATGAAATGATATGGCAGGACTCCAATGTTTTCACTAATCTACCGCGGGGTAAAAATATTTTCTATGTCAAAGATTTTTATAACTGCCGCCCTGTGGAAGCTCAGATATTGGTGCCTAATCTTGTCAATGCCATTACTCCCAACAGTGACGGTATCAATGATACTTTGGACTATTCGGAGCTTGCCTATCTGAAAGATTTGAAATTTGATATATTCAACCGATATGGACAGCGTATCTATTCTTCGGATAAAAACAGCAGTTTCAAATGGGATGGCAGTATCGGAGGGACTCCTGTCAGTAGCGGAACCTACTGGTACGAAATAAAGTGGGCGGATCCGGAGACTCAAAAAACAGTTTCTTATACAGGGTGGATCCTGGTTAAAAACCGAAATTAAAAAACATATGCCGGCCAATAAGGTCTGTCATATTATTTATTCAAAGGGCGACTGTCTCATTTTTTGAGACAGTTTTTTATTTTTCCTAAAATACCACTCTTCTGATTATTACTCAATACTATAATAAAATTAACGAATTAACACGTTATACGGGACGGTATTATTTTTTGGCATCTGTACTTGAAAATCTTGTACTGAACCAATATTTCTTATTAAATTTAGAATTAAAAAAGAAATTAAATATATATTTGGCAACTAAGTACGTTTATTGAATGAAGAAAATACTTCTACTATTTATCATTTCTCTTATTGCAGTTTTTGTTCTGAACAAAATCGTTTTTAAAGAAACTCCGGAGCAACAAAAACAGGAACTTCTTCGTGAGGTTAAGCAGTATAAGCATCCCGTCAAAAGCATCTCTATGGAATCTACTGACAACAGTGATTTAAAATTCCTTGATACTGTTCTAAAAGATAATAAAGTCTTAATGCTTGGGGAAAACATTCATTATGACGGAGCCACTATGCAGGCCAAAAGCAGGCTTATTAAATACCTTCATGAAAATCTGGGTTACCATATTGTTCTTTATGAGGCCGGGCAATATGATATGTGGGTAATGAATGAGGAAATGAAAAATCATCAGCTTAAAGTTCCTTCGGATTCTATAGGAGGTCTCGGGCTTTTTAGCTTCTGGTGGAATAATAAGGAAACCCGGCCGCTGATCAATTATTATCAAAAGACCAAAACCTCAGCTCATCCGATAGAGCTTGGCGGATTTGATATTCAGCTTTCAGGAGATGTGCTGTATGACAGGCGCAGTAAGCTGCTGAAAGAATTTTTAAGCAAAAATAAAATTGATACCAGAGTCTTTAAAATCTTCCATAGGTATATTGACCAGCTTAATA
Organism: Chryseobacterium sp. MEBOG06; assembly: GCF_021869765.1. Lineage (NCBI taxonomy): Bacteria > Pseudomonadati > Bacteroidota > Flavobacteriia > Flavobacteriales > Weeksellaceae > Chryseobacterium > Chryseobacterium sp. MEBOG06. Next base: position 1,183,935 of record NZ_CP084580.1, on the reverse strand, counting down.
ATTTCATCTATCAGGGTTTTGTTTCAAGAACTTTAAAAGAAAACCAGAAAACTGAGTTTCTGAATGAGATCAGCCAACTGGAAATGATGGTTTCAAAACTAAAAAAAACACCGGAAAACATCATTTTTACAAGATATTTACATGATATGAGAAACAACTTCAACAAAGCATGGAAATATAAGCCAGGATCCATGCCGAGTATGCAGTTCAGGGATTCTTTGATGGCTAAGAACCTGATGTACCAGATTGACTCTGTTTATCAGGATCAAAAGGTAATTGTATGGTGCGCTAACATTCATACTTTTTCGGCTCCTTACAATAAAAAATACACTCCTTTAGGCACATATATTAAAAATAAGTATGGAAAAGCATCTTATATGGTTGATTTTTCATCATATGCCAAATTAAATGAAGTTAAAAGTTTATTCAACAAACCCGGAAAGCTTGCTATCGAAAATACATTTCATGCAACGAAAACACGTTACTTTTTTATTGACCTGAGAAGTATTCCAGGAAATTCTCCCTTAAAAAAGGAGTTTGTATCCACCATTAACCAGGGAACGGATCAAAAAAAGGTCTGGAGCCGTTATTTTGACGGAATATTTTATATAGATACGAACACTGTTTTAACTCCAATCAAGAAATAATGGATAGCATTACTACTCACGATCTCAGCTATACGATCGGTTCTAAGACCATTTTAAAGAATATCAATCTCAATATTCCGGAAGGTAGTATTTATGGTTATCTGGGAAGAAACGGGGCCGGAAAGTCAACGACGATCAAGCTCCTTCTGGGGCTTTTGGAAGCGAATGGTGACAAGATTTTTATTCAAAATAAAAGTTTAAAGCATAGCCGCACAGAGATTCTCGCCAACACGGGGAATCTGATTGAATCTCCCTGTTTTTATACAAAACTGACTGTTTCTGAAAACCTGAAATATCTGGACATCATCTATGGTAAAGGTAGTAAAAGAATTGATGAGGTTCTGGAGCTGGTAGATCTGCATAAAGAGAAAAAAAAGAAAGCAAGCGCCCTGTCTATGGGAATGAAACAACGTCTGGGAATTGCCATGGCCATTTTTCATGATCCGAAAATTCTGATTTTGGATGAACCTCTCAACGGACTGGATCCACAGGGAATTTTTGAAATGAGAAAACTTTTCCAGTATCTGAATGAACAGGGAAAAACAATTTTTCTTTCAAGCCATATTCTGAGTGAACTTGAAAAAACAGCTACCCACATCGGAATTATTGAGGGAGGTGAGATGATTTTTCAGGGAACAAAGAATGAACTCCTTGGTAAAGTAGAAAGAGATATTATGCTGAAAATTGATCATGCTGATAAAGCACTGGCAATATTGCAGGGATCTTTTTCCGCTACTTTAAACAGTCCGAATAAGATATCTGTAAAGATCAATGATGATAAAGATTTCAATCTGCTGTTAAAAAATCTGATCCAAAACGGAATTGAGATCTATGATACGGAATCTCAAAATACCAATCTTGAGCAGATCTTCATTAATTTAATTTCTAAAAAACATGACTAATACCAATACTTTTTTTAGGGCTTTTTCTTCTGAGCAGTATAAGCTTTCCAAAAACAAAGAAATCTTCGGCATACTGCTGATTCCTGTTCTTATTATCGTTGCGATTGACCTGTACATCGCCTATGACACCATCACTTCCGGTACCGATGCCGCAGAGGGAACAATCAATCCGTGGAAAATGTCATTGGGACGCACGGTATTTATGTTTTTTTACCTGCTCTTCCCAATTCTCGTTTCTCTTTTTGTACATGCGTGCTGTGATGTGGAGTATAAGAATAATAATTATAAAATCCTTTTCACACTACCGGTTTCAAAGGCTAAGATATTTTTTTCGAAGGCTTTGTTTATTCTGATAACCGTTTTTTTTTCTGTACTACTGTCTTATCTGACTTTTCTTCTGAGTGGCTGGGTTTTAAGTATGGGTTTTCCGGATCTGGGTTTTCAGAATTATGATTTTAGAGAAGTTCTATTTTATATTTTCCTAAAATTTTTTATCACTCTTTCTGCAATTGCTATGGTACAGCTGGCGCTGAGCCTTATGTTCAAGAATTTTATTTACCCTATCGGGTTTGGGGTATTTATGCTTCTTTTCTCAACTATTATCCAACAGAAACCATTTGCTGATTTCCTGGTTTATACCGGAGGCTATCGATCGCTGGAAGGTTTACTGAACGAGAATATTGTTTTTGAAAGACTTGATTATTTTAATATTCTGGCCATTTTTATAGGGATAGCCGTAAGCTTTTATCTGTTTGTGAAAAAGAAAGGAGGCTGAAATTAAAATACAAAGGAGTGCTTATGACACTCCTTTTGCTTTTATTTCGTTTTTAGCGGTTTCGTATTTTTTCTTTCTAAGTTCCCGCTTCATTTTCCGGTATTCCCACGGAGCCATTGCATGGATATCCTTCCATAGACCTATCTTTGCATTCTTCGCATTTTCCTGTAGTTTTCCTAATGAAGCATCTTTGGAATAGGAGAAATACCACCATCCTAATCCTGCTTTTATAAGCTCTTTTGAAAGGTATTTACCATTATCATAGTATACTTTAGCAATGGAACGTCCATAGCGGTCCGTGCTCGTCTCTACAACACTGACTGTTTTTCCAAATACCTGAGCAGACGTAAACTGCTTGGCATTTTTCCCGAATGGCTGTCCGCTTTCAGGGCAATCTACTTCTGCAAGTCTGATCTTTTTTTGCTGGTTGCCTTCTAGCAGTAAAGTAATGGTATCTCCGTCTGAAATTTTGATCACTTTTCCGGTAGTCTGTGAGAATAGGAATACAGGGAAAAGTACGTACAGCAGCATTAATCGTTTCATGCGGCAAATATATGGATTAGTGGAGTTTTTTAATGAAAAAACCCCGCAAAATGCGAGGTTTTTATAATATTGAATTGAGTTATCTTGACTTTTTTCACCTCAAAGTTGGGAGACTTTGCAGCGGGGACCACTGAAACTTTTTTCCAGTGGTCTTTATTTATTAGCTTGGTTGGAAGCTTTGCGCAACACAACTTTCAAATTAAAATTTATTTACAAAATGGTGAAATAAATTTTAATTTGAATAGCTTTTTATTATATAATGCATTTTTTTCACTAATTTGACTTATTGAGTCATCACTAAGAATATAATATAAATTCAATTGTTCTTTGTTATTTGAGCCTCTGTGGGTTGAATAAGAAAAAGAACCAGATTCTTTGGAAAAAATCATAATTTTATTATTAAACTGATAGACTTTACAAATATCAGGAATAACCAAACTATAGCCACCATATTTGCTACTCATCAAATTATAATTTTCAAATTCATCTGTTTTTAAAAGTAAATAATCGTTATTAATTTTAATTTCCTGATTATTTTTAAGGAAATCAGAAAACAAAAGCAACGCAGTTCCACAGACAAAAACTATTATAATAATTAAAAATAAAAAAATCTTACCCTTCATCTTATTTATGTTTACTTGGTTTATATGCTTCTATTGCCACATCTTTTAACGATTTTTGCCATATATAGGCTTGATAAGTTTTTGAAAAAGGTTTTCTAGCAGAACTTTTATTGTCTTGTCTTTTTAAAAGTCCATCGGTAAGAGATCCGACTGACTTTGTATCAAAAACAGAAAGCGTTACATTTTTCCCATCATCATTCATCCTCATTGTCATCCAAAAACTTCCTAATACATTTTCTCCTTGGAAGAACTCGTTATCATCAAAACTTTTACCTCCTAATAAATCACCTAAAGAGTTGGTGGCTATCCGAGAAAAATTAGCACCTGGAATAGTCCCAATATCAAACCAAGCTCCTTGAGTTTCCCCTTTTTTAAATTTCCCATCCGAAAAGGCTTGTTTTAATAATAGTTCTTGAGTTTTAATTACCGATCGAGCATTTTTTACTTGCTCTAATGCTCCTCCGGTTACCACAGTATTTTCCGCTCCAACTCCAAGCATAAACTTAGCGGGAATATTTTTTATCTGTTTTGTTTGATCAATACTAAATTGCTGAGAATTAGGATTCATTCTAAAATTAGCTTCAGGTGTTTTTGCTTTTAAAGAGTATGATTGTGTTCTTTTTATAGCATCCACCTGCTTTCCATTTGGATCTATGTACTTTATAGGATTCTGATAGGTATAAATATAAGGGTTAAGATTCCCCCAGAAGTATACTCCTCCATTATGCTGTCCATCTCCATAAAACTGAGTCTCCATTGCAGGGTTGTAAACTGCCAACGGTTCAACACCATACCAGATACTCGCTCTCGGGTTATAATACCTTGCTCCATAATAATATAATCCGGTTTCTTTATCCAGTTCTTTGGTATTGAACTTATATGGATTATTATATACTCCCGTTCTTTGCTCCAGCATCGTTTCCCCGAATGGTAAATTTAAGAAAAATTGTGTACTCTGACCGCTGGAATTGGTAACAAAGCCGGAAATTAGGATGTTGACACTAACATAAAATCTTCTATTTCCCAATAATTATCATGCAATCTTAGTTCAAATACAGCATTTCTATGGAAATAATTTTTTATACGATGGTCAACAAAAACTAATGCTCTTCTTTTAGAAGGATTAAATACAATCTCTGAAAAATAGACAACACCTATCTCACATTCATTTGTATGTTTATCATACTCTGCCAGATCTAGTACTTTTGCGGTACACAAATTAAATTGATTTGCTTTTAAAGAACTTCGTATGCTTAAATTTTTAATATCTGGACTATTAGAAAAGTCTTTAAAAGAATCCTTCGTTCTGATTATGCGTCTTAAATAAACTTCAGTATTATCTGTCCAGAAATATGTATTTTTATTTTTAGTAGAATCTATATACAAATTGCAAAATTTTTCAGGATGATTAAAAATTTCGTTGTGCGCTTTTGTCTTCTCTTCGATATATAAATCATCATCATGAACTCTTAAACTATCAAAATATCTTTTTTCACCTAAATAATCTTCTCTAAAAAAATAAGGTATCAACTGATCTGTTAAATCATTATATAGTTTTACATTAGTATCGGTTGATTGACTTACACATTTTTTCATTTCCTCCTTACAATTCGTAAGTAATAAAGAGGATAATAAAATTATAAATATTTTACTCTTAAAATTCATACTATTTGGAAATTTTAGATTAATAACATCCACTGGTTCGCAAATTATCTTTTGGTTTTTTATAAATATCTAAAATAGATGGCATTTTTTGTGATTTCGAGTCCCTGATTTCACGTTGTTGCCTAGAATCTTTTCTAAAATTATTCATCCTAATTTTGTCAAACTTTTCAGTAATTATGTCACGATCAGAAGCAGAAAATTGAGTATCTGTTCCAAAATAAATAACTTCCCAATTATCTCCTGCATCTGCCCTACCACTTTTTGATTGAAGACTCATCTTAAAAATTCCGTCTTTTTCCTGGGATTTACCGTCCATTTTATAGTCTGCCCAATGACCACCTTCATGAATTATAATTTCTGCTAAATTATCAATATACTTTTTATTTCCTTTATTTTTTGAAACCGTGTTTACTACGCCAGAATCTATTTTAATAACATCGGGGTAGCGGAGACAAGCAAACCATTTTCCGACTCGTGGAAAAAATGCTTACCAATAAAAAATTTAAAGACTTTTTTGCTAAAAATGCAGCCGCTTTATAACAAAAAACCAACTCATTGAGTTGGTTTTTACTACTATATCTTTGAAAAAAATAAAGTTTTTAGCTGTTCATGCAATTATTTATCAATTACTTTAAATATTTCTCTTTAAATACTCCAAATTTCGTAGTTCGCATGATTTCATAATCACTACTGTTTGGCAGATATTTTTTTGTAGAATTATCGTAAACCCTATAATCATTTTTATCCACTTTTAAAGGTATTTTTTTTATAACATCTTTTACATCAACAGCACAATTTAAATCAATAGAATCTAATGGTGCTATTTTTAAATCATTTGTTGACATGAAACTAAATGATTTCCGACTACTATTTTTGTATTTAATACTTAAATTTTCTTCAATATCTTTATAGGGAACAATCAACGTATCATTAGTATTATTTTTTATATTAAAAAAATTCTCAACATATATATTGTATGATTGGTTTTTATTAATTTTAAAAACTGCATATTGATAATGAATACTTACTGAATAAGAATCCAAATGTTTACGGTTACTACAACTTGTAAAGAGTAATAAAACCAAAACATAAAACTTATTTTTCTTAATTACCTCCATTGCCAGTTGCACCATTTTTTACAGCTCTAAATGTTTTATTCATTTGTTCTTGAAAATCTTTCGTTGTTTTCTTAAAAATAGGGGATTTATTTATTTGATAGTTATAAATCTGAGAATGTTCTTTGCTTTGTCCTTTATCTGAAGAATCATAAGGATTTACATTAACTGTAAGGTGACTCGGGACTGTTGATCCTCCTTCATGTTGTAGAGCACTTACAAAGTTATTTTTATCATTCAGTAAATAATTAACTTTATTATCATCAACAGGAATACTAATAATATTTTCTATTTTATTCGTTTGTAGTAAACATGTATAACAATACTCACCTCCATTAAAAGTTTTGTATTCTCCACTTTTTCGATCAGCTTCACCTCCTGAGTATACCTTTCCATTCCACATTGCAACAGAAACAGACTCTCCATGTAAATTTCCTAAATCAACTCCAGCTTCTTTAGCATAATGGTTACCTATATTCATTAATGTTTGCATATTGTTTTTATCAAACTTATAATCTTTTAACTGTGTTGATAGCCACGGAGCAGTATTCGAGCTTCCAGTAATTGGATTTTGAAAATCTATGACAATATTATTTGTCTTTTTATTATCTGTGTATAAAAATTTTCCGAATTGGTTAAAATGGTCATCAAAAGGTTCTCTGCCGTCAGGATCTATATAGCGTACAGGATTATCAAATGCATAAGTGTACGGCGACCAGCTCGGCATTTTCTCCGCCAATGGGTCAACTCCATACCAGATACTCGCTCTCGGATTATAATATCTTGCTCCGTAATAATACAATCCGGTTTCCTTATCCAGCTCTTTTGCATTGAACTTATATGGATTATTATATACTCCCGTTCGTTGCTCCAGCATCGTTTCCCCGAATGGTAAATTTAAGAAAAACTGCTTAGTCTAAGAACTGGAATAAATAATGTTACAAATGATAAAGGCTATTCTTAAAGTACAAAACCTCGCATTTTGCGAGGTTTTTATAATATTGAATTATGTTATTTGATTTTTTTGCCTCAAAGTTGGGGAACTTTGTGGAGTGGACTAAACTAGCGTCAACATTAATCATTGTTAATTTAGAAATATCTCTAAATCAGCCTCAACTTCATTAATAACATATCTTAGTTTTTCATTTTTAATTTTATTAAATTCTTCTTTTATTAACCTTTCATTTAACAGCTGTCCATAGATCCTAGCAATATCGCCTATACCATATATCGCTGTCCGGGCTATCCCAAAATCCTAACTAAGAATATATTTGATACAAATCTCTTCCAGCCATTCCGGATCATCTATTCCATTTATGGCTCCGATAATAACCTCTATAATATCTTTGTTATTATTCAACATTTTCACAACCTCTGATTTATCTGCAAAATAATAATTTTTATATTCCATAATCAAAGAATGACAATTATCCGTTACTAAATTTTTTGGAAAATTCTCTAATCTTATCATTCTCATCATTTTCTAATTCTTTACAAAGCAAACTAAGTCTGTACATATCATTATCTTCCATATAAATTCTACATAAGGCATCAAAAGATCTTTCTCTTTGATAGGTAACTTTACTTTTATTAAGAATATCATACAACTTATCTGTAATTTCTTCCAATAAGTTTCTATCTGCAATATTAACTGCGTTTGCAAAATGACAACCAAAATCGACCATTTTTTGATTATCAGAATTTAATAATATTAAAATATCATTTCGATCCCGTCTAAATCCAAATTGGAAATAAAGGTTATCCAAAAGTATATCTATATGATGCTTATTAATATAACTTAAAATTTTTGAAATTTCAAAAATAATATCAGGTTGTGACTTATTTTTGTTTCTTTCAATAAATTCTTCTGCATCATTTCTAATATCTCTAACTGGATGATTTATTAACTCGTTACATAACAAAATATAGCCATTCTCATCATCATTTTCAAAATACATTCCATATAATGCATAATAAGCTTTAACCATATTATTACTACTTGTATCATTCTTAAGAATATCATAAAGCTTAGCCATTATTGCTTTACGAGTCACCTTATCTTTAATAACTGTTTCATTTACAATACTACAGCCAAAATACCTTATTTGCTCATCCTCAGAATTTAATAATATTAAAATATCATTAGAATCTCTTCCTGCTCTAAACTCATCATAAAGACTATTCAGAAGGACTCCCGAATGATTGATATTTGTATAATTAAGTATGTCTAAAATTTCTTTAATAATCATTATTTTTATTATTTATTTCTTCTCAATACTTCATTTTGTAATTTTTGTAAGTAATCTTTCTCCATACTTATTCTAGTGGCATGTCCTCTTGCATCTCTAGCATTCCCTCTTCCTGTTCTCTGAAAATAAGCTGCTTCATCAGTTCTACTTTTTATACTTGTTTCAAATTTATTAATTACATCAGATAAATCTTTATTGGATAATTTTTTAAGTTTATCATCTTTAAAATAAGATATATTAAGTTTATCTCCAAAATTTGAGGATTTCATTGGAAAATCACAGTTGTTATGAACTAAAATTGCAAAGTCAGAAATATAATAATTATGATTTCCTTCAACTTCAAAATTATAAACATTTTCAGTTCTATTTTGCTTAGTTACAGAAGTAATTTCTATTAATTGACCATCCTTCTTAACTAAACTATTTCCAATTTTCAGATCTTTAGCTTCAACCCAATTTCCATCTACATAAAAAGGATGCTCTAGTGTACACTCAATCTTTATACTTCCTGCTTTAATCTCAATAATCTCAAAAGTGATATTTTCCGAAATTGATAATACTTTTTTAAGCTCATTCTTATTTGTTGATTCGTTATAAGACCAAACTTTATCACCTATCTTTATTTTCTCAATTTCAGTATATCCTTCAAGGGTATGTATTAATGTTCCTTTTACAAAACACTCAATTTTTACAAATAATTTTTTAGCAATACTACCTACAGCCGATACACCTCCAAAAATAAATAATTCTTTAGTAGCTTCTGCTCCTTCCTGTTCATATTTTTTTGCCTGAGACTCATTACCTCGATCTCGCCAGTGAGTCTGCATTTGCATACTATGAGCAGCTTCTCCACTAGCGTAAGCAATCATAATCTTAGTTCCCAAACCTCTGGTAATAAATGTGTCTACCAAAGCAAAGGAAGCCATATTGATATTTTTAGACAATTCTAGATATTCACCAGCAACCTGAGATCTTGTTTGAGGATTATCTCCATAAATATTATAGCTTAGTGTTTGTTTCCCATTAGGATCAACATACCTAATAGGATTCTGATATGTATAAATATAAGGATTTAGGTTACCCCAATAAAATACTCCTCCATTATGTTGTCCTTCACCGTAAAACTGAGTCTCCATTGCAGGGTTGTAAACTGCCAGCGGGTCTACCCCATACCAGATACTCGCTCTCGGGTTATAATACCTTGCTCCATAATACAATCCGGTTTCCTTATCCAGTTCTTTTACATTGAACTTATATGGATTATTATATACTCCCGTTCTTTGCTCCAGCATCGTTTCCCAGAATGGTAAATTTAAGAAAAACTGCGTAGTCTAAGAACTGGAATAAATAATGTTACAAATGATAAAGGCTATTCTTAAAGTACAAAACCTCGCATTTTGCGAGGTTTTTATAATATTGAATTGAGTTATTTGATTTTTTTCACCTCAAAGTTGAAAGACTTTGCTTAGCGAAGCAGCTTTTATAAAAAAAATTCGTTAAAGGTTTTATTACCAATTAATGTTGGATATAAAATACCTAATTCACGCAATGTTCTTTTCCTAAATTTTAAATATGCTTTTTTAAAGTCGTCATAATCACAAGATATTGTATATAGATTAGCATTTCCTTCATTTATAGTCAAATTATTATTAACATTTGAATATTCATACAAAAAATTATTGCTATAATAATCACAAGAGATTGTAAAAGTTTTATAAATCCCTTTTTCAATAGATAATATCAAATCATCAAATTGTAAAAGATAGTCTACAATACCTGTTTCAAGTATCATAAAATTTCTTTTATCTTTATATTGAAAAAAAACATATATTTTTCCATTGAAAAAACTCTTTAAATCATGAATTTCAAAAGCTTTAAAATCCAATTTATTCTCCTCATTAGTTGATACTAAATCTATCTTATAATCAAAAAAAATATTTTCCATAATTTTATTTATACTTACCTAATTGATTTTTGGAAACTGGATATGCATTCAAAACATTTCCATTACTATCCATAAATATCTGTAAAATCTTAGTTGATTTTCCATCTGAAGATGTTACAAAGTTTCATCAAATTTATGAATAACACTATAGTCTCCCCCTATTACTAGTAATAAGCTCGCCATTTGTAACTGCTTCAGAAACCAATTTTTTAACACTTTCAATATTACTAAATTTCTGGGAAAATCTACTTGTTGCTCTTCCTACTCTAGAATTAAAAAAATGACCATCTGCAATATGTTTTTATTGCTGTAGTAACGTCATTTCCATAACGTATTCCAGCTCCCCATAACGGTTTGGTGACTTTTCGTAATTTACCTGTTTCAGTTAAAGCTCTTGATCCTCTACCTACATCACTCAGTTCTGATAACATCGCTACAGAAATCAACCTTTCAAAACCTGACAATTTATTTCCCTGGAAATCAGTCCCCAAAATTCCTTCAGCGATACCTTTTGCATCTCCATACACCGGAACAAAATCTGCTTGATAACCTCCGCCCTGTCTTAATGATTCTACCCAGCCACTGATTACATTATCTTTTTCTTTATTCGGAATTCCAATAAAGGCACCAGCCATACCCTGTTTACCATTAGGATCAATATACTTAATTGGATTCTGATATGTGTAAATATAAGGGTTATGATACCAAACTTCGTTACCAACCCAACGACATCAACATACGCATCCTTTGGAAGCTCTGCCAATACGCCTACCCTAAAGTGAAAAACATTGATTATCTTATCCAAAAACTAACATTCGATTTTTTTGAGTTTCTTAATCCTTCTAAAAATCTGTATAAGAATTTCCGTTTTCTTGACGAAGATATTCTTTCTGTCTTCGATGAATTGGCGCAAAGTTTTCTAAATATTTTAGATGAATATTTTATAAATTAAATAAACAACCCCACCGCAATTGCGGTGGGGTTTGTTTATTTTCTACTCCGAGTCGGAGACTTCGCAGAGCGGGGAAATATTAGCATATTTTTCTTAATAACCAATATAAAAAAGTTATTAGTAAAGACCCAAATAATATTATTACCCACCAGTAAGGTAAAACCCAAAAAATAAAATATTTTATAGAATTAATAAAATAAGCTAATGGATTCTTTGAAGTATAAACTTTTCCGAAAGCACTATCTGTAAGACCTAAAAAATAAGCAAGCATTAACAATATAATAATACTTATAATAAATACTTTGTAAATAGAATTTTTCATATTATTTTGCTGATTTTCCAGATTGAACATTGCCATTTTGTGGGTTTAATTTTTCAAATTGTCCATTCCATTGAGTACGGCTATAATTTTTCCCTCGATAATTAACCCCTTTAAATGTATCATCTTTATTTAGCAAAACTTTAAATTTAAAACTGGACATTGGTCTATCATTATCTCCAGCTAAAGACGTAAAAGGAGAGCCATCTGCTCCAGAAACTCCTAAAAATAAAGAATTTCCTTTTGCATCTGTTATATAAGTTTCATTTGATGGGAATTTATCTCCATACACATTTCCTGAAATATCAAAACTTTGTCCTTTTCTAATATTAGACACTTCCATATTTACATTTGCATCTATATCTGGAGAAGCAATACCCCAAAGTAAAGCCTTATTACTACCAGATATATGCATATAGTAATTTTGCGTTTTTCTACCATTATCAGCGGAAGAAGATTCTACATTTGTTGGAGAGGTTGCACTACTAAATTTAGTACCAAGCCAATCTGAATGAGTATTTCCCGCCTTCGTACTCATACTAAATCTATCTAAGTTAATCGTTGCAGAACCAGCAATTCTGTATGAGCTATTACTTGCTGTAGAAAACTTCCTATTATCACCATCTCCTTCAAATCCTCCACCAAATCTATTAAAAGGAGCAAAACTTCTAGTATTTAAGAAAAATGTTTGCTTCCCATTCGGATCGACATAAACAATCGGATTTTGGTAACAATAAATATACGGATTGAGATTCCCTTGGTTAAAGACTCCACCATTATGCTCTCCATCACCATAAAACTGGTCTTCCATCACAGGATTGTAAACCGCTAACGGGTCAACACCATACCAAATACTCGCTCTCGGATTATAATATCTTGCTCCGTAATAATACAATCCGGTTTCCTTATCCAGCTCTTTTGCATTGAACTTATATGGATTATTATATACTCCCGTTCGTTGCTCCAGCATCGTTTCCCCGAATGGTAAATTTAAGAAAATATTGAGTTGGTCCTATGTATGTAAATTGACAACTTCATTATTATCTCAAAGTTTCAAATAAGAATTTTTAAAGCGAAATACATTTATTAATTTCCGGATCTCTTATGAAATACAAAACCTCACATTTTGCGAGGTTTTGTAGTGTATTAAAGTAAACCGTTTGCTTTATCTCTAAACCAAAAATTTGATGGAATATAACTTATATAGTTATCCCTATCTATTTTTTTCAATTTTAATTGTTTTAAAAATTTTTAGAAATGTCTTTTTATTTTCTTCAGTTACATCATTGCTAATAATAGCAAATTTATTATTATATGTATCTACACTATCAAAATAAATACCTATTAAGCCTTTATTAAATCTCTTAGGGAGCATTACCCGTGCTACATTTTTATTTATAGTGTCAAAGTAATAATAATTATCATTGAAAATTCCATTTTTATAGTCAATATCCAAATATTTAGAGTAATAAATTTTAGCTCCTTTTGAAGTGACTATGTCATAAATTTCTTTTTCTTCAGTGATAGAATAATCTTCTGTAAATGGTTTATAGTAAGCTCCCAAATAAACTGAGCCGATATTTTTTTTGTGGAAAAATATATCATAAACACTCGTATCTACACTATTGCTTTTTTTTAATACAAAGTTTGATGGAACTTCAAAACTAACATTTCTAATACTCATTTTTTCATATATATTTTCTGCCTTCTGCTTTTGACAGGAATTAACTATAATTGTTAAAACTATTAGTATAATAAATTTATTCATTATTTCTATCGAGTATTTGCCTTATTAAAATTTTCAACAGCTTTTTTAAATTCTGATGATCTTCTAAAATTTGGATTACTTCCAGATGCAGAAGCTTTGTATACGTCTCCTTCATTGACATTTAAAGGAACCCAAGCAGCTTCCCCTTTCTGTTGTGCAGTTACATTAAAAAGACCATCATTATCCATAATAATATTTGAATTTTCATTAGGATATGGAATTCCAGCTTGCTTATATCCTTCTCCTAGTCCTAACATATGACCTATTTCATGAAATATACTATGTTTAAAATTTTCACCTTGATAATTAACAATTCCAATTTGTCTGAAGACTTCCCTGTTTTTGAACACTTCCCACCTTTGGCACACTCAAAAGTAGAGTTTTTGGTTAATAATTTATTGTTGTCGTTATAAAAATTTTGTTGAAATGTGGGGATTTTGTTTTAATTAATCTACCTAACATAAACCGTATTATTAAAAATAATTTTATTTATTTTATAATCTTTATCATAGTGATATTCCATTTTCAGAATTCTTTTGTAACTAATTGATTTATATAAAGTCATATAATCTCCATTTTTATTTTTTTTTATAATTAAGCTATCTCCTTTATATTTATTTCCTTTGTAACTTTCATAATTTTTTATTGAAGATAACAAAACTTGCTTACCAATGCTATCGCTTGAGAACGATTTATCACAACTATAAAACTCTTTATCTTTTTTCAAAAAATAAAATTCCGTATCACTGCTTCCATCTTTATAAAGACTCACAATAGATAATTGGGTTCCATTATTTGTCATTGTTACATTATAAGAATTATCTAAATCTTTTGAACTTTTTAAAACAGAACTATAATCCTTATCTGAACAAGAGAACAAGAGAAGAAAAGAAATAAAAAAATATAATAAATTAATTTCATGATTACTTCGCTTTAAGTTCGTTTGGCCATTGTGGTTTTAATCCTAAATCATTCATTATCCCATCATAAACTTTTGCTCCTCTTGGGTTTGTAGATTTCATGTGATCCCCTTCAAAATTTATATTTTGTTCTTGTTCCAGTTGTTCAATATTACCCGAATTTAAAAGTTTTAAGTATCTCGCATGCATTGTTGCATGTTTTCCAAATTCATGAGCCATAACTTCTATAAGACCATCTGAGACTTTTTGGAGCAAGGTCTTACTCAGATGATATTATTTCAACTTTGAATTTAGCTTTTTCTAATAAATAGTTAAGTGTTTCAAAAAAATATTTATTTGTATTTTGAACTAAAATATCTACATTAGTAAATACTACGGTTGTACTTATATTGTTGTTTTTTGCAATATCAATTAAAAAATCACCTAACGAATCTAATCCACTTCCAAAATAACCTCTCTCACCCATTAATTGTTCTCCCAAATAATGATACAAATCTTCATCACATTCAATTAATTTACCATCAATATGTACTTCATTGATATTTTTAATTTCAAATAAATTATAATTCCAAACATAACAAGCGGTAAGATATGCTTCTTTCATATCCACATTTTTGATCTTAAGCCAATCAATTTCAATACCCTTGTTCCAGTTATAGAAAATATCAACAATATATTGATTATAATTCTCACCTAACGCACTATTATTATTTGACATAATAACGTCCAATACTATTTCTTCAATATTATTACGCTCTTCAAGTAGATAGACATAATCTGTAATAAATGTTGTTTCATACAAACAAAAAGTTGTTTTATCTCTAGTTTCAATATAAATACTTAATTTTCCACCATCTTCTATTTGTTCTAAAATATCTTGTCTATAATTTTTATCAATCTTTAAAAGTAATTTATCTCTAATTATATTTTCATTTCTCTTTAAATGAAAATAATTTATTCCTAAACATTTATTATTTAATTCTATTGTCATTTATTTTTTCTTTATTTCGTGAATTTTCTTATAATCCTTACTCGTGCTATATCCGTATTTAATGCTACCGTCACTATTCGTTTTTTTCAATATCCTATTATGTTGTAGAAATGCTCCACGAACATCATATTCGACAGCACCAATCCAATTCTTCTGAGAACCACACCCTTCTTTTCCTTGTAAATACTGATCTCCTCTAAATATTTTATCACTTCCATAATCTTCCTTTCTTGTTGTCCCTCTTCCTGCTGCCACTTCTATTATTTCTTTATTTATCTCCGTATTACCAGTTGGAGCAAATTCAGATTCTTTCTTGGAGTGTAAAATTCTATTCGACCAATTAACAGCTTGCTTATATTGATCAATTAAAGGTATGCATACATCAGATGTAGAAACAGCAACTGCAGTAAATCCAATTAATGTTACTGCCTTAAGGTCATTTCCCAATTTATTAATTGCTACTGTTTTTTGGAGAAGATCAATATAATCATAGTTTTTATATGGGCTATTATAGCATCCCTATTTATTGCTACAAATGGTAAATGTAAGAAAAATGGAATATGTAATCTCACCCTCTTTAGATACCTTCAAAAGTATAATTTTTCGTTAATAATTTCTTGTTGTTGAAGCCTTCATATACAGGTTTGTAAATAATACTTTTTTGATCGAAAGACATTACTGAAATATGAGAGTGTATCACAACTAGACGGTGTGGATTAAGAATCGTTTAAACGAAAACCTTTCTCGTATACGAGTACAGGAAAGTTTCATAAAGGAGGCCGTTTTCACGAGTTGTGAGACGGCCTCTTTGTATTAGAGCTTTCTGTTCTATTATTTCTTCATAGTCTAGAAATCCATAGAACAAATGCTTCTTTTTAATTTCAAATTATTCATTTAATAAGAAAGCATTTGACTAAAAATTACTTATTTGATCTCCAATACAATGCATAATAACCATCCGTTTTTTTTATAAGAAATTCTGCATTATTTCTTTCAAAAAATGGAGGCGCTTTCTTATCTAAATAAAAATCGACCAATAGGCGATTCGAATCAATTAAATTTTCACTGTTATAGTTTGCAAAAATTTCATAAACGATCTCTCCGTTAAGTAAGAATACGATCAACCTATCATTGAGGCTAATGTTTTTATTATATTTTATTCCTAAAATAGAAGAAATTTCTTCCTTGGTTAATGCTTCAGGATAATGGTTCTCGGAAAAAATATAAAACCGATCCCATCTGAATGGAAGATTAGTTAAATTCACTGTACATTCTTTAGTAGTATGACAATGATTAAAACTATTTATCACAAATTCATCAAATTCATTAGTCGACGAATTTTTACATGAAATTAAATTTAATAAAAAAGTGATACTATTAAAAGATTTTTAAAATTAAAAAATTTCATTTTTTGCAGTTTTAAATTAATATTTTTAGTCTTTATGTCCTCTATCCATTCTATTGTTCATATTCTGAATATTTTTATCATTTGATCTAGGGCTTACACCATCATTCGATAATCCTTCAAATCGGTTTTTAAGGGCATTATATTTCTCATCACTAAGCCTTCTTCTTACAACGTTGAATCGGTTATTCTCTTTTGCATTTTCTACTTGATATAATCCATCTGTATGATATATTTCTAACATACCTAATGCTATATCCCTGGATTCGGCATCTTTATGTTTTTCTCCAAATCTTCGACCAATCTGATTATTTAATTCATCAGCAATAGTATCTGCACCCATAATACCTAAAATATTACTAGTCTTATTTGTTTCCGTAGGTTTACCTTCATGAAGATCTCCTACCCATTTAGCATCTTTTGAGCCATATTCAGAAGCTATAAGTGCCATCCAAGTTGCATGTCTGAATGCACCTCTTTCTCCCCCTCTATCAGGATCAGATGCAACAGGGCCATTTCTCTCCAAAATAGCATTTGGTGATGATGCAGTTGCACCCCTTCTTGAGAATTCTCCTGCCCTATCTGCTAAGGCATTTCCTGCCCTATTCATTAAGCCAATTTTAAGAGGATTTCTAGCTGCAATTCCAATTTGTTGTCCTGTCGTTTGCTTTCCATTAGGATCAATTAAATTAATTGGATTCTGATAGGTATAAATATAAGGGTTAAGATTCCCCCAGAAGTATACTCCTCCATTATGCTGTCCATCTCCATAAAACTGAGTCTCCATTGCAGGGTTGTAAACTGCCAGCGGGTCAACACCATACCAGATACTCGCTCTCGGGTTATAATATCTTGCTCCATAATAATACAATCCGGTTTCCTTATCCAGCTCTTTTGCATTGAACTTATATGGATTATTATATACTCCCGTTCTTTGCTCCAGCATCGTTTCCCCGAATGGTAAATTTAAGAAAAACCGAGTACTTTAACTGTTGAAAGATAAAATCACCAATGATAAAAGCTATTCTTAAAGCACAAAACCTCGCAAAATGCAAGCTTTTATTAGGATCAACTTTAAATCTTAATTTGGACTCTCTGTTTTATTTGTACCTCAAAGTCAGGAGACTTTGCCAGCGGGGTATTCATTCGATTGATAAATCTTTAATTGAAAAAGTTACCATTCTCGAAAATCTTGACGAAGAAGAACGCAAAGGAATTTACTCTATCATTGACGGACTTTCTACCAAACAAAAACTCAAACAAACGCTTTCTAATGCGCTTGCTATATAAAATAAAAACTCCCGTCTTTTGGCGGGAGTTTTGTGTTATCAAAGGAACGAGCGAGACACTCGCACCAGCGGGGAAAAAAAAGAAAAGAGCCGGAAATTAGGATGTTGACACTAACATAAAATCTTCTATTTCCCAATAATTATCATGCAATCTCAGTTTAAATACAGCATTTCTACCGTAATAATCTTTTTTTATACGATGGTCAACAAAAACTAATGCTCTTTTTTTTGAAGTATCGAATACAATCTCTGAAAAATAGACAACACCTATCTCACATTCATTTGTATGTTTATCATACTCTGCCAGATCTAGAACTTTTGCGGTACACAAATTAAATTGATTTGCTTTTATAGAACTTCGTATGCTTAAATTTTTAATATCTGGACTATTAGAAAAGTCTTTAAAAGAATCCTTCGTTCTGATTATGCGTCTTAAATAAACCTCGGTATTATCTGTCCCGAAATATGTATTTTTACTTTTAGTAGAATCTATATACAAATTGCAAAATTTTTCAGGATTATTAAAAATTTCGTTGTGCGCTTTTGTCTTCTCTTCGATATATAAATCATCATCGTGAACTCTTAAACTATCAAAATATCTTTTTTCACCTAAATAATCTTCTCTAAAAAAATAAGGTATCAACTGATCTGTTAAATCATTATATAGTTTTACATTAGTATCGGTTGATTGACTTACACATTTCTTCATTTCCTCCTTACAATTCGTAATTAATAAAGAGGATAATAAAATCATAACTATTATAGTTTTAAAATTCATATTATTTAGGGATTTTGGGTTAATAACATCCTTTTGTTCGCAAATTATCTTTTGGTTTTTTATAAATATCTAAAATAGATGGCATTTTTTGTGATTTCGAGTCCCTGATTTCACGTTGTTGCCTAAAATCTTTTGCAGCATTATTCCTCCTAATTCCATCAAACTTTTCACTAATTATATCACGATCAGAATCAGAAAATTGAGTATCTGTTCCAAAATAAACAGCTTCCCAATTATCTCCTGCATCTCCAATACCACTTTTTGATTTAAAACTCGTCTTAAAAAATGGTTCAGATTCCTTGGAAGCATGGTCCATTTTATAGTCTGCCCAATGACCACCTTCATGAATTATTATTTCTGCTAAATTATCAATATACTTTTTATTTCCTATATTTTTTGAAACCGTATTTACTACGCCAGAATCTATTGTAATAACATCGGGGTAGCGGGGACAAGCAAACCATTTTCCGACTCGTGGAAAAAATGCTGACCAATAAAAAATTTAAAGATTTCTTTAATAAAAATGTGGCGGCACTATAAAATAAAAACCCTCGCTTTTGCGAGGGATATAGTACTTATCATAAACTTTGAATATCGGGAAGTGAAGAAATAGAAATACTATCTGTTAGATTACCTTTCATAAACTTATACTCCTTTTTAAAAACTGCCGTTTGATTTTTTTGAGTTTCTTAATTCTTCTAAAAATCTGTATAAGAATTTCCGTTTTCTTGACGAAGATATTCTTTTTGTCTTCGATGAAATGGCGCAAGGTTTTCTAAATATTTTAGATGAACATTTTGTAAATTAACAACAAAAATTCCCGCCAAATGGCGGGAATTTTTATTTTACAGAACATTGCTTGTATAAATACCAATCATTTTTATATTTTTCAAAATATGTTTTGTTTATATCTTTCAAACTGTTTTTATCTGACAATCGTAAAAACGTATATGAACATTTATCCGAGAAAAAAACAAATTGAATATTTTGAAAATCATCAACAGATAAATTTGCAATATCTAATCTATCAAATTTATCTAATAGCTTCTCTAAAGATTTGATATCTGAATCGGATTTAGTAATAAAATTATTATTTACGTCCTTGATGTTTTTAATCTTCCCCATAAGTCCTTTTTTAACGAAAATTCTTTTATCGTCTTTCTCTACATTCGCATTACTTATTAAATATATTCCATTTCTATAAGTTATCGAATATCCTTTAAAATCAGAGAAATTTTCATTTTCGAGTTTGAAAAATCTATCATTCCATTTAGTCGGATTACACCCTACAAGAATGAATAGACCTATAAAAATTATTAATATTTTTTTCATATTAAGGTCTTTTTAATCTATAATTGTGTTGTGCAGCGTGAGTAGCTCCTAATATTATGGATCTTTGGTCATCTTTAGAATCCCATTGAGATTCATAACCATTTCTTCTTGAATTAAATCTACTATTTGCGTGTGCTCCTATTTGAAGACCTGAATAATCAAACCCAGCTGTATAACCTGTGGCTCCCCATAGATAATTCCCAAAATTCATCTGGTTGTGTGCTGTCTTATCTCCTTCAGGTAAGAAAAGAGCATTTGAATAACTATTCAAAGGATCTGAACTTGCTTCAGAATATTTATTTGGAAGAACAGAATATGAATAATCAAAGTCTCCTCCTCCTTGACTCTCCCAGCCAAAATTAAATTTTCCAGATTCAAATGCACCTTGTTGCTTAAGCATCCCTTCCACATCTTTCTCGCTAACAAAAACAACTTTATTGATAATGCCTCTATCTATTTGCTTAGGATCCTCTTTCGGATCTGCAAAGGAATAATTAGTTCTGTCTTTTGTTTTAGAATTTTCTATGACAAGTCTATGAGGTTGGTTATTTTTCTCGGTTCTCACATAATTACCTTTTTCATCAAAAATATAATCATTAGGTGGTTTTACTTTTGTATCCTCTGCAATCATTCCTGTGGGATCAATAAATCTAATCGGATTATTCATTGCATAAGCATACGGCGACCAGCTCGGCATTTTCTCGGCTAGTGGGTCAACACCATACCAGATACTCGCTCTCGGGTTATAATATCTTGCTCCATAATAATACAATCCGGTTTTTTCATCCAGTTCTTTGGTATTGAACTTATATGGATTATTATATACTCCCGTTCTTTGCTCCAGCATCGTTTCCCCGAATGGTAAATTTAAGAAAAACTGCGTACTTTAACTGTTGAAAGATAAAATTACCAATGATAAAAGCTATTCTTAAAGTACAAAACCTCGCAAAATGCAAGCTTTTATTAGGATCAACTTTAAATCTTAATTTGGACCTTGTACCTCAAAGTCAGGAGACTTTGCGGAGCGGGCGGAAGGTTTTCTGGGTATTTTAGATAAGCAATTTGAAAATTAATAACAAACCCCATCGCAAATTGCGGTGGGGTTTATGTTATAAAATTTTAATTTATTTGACAGCCATTATTCTAAAGGAATAAAAGCTTCACATTCTTTTGAGTATTTGACTATATAATAAGAATTAATTCCTTTAATACTATAAGTTAAAACAATATTGCTTTGATCAAATTTCATATTGTCATAATACCAAATTGTCACTTCATTTCGACTGATATTAAATAATACATAGGCTTTGTTCTGTCTTGAATTAATTTTATTTAAAAAGATAAATTCCCCAATATGACAATCTCCATAATTTTCTACTTTCTTAAAATATTTTTTAAACTTAAAATTACCCTCAATAAAATCATTTGGCAGAAAATTCAAAAAAGGTATTTCAACCAAAAATAGTTTATAATATTGAAAATCATTTAATTTATTCTTATTAATTGTATTGATACCGTAATAAACAATATTAGTATTTAAAAAATTAAAATTATCTTGTATTTTTTTATTTTTAAATTCAATACAATCAAAGGATACATTCCTTCTTGTCAGACTACTACCATCTATAATTATGCTAGGTAGATTTCCTAATAGTTTTGATTTTTCTTCTTTCTGCGGGGTTACTTTATGGCAGTAAGATACTATTATTAAACAAAATAAATATAAAAAATTTTTCATATTAGTAATTTTTAGGCTGTGGTTTTTTTGCTGCATCTCTCATTATCAATACATTTCCATAATTTGAAGCTCCGCCACCATTATAGTTTTTACTTGCATTATCCCACTTCTTTCCACCTGTCCATCTTGTTTTTCCGCTACTTATTGTAAGCCCCTTTTGATACATCAATCCAATACCTGCATTAACTGATTGCTCTGGAGTAGCTCCTCCTCCTTTTGTTAGTCCAAATTGCATTTTATGTCCTTTTCCCCAATCATTTGAATTTTCACCATTGTAAACATTTGCTTGCATAATATCAGATTTTGAATTATTTAGATCATTAGGATTTGCATCATATGTTCCCATCATAGATTCTTGCATAATTGTAGATTTGACTAAAGTTGGATCTAAATCTGGTACTGTAGATGGATCGTCAATACTTGAACCATTTGTATGCTTAGGTGTAATACCAGCATTTTTGTATTGATTAAAATATCCAGTTTCTGCCGCAATTAAATAATCATATTTTTGATAAATTGATCCAGTAGTATCACCACCTCCTTTTTCTTGTATTACATTGGGCATTGCTGCTTCTGTCCATCCTTTACCTCCATTTGCTGTCAAGCCCACTCACTGCAACACTTCTTGTATTAATATCAATCATATAGGTCTTAAAAACCGTATTACTTTTAATTCTATGAATTTCTCGACCATTAAGCCCCATAAAAACAATATCATTCGGAACTTGCCCATCAGGTCTACACCATACCAAATACTTGCTCTCGGGTTATAATACCTTGCTCCGTAATAATACAATCCTGTTTCTTTATCCAGTTCTTTGGCATTGAACTTATACGGATTATTATATACTCCCGTTCGTTGCTCCAGCATCGTTTCCCCGAATGGTAAATTTAAGAAAAACCGAGTATTTTAACTGTCGAAAGATAAAATCACCAATGATAAAAGCTATTCTTAAAGTACAAAACCTCGCAAAATGCAAGGTTTTATTAGGATCAACTTTAAATCCTAATTTGGACTCTCTGTTTTATTTGTACCTCAAAGTCAGGAGACTTTGCCTTTACTTTGAATTCTATAAAAATGACTAAATTTATTCAAAGGAAAGCAGAGGTGAACTTTAGACTTTGCTGGTAAAGAACCATGCTGCGCATTAGTCCTCTGCCTTCTCTTTGAACCCCGTTGAACAGCTTCAAATAGAATGATAGACATTAAGGTCTAATAAAGGCTCTAAAGAAGTTCAACATTTTGTTTATCCTAAATCCAAAGTTATGAAAAATTATTGCTTCCACATTGGGATTGATGTTTCAAAATTGAAATTGGATGTAAATGTATTAAACATTCAAACCCTTGTATCTGAACACTTTGTCTTGAAAAACGACGTAAAGTCCATCAAGCTTTTCATTAAGACTCTCATAAAACGAAAAATTGATATTTGCGATGTCTTATTCTGTTGCGAAAACACAGGTATTTATACTAATCATTTAATTACAATCTCTACAGATTTGAAACTTGATCTATGGGTAGTTCCCGCCATGGAAATTAAGCGGTCCAAAGGAATTTCCAGAGGTAAAAATGATAAGACCGATGCTAGAGATATTTCTTACTATAGTCTTAGAAATATTGATAAATTAGCATTATACACATTAGCGGAACTAGATATTTTAAAGTTGAAAATGCTTTACACTGAAAGAGAAAAGGTCTTAAAATCTTTATTGATAATGCAAACCTCTAAAGAGAATATTGATTTTGTAAATAAAGAAATTCTCACTCAGATTTCAAAGATCAATAGCAGCTTAGTTTGCGCTATCAAAAAATCTATTAAGATGATAGAGTGCAAAATAAAGCAGATTATTCAGTCTAATGAAGAATTACAGAAACAGGACAGACTCATTAAATCAGTACCTGGAATTGGTGATCAAACAAGCCTTTATTTTATAATTGCTACAAAAGGTTTTACAGCCTTCCCAAGTTGGAGGAAGTTTGCCTGCTATTCTGGCGTTGCACCTTTTGAGTATAGTTCCGGCTCAAGTATTAAGGGAAGAACCAAAGTAAATCATCTGGCTGACAAAAAAATGAAATCCCTGTTACAAATGTGCGCTATGACTTCGATGAAATATGATGCCCAGATAAAAGAATACTATTATAAGAAAAAGGCAGAAGGCAAAAATTCCATGCTAATTTTAAATAATATACGATGTAAACTTATAAGCAGGGTTTTTGCAGTGATTAATCGACAAACTCCGTATATAAACACTTACAAATTTGCGTCATAAATTTTAACGGTTTTTATTTGCTTGTTGTCATAGAATGCGGAGCGGGGACTGGAGTATAAATTAAATATTAGGTTTATTATAGAATATATCATTTAATAATTGTCCATTAATGCTTTCTTTCTTATTAATAATAATTTCATAAATAAATTTCAATATTTTTGACAGTTCGTTTTTAAATAAATTAGAATCAATGTTTAAAAATGAATTGTCATTTAATGTTTTTTCATTATGACTCAATACAGTATTCCATTGTGATAATATACTAATATTATTACCCTCTTTTCTTATATTCCAAACAACGTTAAAGGTATTTGATGGAAAAGCCAATTTAAGTATTCTGTCTTTTGATTCTAAAAATTTGATTATATATACAAAATCTTCAAATATTATAGATAAGTCATATTTATAAGAAAGAGAAACATCAATATTATTCCAACTGATATAAAAAAAATCTGTACTTAAAGGAAAAATACCTTCAATTAATTCTCCTATTGATTCATATTCCTTCAATGATTGTTCCTCCACAATATGTGGAGGATTTAAAATTATTTTAAACATAAATATTATTTAACTTTTGGATAACCATGAAATGTTTTTCCATTTCCATTATTTCTAAGCCACATATGGGTGGCTTTCTTAGTACTCCCGTCAGGCATATGAACTACACTCTTTGTATCTATTGGTAGTTCAAATTCAGCACCTTCTCTTGGTTTTAGCTCAGAAGCCTTTTGCCCTGCATAATCCAAATCTTCTTTGCTTCCCCATTGTCCTTGCGGAATAAGTGTTTTTTTAGCTTCTGCTCCTCCTTCTTTCCATTTTAAGCCATGTTTTCCAGTACCCTCATAGCCTTTTTCAGGTCGAAGATTATCTGAAAACAATACTGATAAACTGCTTTTTGTTCTATTATACACCTCCTTAAAACCCTCTACAGCTACGAGTGTGAATCCTAACATTACAACGTTACTTTTATCCAGCTGTTTATTAACACCCTCTAATAAAGAACCAGTATCAAAAATAGGAAAAGGTATTCCTGGTCTATAATAAACTCCGCTCTCTTTTTTATTAGAAGGTATTGCACCTGGAACCAATGGAGGGGGTGGGACTATAAAAGGAGTAACAACCTGTTTACCATCAGGATCAATATACTTTATTGGATTCTGATAGGTATATATATATGGATTAAGATTTCCCCAGAAATATACTCCTCCATTATGCTGCCCATTTCCATAAAACTGAGTCTCCATTGAAGGATTATACACTGCCACCGGATCCACTCCATACCAGATACTCGCTCTTGGGTTATAATATCTTGCTCCGTAATAATACAATCCAGTTTCTTTATCCAGTTCTTTGGCATTGAACTTATATGGATTATTATATACTCCTGTCCGCTGCTCAAGCATCGTTTCCCCGAATGGTAAATTTAAGAAAAACTGCGTAGTCTGCGCACTGGAATTAGTTACAAATGTTGCCGTTCCTAAATGGTCAGTATGCAAATAATATAAACCTTGCTGCATTGTTGGCGCATTTAAAGTATTTAACTCCGAAACGGAAAT
Source organism: Chryseobacterium sp. MEBOG06 (assembly GCF_021869765.1). Taxonomy (NCBI): domain Bacteria; kingdom Pseudomonadati; phylum Bacteroidota; class Flavobacteriia; order Flavobacteriales; family Weeksellaceae; genus Chryseobacterium; species Chryseobacterium sp. MEBOG06. Next base: position 1,158,152 of record NZ_CP084580.1, on the reverse strand, counting down.
ATCTTCTACACCTGCTTTCTCAAGATATGTTTTAAAATCCACTTCTGTATCAGGCTCTTTCAATGCTGTTCCCTGATCAGAGACTTGTGCAAAAACAAGTCGCTACAGAAATTGGCTTGGGGATTTCTCACTACAATAAAATTGAGAACAACCAGCGTGAAGCTTCCGTTGGGATGCTTGATAAACTGGCTAAATTTTATAGCGTTTCCATTGATCAGATTGTGCATCCTGATAATGAAGTTCCTACGGAAGTTGTGGTAGAAGATAAAACCCTGATAGAACAGGTAAGATTAATAAATGGACTGGAAGAAAAAGACAAAAATGTAATCTTCGCTATGCTCGAAACTATGATTACCAAACAAAAATTTAAAGATTTTTTTAATAAAAATGTAGCAGCTTTATAAAACAGAATCCCTCGCTTTGCGAGGGATTCTGTTTTATAAACTTTTCGTAATGAGGTTTTTAAGTATCAATTAAAGATTCTCCTTGAATAACATTATATGACTTATTTTTTATAGTTAAAATATCACTATTCATTTTTTCTATTTCATCATTAAAATATAATCTCGTATAAGTTGAAAAATAAGAAGAAGACTCTATAATTTTATAATTACCGTCAAAAATCTTATTAAAAATATTCTGATAATTTAATCTAAAATTAGTATCATCAAAAAAGAACATTTCTTCAAAATGATTAATTATCAAATGAATATCTTTTTGATTAAAATTCAATTCAAAGAAAAAAGAATCATTTTTTTTTAATTCAACAAAATGACCATTTTTTGAAATTTCACAATCTAAAATACAAAACGATTTCTTTAATTTTTTGTATTTTTTTAACAAAAAAATTAATATCTGTTGATAAAATTCATCTTTATAAATAGGAATACTAACTTCTAATTTATCTAAGAATTCAATGAAATTCATACTATTATTTCTTAAGTGGTGGCCAATGCTTTTTACCTTGAGTACCGTGGTTTATATGCGTGTTCATTTTGCCATCAATTTTATGGCGCTCTAATCGTAAATGCTTGTTTGTATTCGTAGCCCTAGTACCAAGTTGCCATTTTCCGCTTTTGTTAACATTTTTAAAATCAACCATTGGTTCTAAATTCTTAGAACTTTTGACCGTTTTTCCTCCTCCTAAGCCCATAGTTGCAATATCAGCACCGGTAGCAATTTTCTCAGCTGTATCATCACTTGCACCTGCCGCTTTAGAACCCGCTACTACACCTTTGTGCAAATAAGTATCTTGACTTTCTCCTGTCCATAGCTGCTTTGCCCCAGTAATGGTATTGTCTATACCATTTGCCGCTGTGATATAGCCTAGAGCTGCCCCAACTCCTGTTTCCGAAGTAAGAACCCCACCAATACCTCCTACAACTGTTTCAACTGCTCCTCCTACCATTTGTACAGCTCCAAATCCTCTTGTTGTAACTTGAGAAGCTACTTCTTTTGATCCATCATCAATAGCTCTACCTAAAGCAGAGAATTTCCCACTTATTATTGAAGAATAGTTTTGCTTCCCATTCGGGTCAACATAAACAATTGGATTCTGATAACAGTAAATATAAGGATTAAGATTCCCAGAGTTGTAGACCCCTCCGTTGTGTTGTCCGTCTCCATAAAATTCACTTTCCATTACAGGATTGTAGACTGCTAGTGGATCCACCCCATACCAAATACTTGCTCTTGGGTTATAATATCTTGCTCCATAATAATACAGCCCTGTTTCTCTGTCAAGCTCTTTGGCATTGAACTTATACGGATTATTATATACTCCTGTTCGTTGCTCCAGCATCGTTTCCCCGAATGGTAAATTTAAGAAAAATTGCGTAGTCTGCGCACTGGAATTAGTTACAAATATTGCCGTTCCTAAATGGTCATTATGTAGATAGTATCATTTTAATAGTCTACAAAACATAATATTTCACCAAACCTCTACTCGTCTTCCGGACAATCGACTTCGGCCGGCCTGATCAATAAAACAATAAACCCTCGCAAAGCGAGGGTTTATTGTTTTATTGTCTCGTCCTGAAAAAAGTTGACTAAAAAACAATAAAACCAGTCAGCGTTATGGATTCAAAAAAAACATCAGGTCCTGTACATGAGTACAGTGAGGCCTTCAAAAGACAAGTTGTCTCTGAATATGAACGGGGATTATATACAAAATCCCAATTGCAAACACGATACAATATCCGTGGTAATTCATGTATTCCGAAATGGTTAATAAAATATGGTAACTTTACTTATGAAAAACAAATAAGTAAAGGCAGGCCCATGAAAGACCCACAGAAACAAAAGATTAAAGAGCTTGAGGCAGCTTTATCAAAAAAGGAAGAAGAACTCAAGGTCTTTAGGAAATTTATAGAAATCGCTGAACGTGAATTAAAGATTGAAATTGTAAAAAAGTCTGGTTCCAATCAATCCAGGAAATAAAGGCACATACGAATCTTCCAGTAGAAGATATCTGCCGATTGTTTGGATACAGTAAACAAGCTTATTACAAAAGAAGGAGCCGGCCGAGTTTAAATAATAATCAAGAAAGAATTATAGAATTAGTAGTATCAATTCGCAAAAAGATGCCTAAAATAGGTACTCGGAAACTTTATTTCTTACTTAAAAATGATTTTAACAAAGAAAGCATTCAAATAGGAAGAGATGGATTGTTTAAGATTTTAAGATCAAATTATCTTTTAATTCCCAGAAGACACAGTTACTTTAAAACAACGAACTCCAGACATTGGATGAAGAAATATCCCAATATCATCAAAGAAAAAGAATTGAAATGTTCAGAGAAGGTTTGGGTAGCAGATATTACCTATCTGAAAACTAAAGAGAGGAATTATTATCTTCACCTGATTACTGATGCTTATTCAAAAAAAATTGTAGGATATGAATTGAGTGATAATTTACAGACCAGTTCTACATTGAAGGCATTAAAACAAGCCATAAGGAATCGGGTATATAAACATCCCTTAATTCATCATTCAGACAGAGGTTTACAGTATTGTAGTAAAGAATATACCGAAATGCTAAAGAAGAATGATATTCTTATCAGTATGACAGAGAACTCGGATCCTTATGAAAATGCTGTAGCAGAAAGAGTGAATGGCATTCTAAAATATGAATTTGGATTGATTGGTACTTTTGAAAATTTTAAAAATCTCTCTCGACAGCTTGATCAATCAATTTACTATTATAATAATTTGAGACCCCATTTTTCATTACATTATAATATTCCAAGCCAAGTACACATGAAAAATAATGTGAAATTAAAAACCTATAAAAAACAAAATCAGAATAGGAAAATCCCTACTCTGATTTAAGTATATTTAACTTATAAAACTAGTCAACCTTTTTCAGGACTAGTCATATTTTAATTTTATATAGGGATTCTGTTTATCATCCCCTATCCATAAAGTTGATCTTATATCAAACTTATAATCATCATTCTTTTTTATTTCCTTATTTTCTGAATTTAGAATAGGACTAAATTTGATTTTATTTACAAAAGTACTATCAGCATATATAGATTCTTTTGTTTTAAAATAGGATATATATTCTACTTCATTTTGATTTCTTGCTTTTGGTATAAGTTTTATTTTGTCTTTTCCTATGGCTAAAAAAAACTCATCATCTCCTGTTTTTTTATCATATTTAAAAGTAGTTTTAAGAGAAACATCAAATTTATCCTCCTTTTTAGAGTGGTCATATAATAATTCTTGTTTTATTATATGCGGGGATTTTTCAAAATTGCATCCAACAATGAACTGTGAAACAATAATTATAATGAAAAATCTTAAAAACTTAATCTCCATTTGCTTTATAAAATTTGATATTATCATTAACGTGTTTTTTAAATTCCGGGGTCGTATATTGGAAGAGTGGTCTGTTTTTCTGATTAGTATATATAGTAGAATGCTTTGCATTCGGCATACCTAAATGTCCTTTTGAACTTCCCTCGTGCCCTAAAACACTAATGAAATTATATTTATTATTCAAATCAGAATCTGCTATACGATTATTGTATACATCAAAGGTAACTTTGTTTCCGTCTGTGTGCATCATTGGAATGTTCCCATTCTCATTTTGCCCCCAAAAATTCCCACCATTAAATCCTAATTTGTTACCAGAAGCTGTTCCTCCTTCATATTTGACATTGTTAAATGCTCCAACGGAAAAGTTATCGTTATATAAATCATTTACATTAACTCCAGCGTCTTTTGCATAATGCTTCGCAATATTATTCAGTACAGAAAAATCTTTAGCATTATTAAAATTATAATCTTTTAATTGAACTTCTTTAACACCTTTCTCAATTCCATAACTAGTTCCAAACATACTATTCGACATACCTTGTATAATGTTTGAATTATCTTTAGTATATGGCACGTGAATTACTATGTTATTAGTTTTTCTATTATCGGTATATAAGAACTTGCCGTTTTGATCAAAATGGTCATCTGGTGGCATTGGCATTCTTCCGTCCGGGTCTACAAATTTCACGGGATTATCAAAGGCGTAAGCGTACGGCGACCAGCTTGGCATCTTCTCCGCTAACGGGTCAACACCATACCAAATACTTGCTCTCGGGTTATAATACCTTGCTCCGTAATAATACAATCCGGTTTCCTTATCCAGCTCTTTTGCATTGAACTTATATGGATTATTATATACTCCCGTTCGTTGCTCCAGCATCGTTTCCCCGAATGGTAAATTTAAGAAAATATTGAGTTGGTCCTATGTATGTAAATTGACAACTTCATTATTATCTCAAAGTTTCAAATAAGAATTTTTAAAGCGAAATACATTTATTAATTTCCGGATCTCTTATGAAATACAAAACCTCACATTTTGCGAGGTTTTGTAGTGTATTAAAGTAAACCGTTTGCTTTATCTCTAAACCAAAAATTTGATGGAATATAACTTATATAGTTATCCCTATCTATTTTTTTCAATTTTAATTGTTTTAAAAATTTTTAGAAATGTCTTTTTATTTTCTTCAGTTACATCATTGCTAATAATAGCAAATTTATTATTATATGTATCTACACTATCAAAATAAATACCTATTAAGCCTTTATTAAATCTCTTAGGGAGCATTACCCGTGCTACATTTTTATTTATAGTGTCAAAGTAATAATAATTATCATTGAAAATTCCATTTTTATAGTCAATATCCAAATATTTAGAGTAATAAATTTTAGCTCCTTTTGAAGTGACTATGTCATAAATTTCTTTTTCTTCAGTGATAGAATAATCTTCTGTAAATGGTTTATAGTAAGCTCCCAAATAAACTGAGCCGATATTTTTTTTGTGGAAAAATATATCATAAACACTCGTATCTACACTATTGCTTTTTTTTAATACAAAGTTTGATGGAACTTCAAAACTAACATTTCTAATACTCATTTTTTCATATATATTTTCTGCCTTCTGCTTTTGACAGGAATTAACTATAATTGTTAAAACTATTAGTATAATAAATTTATTCATTATTTCTATCGAGTATTTGCCTTATTAAAATTTTCAACAGCTTTTTTAAATTCTGATGATCTTCTAAAATTTGGATTACTTCCAGATGCAGAAGCTTTGTATACGTCTCCTTCATTGACATTTAAAGGAACCCAAGCAGCTTCCCCTTTCTGTTGTGCAGTTACATTAAAAAGACCATCATTATCCATAATAATATTTGAATTTTCATTAGGATATGGAATTCCAGCTTGCTTATATCCTTCTCCTAGTCCTAACATATGACCTATTTCATGAAATATACTATGTTTAAAATTTTCACCTTGATAATTAACAATTCCAATTTGTCTGAAGACTTCCCTGTTTTTGAACACTTCCCACCTTTGGCACACTCAAAAGTAGAGTTTTTGGTTAATAATTTATTGTTGTCGTTATAAAAATTTTGTTGAAATGTGGGGATTTTGTTTTAATTAATCTACCTAACATAAACCGTATTATTAAAAATAATTTTATTTATTTTATAATCTTTATCATAGTGATATTCCATTTTCAGAATTCTTTTGTAACTAATTGATTTATATAAAGTCATATAATCTCCATTTTTATTTTTTTTTATAATTAAGCTATCTCCTTTATATTTATTTCCTTTGTAACTTTCATAATTTTTTATTGAAGATAACAAAACTTGCTTACCAATGCTATCGCTTGAGAACGATTTATCACAACTATAAAACTCTTTATCTTTTTTCAAAAAATAAAATTCCGTATCACTGCTTCCATCTTTATAAAGACTCACAATAGATAATTGGGTTCCATTATTTGTCATTGTTACATTATAAGAATTATCTAAATCTTTTGAACTTTTTAAAACAGAACTATAATCCTTATCTGAACAAGAGAACAAGAGAAGAAAAGAAATAAAAAAATATAATAAATTAATTTCATGATTACTTCGCTTTAAGTTCGTTTGGCCATTGTGGTTTTAATCCTAAATCATTCATTATCCCATCATAAACTTTTGCTCCTCTTGGGTTTGTAGATTTCATGTGATCCCCTTCAAAATTTATATTTTGTTCTTGTTCCAGTTATTCAATATTACCCGAATTTAAAAGTTTTAAGTATCTCGCATGCATTGTTGCATGTTTTCCAAATTCATGAGCCATAACTTCTATAAGACCATCTGAGACTTTTTGGAGCAAGGTCTTACTCAGATGATATTATTTCAACTTTGAATTTAGCTTTTTCTAATAAGCTAACAACTTCTTGAAAAAAAAAATTATTTGTATTTTTAATTATTACATCTGAATTAGTAAATACTATCTTTATATTGATTTTGTTATTTTTTACAATATCAATTAAAAAATCTTCAAAAGAATCTAAATTACTTCCAAAATAGCCCCTCGTACCAATTAAATATTCTCCTAAATAATAATACAAATCTTCTTTATATCTAATAAATTCACCTTTTATATTTATTTCATTAATATTTTTCAGTTCAAATGATTGACAACTCCATAGATAGCATGCATCCAGATATGACCGTTTTATTTCTAAGTTATTAATACTGAACCAGTCAGTTTCAATACCTTGCTCCCACTTATAAAAAATATCAACAATATGTTGGTTATAACTATCACTTAAAGCACTTTTATTATTCAACATAACAACATTTAATATTATTTCCTCCTCATTATTATGTTCTTCAAGTAAATAGATGTAATCTGTTATAAATTTAGTTTCATATAAACAAAAAGAATGATTATTTCTGTTCTCAGTATAGATTTTTAACCGACCATTATTTTCAATTTGATCCAAAATATCTTGTCTAAAAACATTGTCAATTCTTAAAAGCAATTTATCTTCTATAATATTTTCATTTCTCTTTAAATTGATATAATTTATTCCAAAATACTTATCATTTAATTGTATTATCATTTACTTTCTTTTTTCTTTATTTCATGAATTTTCTTATAATCCTTACTCGTGCTATATCCGTATTTAATGCTACCGTCTTTATTTGTTCTCTTTAATATTCTATTATGTGATAATCCAGGTCCTTTAACCTCATACTCTACAGAACCAATCCACCCTTTTTGACTACCATATCCTTCTTCTCCGTTTCTATATTCACGTCCTTCAAATATTTTATCACTTCCATCAGGGTTTTTTCTTGTAGTTCCTCTTCCGGCTGCTACCTCAACGATTTCTTTATTTACCTCGCCATTATTTGTTGGAGCAAATTCAGATTCTTTCTTGGAGTGTAAAATTCTATTCGACCAATTAACAGCTTGCTTATATTTATCAATTAAAGGTATCCATACATCAGATGTAGAAACAGCAACTGCAGTAAACCCAATTACTGTTACTGCCTTAAGGTCATTTCCCAATTTATTAAAACCTTCCCTATATTCTTCTTGGGTATGAACAGGAAAAGGAAGATAAACACCCTGATGTTCGTACATAGGTATTGGAATTCCAATACCTCTATAACCTCCTCCCCGATGAGCTTTAGAAGCTGCCTGTTTACCATTAGGATCAATTAAATTAATTGGACTCTGATAGGTATAAATATACGGGTTAAGATTCCCCCAGAAGTATACTCCTCCATTATGTTGTCCATCTCCATAAAACTGAGTCTCCATTGCAGGGTTGTAAACTGCCAGCGGATCTACTCCATACCAGATACTCGCTCTCGGGTTATAATACCTTGCTCCGTAATAATACAATCCGGTTTCCTTATCCAGCTCTTTTGCATTGAACTTATACGGATTATTATATACTCCTGTTCGTTGCTCGAGCATCGTTTCTCCGAATGGTAAATTTAAGAAAAATTGCGTAGTCTGCGCACTGGAATTAGTTACAAATATTGCCGTTCCTAAATGGTCATTATGTAGATAGTATCATTTTAATAGTCTACAAAACATAATATTTCACCAAACCTCTACTCGTCTTCCGGACAATCGACTTCGGCCGGCCTGATCTTTTTTGCTGGTTGCCTTCTAGCAGTAAAGTAATGGTATCTCCATCTGAAATTTTGATTACTTTTCCGGTAGTCTGTGAGAATAGAAATACAGGGAAAAGTACGTACAGCATTAATCGTTTCATGGGGCAAATATAGGATTACTCGTGTTTGCTTAATGAAAAAACCTCGCGTTTTTGCGAGGTTTTTATAATGTTGAATTAAGTTATTTGTTTTTTCACCTCAACGGAGCGAGGGTTGGGACTTTGTGGTGCGGGAGTATCTAAAATTCTACTGTCATTTTTTTAGATCTAAAAAATGTTATTAAATGTTTTATATCATTAATAATATTTTCAGAATTTAATTTATTAAAATTTTTAAAAACAATAAAAGGTAGTTCTTGTGGTCCTTTTGTACATATCATTGAAATGCAATCCTCAAACTGATAGAAATTTGAACCACAGTACGCTCTTTCTCCAAATATTTCTTTTCCTAAATAATAGAATAAATCAATTTGTTCTTTTATCATAAGACAGTCAATTACTATTTCATAATTAATAAATTTAGAGGGTGTTTTTGACCAATAAAAACAAGCTGACACGTATGAATATTTAAAATCAGTATCTATTTCATTCCAATTTATTTCTTTATCATTTTGCCATAAATTATATGTATCAATGACGTCTTGTTCATAAAAAATATGTTTATCATGTGACATTATTGATTTAATCTCAATATCATCCCCATCATTAATATCTTTTGTAAATATATCAGAAAAAATCATGTACATATCAAACCAATTAATTTCACCTCGTTCTAGTTTTTGATTTTTATATGCTACATAAAAGTCATACTCTCCACTTAGTAAATCAATATCTTTATTAATTAATTTAATATTTTTAAAAATTATTTTTCGTAAAGAAGTTCTGGAATAAGGAACTAATTGAATATAATTACATTTGAAAAATTCCTTTTCATTAATTCTAAGTGATATTTCTAGTAAATCCATAATACTAATCTTTCTTTTTATATTCGTGTATTGTTCTATAATGATCAAAGGTATATCCTACATGTTCTTCCCATTTACCTGTTTTTTCATTTATACTTGCTTTGTATAATATTCTGTAATTATCTCCAGCACCAGACACATTAACTTTATATTCTAAAGCTCCATCAAATAATATTTGTGTTTGTGATGGATTAGTTGTTAGGGAAACATTATATGTCTTTTGAAAACCATTATCATCAAATCGTGGTTCAACATATCTCCCTGCTGATAAATCTTTAATACCTTTATTTAATTCTTTTGCTCCTGCTATTTGCATACCAGTAGATTTATCTTTCGGCAAGCTTACTGGCAAATATTCACATGGTGAACCATTATGAACTAAAACTTTATTTTTCCCTACAAAATAAGAATGATAATCTTCAACTTCAAAATTATGTACTTTAAAATTTCCATTTCTTATAAAATCTATTTTATCTATTCTCTTTGTGGTTCCATCATATAAAGTAACATAATCACCAACTTTGAGTTCGTCAACTTTGAGCCATTTTCCTCCAATAAAGAAAGGATGTTCATGTGTTGCTTCAATGACTTCATCTCCAATATATAATTTAAAAACTTGCGAAAAATCTAGTGTAATAGTACTAATTACTTTCTTAAGCTCTAGGTTTCCACTTGTCTCATCATAAGCCCAAACCAGATCTCCTTCTTTTACTTCTTCAATATTTTTATATCCTTTTTCAGCTAAAACCTGTGTCCCAGATGTAAAGCAACCACATGGTTTGTTAATACCTGGTATTGGAATTACATAAGGCCTTTGTAAATTAGTTACAAATTCTTGAAATTTTATTAACCCACCTAAAGGTGTTTTCTTTAAAATATCTTTTTGAGTTTCTTCGTCTAAGCTATTACCCCATCTATATATCTTTCTGCCAATTTTTGTTTCATGTAAGATATTTAATCCCTCTTCTAGTAATTGTGGAAGGGATTGTTTACCAAGAGATTGTTTACCATTAGGGTCTATATATTTTATTGGGTTTTGATAAGTGTATATATAAGGATTTAGATTACCCCAATAAAATACTCCTCCATTATGTTGTCCTTCACCGTAAAACTGAGTCTCCATTGCAGGGTTGTAAACTGCCAGCGGATCTACCCCATACCAGATACTCGCTCTCGGATTATAATATCTTGCTCCGTAATAATACAATCCGGTTTCCTTATCCAGTTCTTTTACATTGAACTTATATGGATTATTATATACTCCCGTTCTTTGCTCCAGCATCGTTTCCCAGAATGGTAAATTTAAGAAAAACCGAGTACTTTAACTGTTGAAAGATAAAATTACCAATGATAAAAGCTATTCTTAAAGCACAAAACCTTGCAAAATGCAAGCTTTTATTAGGATCAACTTTAAATCTTAATTTGGACTCTCTGTTTTATTTGTACCTCAAAGTCAGGAGACTTTGCCAGCGGATGGAAGGTTGTCTAGGTATTTTAGATAAGCAGTTTGAAAATTAATAACAAACCCCATCGCAAATTGCGGTGGGGTTTATGTTATAAAATTTTAATTTATTTGACAGCCATTATTCTAAAGGAATAAAAGCTTCACATTCTTTTGAGTATTTGACTATATAATAAGAATTAATTCCTTTAATACTATAAGTTAAAACAATATTGCTTTGATCAAATTTCATATTGTCATAATACCAAATTGTCACTTCATTTCGACTGGTATTAAATAATACATAGGCTTTGTTCTGTCTTGAATTAATTTTATTTAAAAAGATAAATTCCCCAACATGACAATCTCCATAATTTTCTACTTTCTTAAAATATTTATTAAACTTAAAATTACCCTCAATAAAATCATTTGGCAGAAAATTTAAAAAAGGTATTTCAACTAAAAATAGTTTATAATATTGAAAATCATTTAATTTATTCTTATTAATTGTATTGATACCGTAATAAACAATATTAGTATTTAAAAAATTAAAATTATCTTGTATTTTTTTATTTTTAAATTCAATACAATCAAAGGATACATTCCTTCTTGTCAGACTACTACCATCTATAATTATGCTAGGTAGATTTCCTAATAGTTTTGATTTTTCTTCTTTCTGCGGGGTTACTTTATGACAGTAAGATAATATTATTAAACAAAATAAATATAAAAAATTTTTCATATTAGTAATTTTTAGGCTGTGGTTTTTTTGCTGCATCTCTCATTATCAATACATTTCCATAATTTGAAGCTCCGCCACCATTATAGTTTTTACTTGCATTATCCCACTTCTTTCCACCTGTCCATCTTGTTTTTCCGCTACTTGTTGTAAGCCCCTTTTGATACATCAATCCAATACCTGCATTAACTGATTGCTCTGGAGTAGCTCCTCCTCCTTTTGTTAGTCCAAATTGCATTTTATGTCCTTTTCCCCAATCATTTGAATTTTCACCATAGTAAACATTTGCTTGCATAATATCAGATTTTGAATTATTTAGATCATTAGGATTTGCATCATATGTTCCCATCATAGATTCTTGCATAATTGTAGATTTGACTAAAGTTGGATCTAAATCTGGTACTGTAGATGGATCGTCAATACTTGAACCATTTGTATGCTTAGGTGTAATACCAGCATTTTTGTATTGATTAAAATATCCAGTTTCTGCCGCAATTAAATAATCATATTTTTGATAAATTGATCCAGTAGTATCACCACCTCCTTTTTCTTGTATTACATTGGGCATTGCTGCTTCTGTCCATCCTTTACCTCCATTTGCTGTCAAGCCACTCACTGCAACACTTCTTGTATTAATATCAATCATATAGGTCTTAAAAACCGTATTACTTTTAATTCTATGAATTTCTCGACCATTAAGCCCCATAAAAACAATATCATTCGGAACTTGCCCGTCAGGGTCGGTAAATCTGACAGGATTATCAAAAGTATATACATATGGACTCCAACTCGGCATTTTCTCTGCTAGCGGGTCAACACCATACCAAATACTTGCTCTTGGGTTATAATATCTTGCTCCATAATAATACAGCCCTGTTTCTCTGTCAAGCTCTTTGGCATTGAACTTATACGGATTATTATATACTCCTGTTCGTTGCTCCAGCATCGTTTCCCCGAATGGTAAATTTAAGAAAAATTGTGTACTCTGACCGCTGGAATTGGTAACAAATGTAGCAGTTCCCAAATGGTCAGTATGTAAATAATATAATCCTAACTGGCTTGCTGGTCCGTTTAAAGTATTCATCTCTGATACGGAAATGTCTCCTATTCCAGCTTTTTCAAGATATGTTTTAAAGTCAGCTGCAGGATCCGGCTCTTTCATTGTCGTTTCCTGACCAGGAGTTCTTACAAGGTTTAATGGAATGAAAACATTACTGCCATCCATAACTCTGCTTGCAAAACGTGTTGAACCTTCAAAATAATGTTTGGTATACTGTCCGTTTAAAGCCACCGTTACATATGGGTTAGGATACAACGTATAATCATTCAGACTTAAACTGCCCGGATCTACCAGTTCTCCGTTCTGATACAGTTGAGAGCTTCCGTGAAGATTATACTTAATGGTTCTTTCTCCTTTATCATCATACGCATAATACTGATATACACCAGAGTCATCACTGTAAAAAGCCTTCATACGATCCTGTTCATCCCAGAACATCTGCTTCGCACCAAATTCATCGGCATGCTTGATCGTATTACCATTATCATCATAACTGAAAAACTGTTGCGCTCCACTGATATTACCATCAATGATCGCCTCTACCTTATGGGTATCCGGTATATACTTATAATTGTTAGAATACGTATTTAATGGCTCCGGCTGCTGATTAATTTGATGAACCTGCTCTTTCAGCACCATTCCCCCACTTTCGTTATATCTTATTCTCTTCAGATCGAAATGCGAGTTACTTTGTGAATAAGGAGAATTATTCGGCGTTGTAGGAGTTCCTCCTTTATCGTTAAGTCCCATATCACTTTCTGTACCAATCAATCTGTTTAAGGTATCATATCCATATTTGAAAGCATAGGTACCTCCCATCTGATTTTGAGTTACCCCTACATCATTACCAAGACGGACAATATTTCCTCTCTTATCATAATCATATCTGTTGGATAAGAATTGATTTGTCGTACTCCAAAGACCAAAATAGCTTAACCTTCTGTTGGTATCTAAATATGAATAAGTGGTTTTGGTTCCGTTTCCATAATCTGTACCTGTTCTCTGCTCATAATGATCATACCTGATGTTCTGAATATAATTGTAACTACCATTGGTTACAGTCTTTAAATTTCCTCCAAGATCATAGCTGTAGGAAAGTTGTTCTCCATCAGGATACGTCAGTTTTTTTAGACGATTCCAGCTGTCATACACATAATCTGTTTTGAATTCCATGGTTGGAATATTATATCCGAATATTCTACGTGTTTCCGATATTACTTCACCTAGTTTTCCATAATTATAGGTAGTATATCCTGTACCATCTGTTTTTGTAATGATCCTTCCTGAGTTATTTCCTGAATTGGCAGGCATATAATCATAATGAACGTTATTAGGATTTACTGTACCGGTTGGAAGATTAGGAAGTTCAATATCAGTAAGCCTGTTCTTATCATATCTATAATGAATCTGATGCGTCTGTATAGTAGGATCATTCGCAAGGTTTGCCGTCCCAAACTTAATTAAATGACCCGCAGAATCATATACATAAGTAGTGAGTCCTTTATCAGGATGCATCATTTCTGTCCTTCTTCCTGCAAGGTTATATTGATAGGTAGTTTTAATCCCCTGCGGATCAATCACTTTTAAGAGCTCACCTACCGTATTATATTCAAACTTTGTAGACAACGGATCACTATCTAGATAATTTACTTTCTCAACAACTTGCCCTTCTGCATTGGTAAAGGTTTCTGTTTTTGTAACATCAAGTTCTTCTGTGGTTTTAAAAAGATTACCTTCTATTTCGTAGCGAATTGATTTTTCAACCCCATCTTCGTATTTTACATTGGTAATTCTATCTGAAACATCATAAGTATTTGCCAGCATATATTGGCTGAGATTCAGATTCAAATTATTATCCTGAAGATCACCTTCCTGAGGTTGGTACTGATAAACCTGTCTTCCCAATACGTCAAATACCGGCCTTCCTGAAATGGATCTACGTTCGGTTCCGTTAATATCAACATCTTTCTTCACCTGTATCACCCTTCCCATAAAATCTGAATAGGAGTCTGTATTGATCAGATTAGTCGGATGATCAGCATCATAATGTGAGGTTGTGGCACGGAATATTTTAATAGTCTGGTTGGAATTTGGAATACCGTAGTGATCAAAATAATAAGAATGTGTTAAAGTAGAGTTTCCGGCAAGGCTATAAGGATCATTTACGGCAACCATTCTTCCAAAATCATCATATGCATAGTAAATTACATTACCTGTAATATCTGTACTCTTTGTCAAAACATCGAAATACGGGTTATATTCCCCAAAAGAAATATACCCAAAAGCATCGGTCGCTCTCGCTACATATTTACCTGTCTCACCATCATACTCATAAGATATTGAGTATCTGTTTGAAGTTTCATCAGGAGGATAAGTTACTGTTTTCACATTTCCTGATGTTTCATAAGTATAATCTGTTTCAATATTTTGAGAACCGTCAAATACAATATATTTTCCTATATCCCCGGTATTTGCATTAACGTTTTGTGTACTTCTCTGTCTTAAAAGTGTAGAACCTGTTCCGTCATATACATTAATTTGCTTTGGTACCCCTATAATATTATTATTTAACTGTCCCCAGTACTGTATGGCTGATTTATACGAATTGGTAGGGCTGGTATAGGTATAATTTGAAACCAATCCGGTATTATAATCATACTCCATTTTTTCCGTAGTTTCAACCTCTCCGCCATTTTCATATCTCGTATTGACTTTTTTATCCAATAGGACAACTGCCATTTTCCTACCTTCTGTTCCTCCCGTATCAAAACCTTCCGGTAAATAATTTGCATCAATTTTAGTTACATTATCTTTAAATCTATACACATGATAGTTATAGTTAACTTTAGAAATTAACTCATCATTTCCTGAAAGGATTTTACTTTCTTTAATTAATCCGTTTAAGAAATAGCTTGTATTATAATATGTATCTACTGTTTTACGGTATGTACTTCCGGCAGCACTTAATTGCTCGCTGGTTACTTTTTCAAATCCAAAGTTGTCTCTTTCTCTTCTGTCATATTTAGATTTTTCAAATGTATATTTCGTTACAATATCTTTCGTTGCATCCGACTGAGTATAGTTGGTACTGAATACATCAGGATTCAGTATTCTCACTTCATCTACCACCAGTTTAGCATGAGGGTCCTTATAATTAGGCTGTGTAAACTTATAATTCACAGTATACTGCCCCTTTGTAATAGCATGGGTAACTGTTTTAAGTTTGTTCGTTTGTCCGATTAAAGAATAGTTAACAATGAAACCATCATTAGTATCTACTACCAGATCAGGGAATCCATCCCCGTTCATATCTCTGAAAGCTTTTTTAGTTTCGGAAACATTGATCCCTAAATTTGCAGTAGCTCCTGCCCCTGCTTTTATGAAAATAACCAGAATTGCAGGTGGAATAATTGGAATAGGCCCAAAATTCAGCATCATATTTCCACCAAAAGACACATATCCGTTGTAAGATCCCGTTTCTTCTGTAAAGTCGACCTTTCCAGCTGCTTTAAGTAATGGAACTGCTGTATCAAATTTATTCCCCAGGTTATAACGAACTTTTGCTGATTTATTATTGTTATCTACCTCCACAATATCAATAAGTCCATCTCCATTAATATCTTCATATACGACTTCTGCTGTTCCTTTAGAACCAGATCCTCCTGCACTTGCACTTATTCCAAAACCAAAATTACTCAAAGCACTCAGATTAGCAAAAGATCCAAGGCCCCCTCCTATAGAAAAATTAAGGCCTCCTATTGGATGAGAACGATAAGAAATCATATTCTGATAAGACGTGGGTTCTGATAAACTTTTCCCAAGATTAAACATTATCGTATTATAATCGATAATTCTATCTGGTAATCCATCACCGTTAACATCTGTCCAAAATGCTCTTCCGGAATCATATGAATTAAAATAATCACTGGCCCCAGCCCCCGCAGTTACCCCTACAGACCAAGGCATTGAATTATTACTTTTTGAAGATGTACCGGTGGGTCCATTTGCTTTATCTCTTCCACTGGCTGAAAAGACATTAAAGGAAAATCCTAAGGAATTTACTTTTAAATAACTGTATGTATTTGTTGGAAAATCACCAGTAGCAACGAGTTTTATATCGTCCAAACTTCCTACAGAATTTGTATATTGTATAGATTCAGGATACACCATATCAGGATATCCGTCTCCATTCATATCAGAAAATGTCTGGGTTTCAATACTACCATCTTTAAGGGGTAGAGTTTCGGAATTCCCTGCACTTACAGTTCCCACACTTAGTCCATTGGTTGTATTCTTCGACCTGCTGCTTTGTTTCTTACTGATTGCTTTCATCGTTGTATCTAATGACAGCACTCCGTTCACAAGAGAGGTAGGTGAAATTGCAGGAGGATTTGGAACAGGGTTTGAAAAATAACTTATTTCTTCATGATCTCTAAAAGAAGTAGCCATTGAAAACTGTTCTGTACTAGTTCCTATCCAACTGTCTACTCTTTTCATCGGCAGAGGACGATTTTGAATTATCCATACAGAATAGGGTTTCATTGGGGAAACATATTGCGATACAGTATTGTTCCCTGAAGTCGGATTGCCATTTGAGGCCACACAATCTATAAAAGCCTGACCACTTAACCCCTGGCAAGTCGTGTTACCATTGGATGCCACACAATCTGTCAATGCCTGACCGGTTAATCCCTGACAAGATGGATAGGTATTCTGCAGTGCTACATTGCCAGTGAATGCTTCAGCTTCAATAGGGGTTCCATAGCTATACTCCACATCATTGTTCGGTTTATATAAGAACTGTCCCCAGTTATTATAAATAGCCGATTTTGTATTATACATTGCCGTATTCACAGACGTAGGCCATACCTTGGTTAATAAGATAGAAGTATCATAATATATATTAAAAGGTTTTCCCTGGAAATATTCTGAGTATTTATCAAATAATGCATATTCTGCTCCCGTCTGGCAATACACCTGCACATTGAACCCCAAATCAAGTGAAGGCTGTGTTAAATCACCTGAATAAATTATAATAGGATCGATCCCCGGAATTGCCTGACCTGTTAGCATATTTTCTTCTACCACAGTGGGAGCAATCCCTTGTGCAGCAGTAATAGTTACTTTTCTCTTAGCAATAACCTGTCCAAGTTTTTTAACTATATAGTAAAAACTTCCTGTTCCCAACGTAGAAGCATTGGCAATATCTTTATTAATCTGTACTCCAAAATCATGAAACCCACTCAATACAGGGTTAGTTTGCATCCCGCTAATACCAAGCCTTTCCTTGAGTTTAGTCACTGCAAATGAGGGATATTGAGCAGATGGAGAAAATTTCAAATTGACAGATGGGGAAGTTGCTTTATAGTTAACTGTAATTGCACTATTCCAGTTGTTACCTAAAAATCCTGTATTAGTATCTGACTCTACAATAAATTTCAAATAAACAGGTTCACCTGCATTTATTGTTATTGTATCTGTATAATCCTGAGTATCAAAAGAGGTGGTACTCTGATTATAACTTTGCGAATGAAGCACCGTTACAGCCCCAGTAACAGTATTTTCCTTGATTACTTTAAAAGTAAAACTATCTGATGAAGAAGGAAAATTAATACTATTAACTCTAATCTGTGCAGTTCCTGCTGCATCCAGATATATTGGTGCTATAAGATTATTCATAAACAAATTGATTCCATAACTTCCGTTATTCAATTTAAATTGATCTTGTTCAAGGTTTCGTCCTCTCAAAGCCAGCCCAGTGGCAGGATCAATATAGGTAACAGTAGGATTGGAATCTATCTGCAGATTTGTGTCCGCATTTTTATGAAGCCTTATATACACTTTATCCCCACTTTTCACAAATAATCTATTCGAATTATTGATTGCACCGTGGATATTATACAGTGTATTTCCTGCCGGCACATTAATAATCTGAGAATAATAATCATTATATCGGGAAATTGTTACAGATTGAGACAGATTATTAGGATTAAGCTGAGTAAGAAAAACTCTCGCATTATAAAAATTATTTGGCAGGGTACCTCCTGGCACATAATCCGGATTGGCAATCTCTATAGAATAATATGCCTTATCCGTAGGATTTAAAGGATTTACCGGGCTAGGGTTTAAAGGGTCAATACCACTTATACTCACATTATCATTGATAGTAATATAACCGTCTTGAGAAGCTATCCACACTTTTACTACATCTGCAATAGGAGTTGGAGGATAATCAGGCTCTACAATCGGCGGAACTTTAGGTCCCGGAGGTGGTATAAGAGGAGGAGCTATCGGCTTTACCTTAACTACCATATTCTCCGTATACTCTGAGTGCTGAGTCATTTCAGGCTGTCCTGACGAATTATATTTATTGAACCAAACCTTTCCATCACTTACAATATCAACCAATCCATCAGAATTGGCATCAATAAGATAAGTAGAGGTAATTCCTTTTGAAGTAGAAGTAATAGAAGACTTGCTGTATACAATGGCTCCCATATCCCATCCGGAATTATTGGTTTTAGTTTCAGTAAAAGAAAAATTACTATTATAATTTAAAATCGGTTTAGGAGATAAGAAAGACAGCCTACCGTATATATCTAATTTTCCTTCACTATAAGTAAGCCCGGAAGATGTTCTGTAGATCATATCCTGTATTCCATCTCCATTAAAATCAATAAGCTGCTGCACGTTTTTGGCCTCAGCCGTAGAATATCCGAAAGGGAAACCAAACATAAGGTGACCGTAGGCATCATTTGAAGAATAGAAAAAATTCAATCCTGCTGCTGCTCTAAAATTCAGGCCGCTTTCTGTAGAAATATTTCCATTAATTTTTGATGGTTTCAAAAGATCTCCAATGATGCTAGGATATGGATTTTCATAATTTACCTGTAACTGAGTATCAGCTCCAAATATCTGATTATTTTCTACTTCATTATAATATTCAAAATTATAATCATCCACAATAGGAAGCGGATGAGGATCTTTAATATTATATCCCTGAATATATAATCTTCTCAATCTGGTTTTTGAAAACTGACCATCTTCATACTCTGCTCTGTAACTGCGTATTTTTTGAGTTTTATAACTGACATCAACACTTTTTAGAAGATAGGGTTCTACCCTTTTGACTCCCTGTTTGGCATTGATATTAATATCCTTTCTGGTTAGGGTATTTTCAGTAACAAAACTGACACTATAATCCTGACCTTTTCCATAGGTTATCTTTTGAATATGGAAATAAGTTCCTCCATTAGCATTATTACCGGTACCAATGTTTACGTTTGTATTATTCTGGTAGGTAAACATCATTTTATTTTCATGGGTATCTTCTACCATCCTCAATCCCCAATGAACAATCTGGCCTTCTGCATTTTTTATAACCGAATTATCACTTCCACCATAATAGCTTTTCGTACCGTTTGTAGAAGTCACCTTCCATGAATAATTAGCAGGACCGTCTCCTTCCCTTTCTATAAGAGTAAAATCGTGATTCTTTCTAAGATAGAACTGCTTTTTTCCTGCCGGATTTCTTGGTTGTCTTGCTGTTGTGATATCTGTAGATGCTTCACTTACATTATTATGCCTGTGTGGAAGATAACCTCCGGGATACACCAGCATTTCTCCATCTAATGTATAAAGCTCGGTTTCTTCACTTCCAAACATAGGAGTGCCCCATCTGGTGTCCACTGTAATGGCTGACAATCCCTGAAGGTCCCATCCTTCACCCATCCATCCGTTTCCGGCGCCACTATTGTATCCAATAGCCAAAGAAGGCTGTACTCCTCCCAAACCTGCAGGCACTCTAATGGGATAGTTCATATTAGCATCACCTTTCTGGTTTGCTGTAGGGGCATTCATCAGCTGCATTCCAGCCATAGGATCGGCAGCCTTTAATCCGCTGATACTGGTTGGTGAAAAAGCTGTTGTCTGAGGAGACTCCGGAGCGGAAATAATTCCGTTGATATAATCGTGATCTCCTTTCCCTTCTACAGTTACTGTTTTATTTTTCTCGTCAACTACCGATTGATCTGCTACCCATTGCTTTTTAGCATAATCAAAATGGAAGATCTTAATATCTTTAGGAGAAAACATTCCCAATCTTTTAACATCATAAGGAATGCTAATTTTTGCATTTTTCTCCAGCTTTCCCGACAGTACGGAAAATCTATAACCAGAATTGTTCAGAGTCACATTTTTAAGCCCCTGAGATACCGCAGGAAGATCTTTCTCTCTTAGTTTTAGAACTTCTATATAAGCTGATTCAGATGTTTCTTTCTCAATAGAAACATTCATATTTTCGTAGCTTATACTAAATTCTTTATCTTTTGTAACTTCAATTCCTTTTGGTTTTGCATAGTAATTATCAACGATTTTAAAAGCTTTTGTAGAAACCGGGATTTTATAGGTGTTAACAATCCCTCCTGCAGTAATGGAAAATGCACCATCCGCTTTATTTTTCTCTGAAAGTCTGATTACTTTTTCAAACTCTCCTTTTTTTACAGCAATCACTTCATTATTAATCACTATATCTGATAAAGATCCGGTGTTTCCTTTCACATATAACTGATCACCCGAAAGCATAGAACTTACTATCGGCCTATCATTTGATTTTTTATCTTTTTCAAAAACCAGGCGTAAATTTTTTACTTTATATTTTACTCCAAAAGCAGGTGAAGTGAATAATATAGAATTAGAACCAGCCTTGATAAGCTCCGAATTAACAGCTTCTTTCTGATGACTCCATTTGGCACTAGGAACAATAATCCCTCCTCCCATTGCAATATTATGATTAACAGATCTGGATACAGATTCATGGGAAGCCAACCCAAATAAATCATATTCCAGATAAGCAATTGTGTTTTCTTCAACAGATGGAATATCAATGGTGAAAAAGTTATCAGAAACCTCATCTTCTTCCTGATCCGTGAAGGTACCAATGGTTCCTTCTTTCTCTTTGGATGAATAAAAATTATTATTATCAATAACTTCATTTTTAAACTCAGAAAGTCTGGTATTTTTCTTTGCCAAATCTAAAAATAAAGGATGATCACCTCCCAAAAGCTTCTTTTGAGGTGATGTTTCTGATTGTATTAATTGATTGAAAGAATTTTCTTTTGCATTACTGTCAGGTAAATCAACTTTTGTATCGGTCAATTTACTCATCAGTTCTTTCTTAAATCTCCGTACCTTCTGCCTGTCTTCTTTGGTAAAGCTTGCAAAAACAAACATACACACAAAGAAAGACATCAACAGAAACGATTTCTTGGTAACAGGAAATTGATCCGTATTTATTTTCATGGTAAAGTTTTAATCAACGATTAATTTGAAAGTTTTTATAATTTTTTTGTTTTGGGTAAGATTGATGATATAAGCACTTTGTACATCAAGTTGCCCGGTATAGTGGTTGGATTTCCTGTCTATATTATCCAGCTTTACAAGTCTTCCTGTGCCATCATAAATGGAAATCTCAAGCCCGTCCATTGACGGAAAAGTAACCGTAAAGATCTGTCCTTTTTTAACCGGGTTTGGATAAAGATTAATTTTAGTCAGTTCCAAAGATAATTCACTGCTATTGATTGATGATCCGGGTCCAGAATTCTGAATAGGATTTGTACTTTCTCTTTTTTGATCTTTTAATGGACTTACGGCAAAAGTAAAATGGGCCGTATCTCCGCTATCAAAATCATTCAGGAAATCAACTTTATTGAAGAATATATAATATTCATTTTCAACCCCCTGAATTTTCTGTATACTTCCATCAGGTTTTTTCAGAAGCATCCAATAAGCAGTAGGTAAAGATCTCGGATTTACCGTTTCTTTTAAAATCCTGACACTATAATCCGTTTTAGAAACTTTATTGCCAATAAAACTGATCTCCCAGTTTTTTTGCAGAACATCAAGACTTCCGTCATTTTTCAAAGCCAAATCCTTGTTATCATCTGACCAGATTACAAACTGATTGTTATCAAAAATCGCCTGATTTTCCACATTGGTTCTTTCAATGGAGTTTTTCCCGATAGTTAAAAAAAGATCTGCCTGATTGGATGATTGTTTCTGATAAAGTTCATTACCATTATCTCTGCCCAATCCTGTAGGCTTATATTTATATTCTTTATGTTGTTCAGGATCCCAGATTATTTTCCCGTCACTACTGTAATACTTCCCTTTTTCAAGAGAGATTCCGTATTTAATAGAAAGATAGGAATGAATTTTATTTAAATCTAAGGACCTGGCTTTTCTTGGCAGAAATACCATCTCATAGAGATTCTGATCCTCAAATTTAATTTTCAGACTGTCCGATTTTTCATGGTCAGAATCAGCCGTTGCCAGATATGAAAAAATACTTGGCTTTTTTCTAATTTCCACATTTTTTTTCCCTCCAGTCTTATAACTGTTATTTCCTAAAGATATTTTTTCATCTGTATTTTCCCAGATTAATTCATCTTCCTTGGAGCGATGAACAGCCGTAAGGGTATGACTTTTATTTTTACTGTATTTTATATATTTTTTGAACAGCTTATCCTTAATACTGCAATGGAAATTAAGCAGATTTTCATCTTTGCATTTTGAAGCTTCACGAAGCGTCGGATTTGCTTTTTCCCATAGCTGGACATCTGATCCCACTAATTGAGAATAAAAAGAGACAGAACACGATAAAGCAGTTATCGTAAACATCTTAGAATAAGAAAGTTTATACATGCCAGATATTTTACTAAAATTGATAGTTAGCAAGAACTATTCGAAGGTTTGGTTATAAAAAAATCAGTAAGAAAAAGAAATTATACGAGCGACATCAATAGCAACGCAATGATAATCAAAACAGTAAATAGAGAAGATTGAATTTTCCATGGATAATCAGGTATTAGTTTTTTGACTTTTGCAAATTAATAAAAGAAATAGATATAGCAAATTTTTTATTTAACAAAATTTAAGGAATTATGTGTAAAAAAAAAGAACCTTTACTTATTAACCATAAATTTGTTATAAAAGATTTAAATAATCAGTGTTTATTATTTTATTCTTTGTAATGGACATTATAAAGTGACCATCTCACTTATCTCTCTAAAAATAGCTCTAAAGCTTAATACTAAATCATGATTACTAGAATTGACATTTGAAAAATTTAATTATTCGTATAGCAAATTATTCTTAAGCCCTCAATTGGTACTAATAAAGAATGAAAAAGAAAAAAATCTGAAGAATTTTTATTCATTTTTAAAACAGGTTAATTCAATGGTTATTAGTCCGGTAAAATTAATTGGGTATTATTCACGTAAAATTAATTTAAATTTTATTTTTTTATTTCGAAAAGTATTGTACCTTTGCAACCGCAAAAACGAAGTAAAAATCGTTATTGATGACCTCTTCGGGGCGTAGCGTAGTCCGGTCATCGCGCCTGGTTTGGGACCAGGAGGTCGCAGGTTCGAATCCTGCCGCCCCGACTGTTTTAGTAGTTTTATCAAAACTATTTAATGGGTGCGTAGCTCAGCTGGATAGAGCATCTGCCTTCTAAGCAGACGGTCAAAGGTTCGAATCCTTTCGCGCTCACAAAAAAAATTCACAAATACCTTGTGATTTTTTTCATTCCAATTCAAAAGTCTTGTACTTCTGAAATAACATAACGAAGTAAAATTTGTTATTGATGACCTATTCGGGGCGTAGCGTAGTCCGGTCATCGCGCCTGGTTTGGGACCAGGAGGTCGCAGGTTCGAATCCTGCCGCCCCGACTGTTTTAGTAGTTTTATCAAAACTATTTAATGGGTGCGTAGCTCAGCTGGATAGAGCATCTGCCTTCTAAGCAGACGGTCAAAGGTTCGAATCCTTTCGCGCTCACTGTATTTAGACTCACAATATTTTGTGAGTCTTTTTTTGTACTATAATCTAAGAATTCTCAGAGCAAACCAGATAGAGGATCAGTCTCAAAAGTTGGGGGAATGTCTAGTGGTTGTATCTTTGTCTTATGCTAAGCGATTACGACCTTCTTAAATTTTTACTTCATATTTATTTTGAAGAAAAAAGCAGCATTCCTGATGAATTACAAGAT
Organism: Chryseobacterium sp. MEBOG06; assembly: GCF_021869765.1. Lineage (NCBI taxonomy): Bacteria > Pseudomonadati > Bacteroidota > Flavobacteriia > Flavobacteriales > Weeksellaceae > Chryseobacterium > Chryseobacterium sp. MEBOG06. Next base: position 1,133,423 of record NZ_CP084580.1, on the reverse strand, counting down.
AGATTACTAAAGTCCAAAGGTTTTCTCCCTGAAATTATTGTAGATAAATTACCCAATAAGAGGTACAACTGTCAAATCATATGTGAAAAAGAAGAAGATGGACTGATAAGCACTCACGTGAAATCCTACAGAGAGATTGGGGTGTTGTAGCTAAAGGAACACGCATGACAAATGAATTTGCCGTCTTCTTAAAAAAAATTAGCAGACACTAAAGATCTTCCTCTCAAAGTCATATCCGAACTTTTCGGTATCAAAGGCAAGACTTTTCAGAGACAATACAAGAATAAGGGATCAGGTGTAAAAGTGTTATTCAGACATTTTTGAGTTCTATCACTTAACAGGCAGAAATAATTGATACTGATCCATTTTTATTAAGGCGCTACCGGGCATTGCTTTAATCCCAAATACATTTTTCATGGCATAGTATAGCTGCTTAGAAAGCAAAAAAACCGCTGTACTTACAACGGTTTAATTTATTTCTGACAAATGCTCTTATTTTAATTGATAAGAATTTCCATTCCAAAGATATGTCTTAGAAGAACTTTTTTTTGTTTCCTTTTCTTTTTCATCCACCTCTACATCTTCCATTTTAAAGACAAATGCATCATGGATGCCCCCTTTATCATTAGGAAAAATATACACTTCACTGTGATAATAAACACCGGCATCTCCTACATTCATCAATTGTGGAAGTGCAACCAGTTTCTTGTCTTTAAAAAGAACATACTGATCATAACCTGCGATACCACAAGCTTCACCCGAAATCATTGCTTTTAAAGTAAACTCTACATTCTGCAGTTTATGATTGCTTTCAATATTGAAGGCAGCAGAACTCAACTCTTCTCCTTTTCCTGTATCAAAATAAACCTCATCAATCAGGTTATTTCCTTCCATTACTTTTATTCCGGCAATATTCTGCTTCTCAAAGCTATTCAATTCCTTAATTTTCTTACTTATTGTTTTTGAAAGGCCCAAAAGAAAATCATACCCATTTTTATTTCGATATCCTACACAAAGATTTCCTCCCCATACATATCCTTCAGAGGCTACGTCTCCTTTTTGATAAGAAATCTTATACCAATTTGCTTTTCTTTCTCCAAGCTGCAAAACAGGGACAGTTTCTTCTTTATTAAGAACCATTATTGTCTGGTTGCTCTGTAAAGAATCTAAAATTGGAGAATTGGCATCAGGTTCTTTTCTGACTCTTGTCCAGTTTGTGAAAATTTTCTGCGTTTTATTCTGTTCAAATCCAAAAATGCCATCTGCATATATTTCATTTTCCTGAGCTGTAAAAAACTGCAGCATCAGTAAACACCAAGCTGTCAATAAGGTTTTCATACTTGTGCGTGTGTTATTATTTTTCAAGTAACAGGCTCACCCATTCTTCGCGCTGCAACTGTTTTTTCAGCTCCAGACCGCTTTCTCTGCACACTTCAAGGATATCATCCACATCAAAGAAACAAAGTCCTGAAAGCAACAGTTTACCTCCTTTATTCAATACTGAAACATAAGTAGGGATATCTGAGATCAGAATATTTCTATTGATATTAGCTAAAATAACATCAAAATTTTCATGTCCTAAGTTTTCAGCTGTACCTTGTTCTATATCTAGTTCTACACCGTTTCTTACTGAGTTCTCTTTTGAGTTTTCTACCGACCACTCATCAATATCAATTGCTTTTGTATCTCCGGCTCCCTGCTGTTTCGCATAAATTGCCAGCACAGAAGTTCCACATCCCATATCCAATACTTTTTTACCTGTAAAATCAATATCCATCATCTGTTGGATCATCAAGTGAGTTGTTGGGTGATGCCCCGTACCGAAAGACATTTTAGGCTGAATAATGATTTCATGCATTCCTGGTACAGACTCATGAAATTCTGCTCTGATCAATACTTTATCATCAATATTGATGGGTGAGAAATTTTTCTCCCATTCTTCATTCCAGTTGATATTCGGCATTTCTTCGAAAGAATAATCAATCTTTACATTCTCATTTTCAAAGATCGGAAGGGCTTTCAGCTGATCTTCATGAAACAAATCTGTCTGGATATATCCTAAAATCCCGTCAATTTCTTCTGTAAAACTGTCAAAACCTATTTCTATAAGCTCCGCCATTAATATCTCGTTCCATGGTTGTAATGGAGAGATTTTGAAATTGAATTCTAAATAATTTTGCATGTAAGTAATTTACTGCAAAAATACTAATGTTATTATTGTTAAAAAAATAGAAGTGGTAAGTTTTGGCTAAAGCCAGAGGATTTTTTATGGTTTTTTGTTAAATGGGCTAAAGCCCATTTCTATTGAATAATACAGGAGCAAAATATCGCGGTTTTCAAGATCACACAATTATTCTGTATTGGAAGGATTATTTTATAGAAATCCAATTCACCACCCTTTCTGGACAATATTTTTGCTAAAACCTGCCATGATCTATCATAAATAAAGCGGGCAAAAGCCCGCTCCTATTGATTTTTATTGTTGAGTTACCACTTCAAAAAAGCTGAGAAGCCATTTTCAATTTTCAACTCTCCATTTTTACCTTATTAAGGATTTGTTGAGAAAATAGAAGCATTAGCGATTAAAGCTCTTCTGTTCATTTTCAAAATATCTCTTACCCATTCTGCAAAGTCTTCCGGCTGTAATACTTTATCAGGATTCCCATCTGTAAGTCCTCCCTGAATACTCATATCGGAAGCGATTGTACTAGGGGTAAGTGTGATCACACGGATGTTTTGTTTTCTCCATTCTGCCATCATGGATTGTGACAAAGAAATTACTGCTGCTTTTGAAGCTGCATAAGCTGACATATTAGGGCCGCCTTTCAAACCAGCTGTAGAAGCTACGTTTACGATGTCACCTTCACCTTTAGCTTTCATAAATGGATGAACTGCTTTAGCAGCATAATATACTCCGAATAGATTGGTATTAATAACCTGCTCCCAGGTTTCAGAAGGCATCTCTTCAATACTTCCGAAATCTCCGATCCCAGCGTTATTTATGAGAATATCAACACCTCCCAGCTGTTCTGCCAAAGATTCTATTCCAGCTTTTACCTGAATTTCATTGTCTACAGAAAAAACTGCATAGGCTGAGTTTACGCCTAATTTTTTGATCTCCTCAACTGCCATTTTAAGATTTTCTTCGTTTCGTCCTGTAATGGCAACGTTTACTCCTTCATTGGCTAAAGCAAGGGCTACAGCTTTTCCTAATCCTCTTCCACCACCTGTTACAATGGCATTTTTTCCGTTTATATTCATAGTAGTAATACTTTTCTTAATACAAAGTTACAAAAGAACCTTTTTACAAGACGGCGAAAAAGGAGATTTAATAGTTTTTTAATGGTTTTTAAGATGTCGGGATCTACTAACTGTAAAAACAGTATCTTTTTTGTATCTTTTATGAATTAAAAATCCTATTTATTTTTCAATTGGTCAGGTATATTCGTTGTTACGAATCCTATTCCCTGTTTTTTCAGTTCATCATACACAGCAGTATCATTCACTGTCCATGCATTGGTAATTAATCCCATTGCTTTTGCTTCAGCAATCCAGCCAGTATTTTTCTGGAAGACACTGTAGTGGTAATCCATCCCATCCAGTCCTTCTTTTTTGATCTGCTCTGGTGAAAGTTCTCCGTTCAGATACTGAACTTTAAATGCCGGCGCCAGCTTCTTTATCTCTTTGCAGATATTCAAACTGAAAGAAATAAACTCGGTCTGAGATTCAAGTTTCATATCCCTGATCATTTTGATCGTCTTCTGAGTAATCTCATTTTCTATTTCCGGAGTCTTGGCAGGCTTGATCTCAACGATAAGCTTCACAGATGAGTCCTTTTTTCCCTGTTTCAAATAATCTTTTAAAGTAGGGAAATTTTCTCCATTGGATAGTTTCAACTGTGCCAATTCTTTGAAAGTAGTTTCTGCAATATCCATCTTTCCATGATGCTCATCATGATTGATGACCAATATTCCGTCTTTAGTCATTCTTACATCAAATTCCGACCCATAAACTTTTAATTTCTGGGCATTTTCCAATGATTTAAGAGAATTTTCCGTTGTAGCAGGCTGGGCCTGAAAATAACCTCTATGGGCAATGATCTGGGTTTGTGCTTTCATCAAAACTGTACTTAAAACTGCTAACCCTAAGATAAAATTTTTCATAATATAATTTAGATAATTAAAATAAAGTTCTGGAACTTTTTGATAAAGGTAAGTATTATTATAAAAACTGTAAACCACAAAAGTCTTCCAGAAGGGGCTTTTGTGGTTTATTATGTCTATTTTTCTTTATTAAAAACTATACTTTGCTCCAATCTGAATCTGGTATGGATTTCCGGATAAAGGAGCAAGTCCGTTACCGCTTACATTTTTAGTGTATTCAAACTGTCTGGTTGCCTGATTGAATTTGGTCACTTTGTATAAAGAGACGTTTCCATAAGATTCATTCACTCCCCATTCTTTATTAAGAAGGTTTGCTACGTTGAAAATATCTACAGAAAATTCAAATGCTCCTATTTTATCAAATTTTATTTTTTTGGATAAACGCACATCCCAAACGCCGTAAAATCCATTTTTACCGCCATTTCGTTCTGCAATTTTACCGTTGTATTCGCTGATATAGTTTTTCAATGCCTGCCCCACCTGAGGATCATCTAAAATGGTTTGTGCAATATTAGGGAAGATATAGGCAAGATCATTGGAATCTACAAAATCTCCGTTGATATTTCCTCCTGCTGTTGCGGAGAAACGGGTCCCTCCCATTCCTGAATATCTTATTCCCAGAGAGAATCCTGCAATAGTAGGCGAGTTACCATAGATAACGACTTTATTTCGGAACTGATTATCGGAGTAAGACATTCTCAAATCTCTTGGGTCGCCCTGAACCAGGGTAGACAGGGTAGCAGAGTTTGCCACATTTCCATTGTAAGAGGTATTGTCTTTAATATCAGACCAGGTATAACTTGCGGTGATCTCTCCATCTTTCCAGTAACGGTAACTGGTGTCCGCTACCCAGGAAAACTGATTGACCTTACCATCACTTACCAACTCCAGTACTCTTCCGAAATTCTTATTGATTCTTCCGGCTTTCCAGTCGATATTTACGCTGTTGTTCGTGTTATTGGTGATCCCGGTGACAGGAACGAATACGCCTCTTCCATCCTCATTAGACAGCGTAAAGAATGGATTGGCCTGCATATTTCGGTCATAGTAAAAATAATTGTTTCTACCCAAAGCCATATATCCTGCAATTCCTACCCTGAATCTTTCGTTAAAGAAGTGAGTATAGGAGATATTGGCCTTATAAATGATTGGAATTTTTGCATCTTTCCCTGTATAATTGATGGTAGGAATCTGAAATTGCGCTAATGAAGGAACGTTTGCATAATTATCTCTGTAGCTATTGAAATCCGGGAACGGAACATCTTTACCGGTGACGTCCACTGTGGCAAGGTGCCTTCCGTCAAATACAAGGTTATTGATAATCATGTAATTGTTGATATCCGAAGAGAAGATCCCGGCTCCGAATTTAAGGAAGTCCTTGTTTTGCTCGTTGATATTCCAGTCAAACTGAAATCTCGGCTGGATCACAAATGATTTGATCTGGTTATCTGTTTTGATTCCCATTTCGTCATATAGCTTCTGGTTGAATTCAGCTTTCGGATAGCCTCCGTAATCCAACCTTAAACCTGCCATTAAATCAAGTCCTTTTGCAATTTTTGCCTGAAACTGCCCGTAAACACCGATGTTCCAGATATTGGACCTTACAGACGGATCAGCTACTAAAGGAACTTCTCTGTAGTATCTGTAAGGGGTCATATTATCAAAATTGGTAAGTCCCTGAAACTGAAATCTTCCGTTCACTTCGCTTCCATAGATTGATTTTGCATTGGTATACATCAAATCAGCACCAAAAGTATATTTTACTTTATCGGTATTGTAATATAAATTGTCTACGATCTGGAATACATTATTTCTAAAGCTTTCCTGCCCAAAACGGTGGCCTCCGATCTGAATATTGGTAGATCCCACTCCGGGAGCCGAAACATTTTCAACAATGGCTCTTGGAACAGGTTTTCCCAATTCAGCATTTTGGTAGCTGTCCTGAAAGGTATAAAGGTACTGCGCTTTCAGCTCGTTTGTTAAGTTAGGTTGCAGGTTTGACCTTAGCGTTAATAGTAAGCTGTTATCAAGGTTTTTGTCATTCCCGTAAGATTCAAAGAAATTAATACTGGTATTGTCAATCAGTCCGTTTTTATTAAGATCGGAAGTGAAGTTGTTTCTCAACGTTAGTAAATGTTTCTCATTGATCTGCCAGTCTAAACGCAAAAATGCGGCATCTGAATTTCTTCTTTTATCAAAAGTTCCGAACTGAGGTGTATTACCTACTCCATATTTAGATCTTGCAATATTCAAAAACTGATTAAGTGTTTCTGTTGTTGTATTAAATCTCTTCTCATCATCCGGAGATTTGATATCTGCAATAATTAATGGTCGTGAATCCAGCTGGTGGTCCCAAGCTACGAAGAAGTGTAGTTTGTTTTTGATGATTGGCCCTCCCAATGAAAATCCGAACTGAGAGGTAGAGAAATCATTTTGTCTTTTGTTTCCTCTGATATCATATGGACTGGAAAGCCAATTGGTTCTTAAATATTCCCATGCACTTCCCGAAAATTTATTGGTTCCTGATTTGGTAACAGCACTTACAGTTCCTCCCCCGCTTCTTCCTAGTGTAACATCATACTGGTTAGTGATAATTTTAAATTCACGTACCGCTTCTATGGAAATAGAGAAAGGAGCACCGCTTCGGCTGGTAGTAGCCCCTGCTGATGTAGGGTTTTTAGCAGTCATCCCATCAATGGTAAAATTGGTAGAGGATCCCAGCTGCCCGGACAAACTTCCTCCCTTTCCACTTAAAGGAGATAATTCCGCAAGATTGGCAAAGTTTCGCCCGTTTACCGGAAGCATACTTATATTTTTAGCTGAAATGGCTGTAGCCGCTCCGAGGTTTCCGATCTTATTTTTAAGGTTTCCGGTAATTTTTACCTCCTCAATATGCTTTTCACTTCCTAAATCCATATTTACCGTAACCTGATCGCCGAAGTTGACATTATACCCTTCTTTTTTATCCTCGTTTACAATTACCGTATAAGGCCCTCCAAGAGGAATTTCTTTAAAGATATATTCTCCTTTTGAGTTCGTTTCAGTGACAGTCCGGAATCCGGTGGATTCGTTCACGATCGTTACTTTCACTTTTTCCTGAGCCGTACTTCCCGGCCCGGTTACTTTCCCTACAATAGAAGCCTGTGTAGTCTGTGCATAAGCTAATGTTCCAAGCCCTAAAAACAATAATCCCAGTACAATCTTTACTTTTTTCATTTCTTCCGAAGTCTTTATATTTATTTTTAATGGTCATCAGGATCCTCTATTTTCACAATGTGAATGATTTTCAGAACATAGAGGTTACTCAAATAAGATGTGCAAAGGTATCTTGACTTTATCGGCTGTCTGTTTAAGGGAGTTTTAACATTTTTTTAATTAAATAGGAACATTATGTTAAATTACTTTTAACACTCGCTTTATACTCTACATAACCAGTCTGTTGAGGTTTATTACGTATTATTAATTTTCATGTATTATTTAATTCTGTTATTTTTTAAATGCGATTAGTTTAGTTATTTTTGCTCAAAAGATATAAAAGCAATGTCTGAAAATATTCAACAAAAGATAGAACAGCTCCGCAAAGAGCTTCACCAGCATAACGAAAACTATTATTTACTAGATACTCCTACTATTACAGATTATGAGTTTGATGTACTTCTGCAGGAACTACAGGATCTGGAGGCCAAACATCCTGAGTTTTATGATCAAAATTCTCCTACCATGCGTGTAGGTGGCGGTATTACTAAGGTTTTCCCTACTATTCAGCATAAATTCAGAATGTACTCTCTGGATAATTCTTATGATTTTGACGATCTTGAAGACTGGGAAAAAAGAATAATCAAAACAATTAATGATCCTGTAGAATTTGTTGCTGAACTAAAATATGACGGTGCTTCTATTTCTATTCTTTATGAAAATGGAAAACTTACACAGGCAGTAACTCGTGGAGATGGTTTTCAGGGGGATGAGATCACTCCTAATGTACGTACCATTTCAGATATTCCTTTAACATTAAAAGGTGATTTCCCTTCTCAGTTCTTTATGCGTGGTGAGATTTATCTGACGAGAAAAAACTTCGATAAACTGAATAAATTACGTGAGGAAGAAGGTCTAGACCCCTTCATGAATCCAAGAAATACAGCGAGTGGAAGTTTGAAAATGCAAGACAGTGCTGAGGTAAGAAAACGCAGCCTCTCTTCGGTACTATATCAGTTTATTTCTGATGAAGTTCCTGCAGATACGCATTGGGAATTGCTTCAAAAGGCTCAAAGCTGGGGCTTCAAGACATCACAGCAAGCGAAATTGTGTAAGACACTGGATGAGGTAAAAGAATTTATTACTTTCTGGGATACTGAGCGCCATAATCTTCCTTTTGAAATTGATGGTATTGTTTTAAAGGTTAATTCATTACAACAGCAAAGACAGCTTGGATATACTGCCAAATCTCCACGTTGGGCGATGGCTTATAAGTTTAAAGCTGAAAAAGTAGAGACCGAGTTACAGAGTGTTTCTTATCAGGTAGGAAGAACCGGAGCTATTACGCCTGTTGCGAACCTTAAACCGGTTTTATTGGCAGGAACGATAGTAAAAAGAGCTTCTCTGCATAATGAAGATATCATCAAAAAACTTGATCTGCATGAGCATGATTTTGTTTATGTAGAAAAAGGTGGTGAAATTATTCCAAAAATCGTAGGTGTAAATACTGATAAAAGAACAGAGGAAAGCAGGGAAATAGAATATGTGAAAAATTGTCCGGAATGTGGAACTGAGTTGGTAAAAGTGGAAGACCAGGCTATCCATTTCTGTCCTAATGAACTTCATTGCCCTCCCCAGGTTGTAGGAAGAATGATTCACTATGTTTCCAGAAAGGCATTGAATATTGATAACCTTGGAAGTGAAACTATCGAGCAGTTATACAGGGAAAAACTTATTGAAAATCCTGCGGATTTTTATGTTTTAACGAAAGAACAGCTTCTTCCATTGGACAGGATGGCAGAAAAATCTGCTCAGAATATCATTACCGGAATTGAAAAATCCAAAGAAATTCCGTTTGAAAAGGTATTGTACGGAATCGGCATCAAACATGTGGGTGAAACCGTTGCTAAGAAATTGGTGAAAAACTTCCCTACGATAGAAGACCTGAAAAATGCCACAGCAGAGGAACTTTGCCAGGTAGAAGATATCGGAGGTAAAATTGCTGTAAGTATTGTAGAGTTCTTCCAAAATACAGAAAATATTCTGATGATTGAAAGATTGAAATCTTATGGAGTACAGCTTGAAAAGGGAGAAAGCACCAATGAGGTTTTATCAAATGTTCTGGAAGGAAAAACATTCCTTTTTACAGGGAAACTATCATTATTCACCAGAGAATCTGCTGAGGAAATGGTAGAAAAACATGGCGGGAAGAATATTTCGGCAGTTTCGAAAAACCTTAACTATCTTGTAGTAGGTGAAAAGGCAGGAAGCAAGCTGAAAAAAGCTCAGGACATCGGAACTATCGAAATCCTGGATGAACAGCAGTTTCTGGATTTGATTGAAAAATAACATTTTTTTTAAATAATTACAAAATAAACCATTAAGATATTCACTTAATGGTTTATTTTTGCAATCTATTCGATAATAATCAAAACTAAACCATGAAAAAAATCTATTTAATCATTTCGATGATTCTGTTTCCATTGTTTCAGGCTCAGACGTTGAATGTCGATACCTATTTGAAAACAAAATTGTTTACTTACGGAGCAACAAGTGATTCTAACGGAAACTTTATTACTCTGGATACAAATAATGATGGACAGATTCAACTATCGGAAGCTTCACTGGTTTATAAAATAAATATATCTGATCTTTCAAATGCTATTACAAGTTTATCAGTACTTACTGAATTTCCAAATTTAACTGAGCTAAAACTAACAAATCCTAATATATCCTCTACTCTGGTTTTCAGTAATTATACTACTCTTCAAAAATTAATTTTTTCAGGTGGAACTGTAGGTAACGTAACGATTGAAAACTGCAATGCTCTAAATATCGCACAACTTGGTAGCGCGGGAGACGTTATAAATATTCAGAACACTTCCTTACAAGAAATTTCTGTTTCCAACATTAATGGGTTTAATATTTCTGGACTTCCTAATCTTAAAAAATTATCATTGGGAGCTTCAACGATGACTTCTTTAAATTTAAGTAATCTCCCCGCGCTGGAAGAAGTAAATGTCAGTCAAAACCAATTTCTAACAAGTATTAATTTTGCCGGAGATACAGCTTTGAAAAAACTAGAATTATACCGTAATAAACTAAGCAGTCTTTCGATTCCTAATCCTTCTTTAGTAAACTATTTAAGTATAAGCTTCAATCTTTTCCAGACTTTTGACGTAACTCCTTATACTGGATTGGGAATGTTTCTTGCTAACGACAACCAAATCACAAGTTTGGACTTTAGTTCAAGTCCGCTGATTGGAATGCTTTATATTTACAATAATCAGCTTACTACATTAACACTTAATAATAATCCAGTTTTAGGTTATTTGTATGCCAATAATAATCAAATAACTAATATTGCATTTGATCAGGCAAAAGGCTTAAAAGGTATTCAGGTAATGAATAATTCGCTTACGAATATTGATTTATCAAAGCAGACTATTCTGGATATTGCTGATCTTGATAATAACCTTACTTTAAATCTTAAAAACGGAAAGCATAATTATCTTGGCATTGGCTTTTCAAATACACCACAACTGCAATATGTATGCACTGACCCTATAGAAACTAACTATATAATATCACAATTAGCATCCTATAATCAACCCAATGCTGTCGTAAATTCTTATTGTTCTTTCACACCAGGAGGTTCTTCTTATTTTATCCTTCAGGGTAAAACAAGATATGACATGAACACAAATGGATGCGACATTAATGACATGATAAAACCTTTTCAAAAATTCAATATTTTAGGGCAAAATATGGCCATTTCAGATGCGTCCGGATCTTATTCTTTCCCTCTGGTATACGGAACTAATACGATCTCCCCGATGTTGGAAAATCCTTCTTATTTTAACATTACGCCACCTTTATTCACTACCAATTTTCCAACACAGCCAAGTCCTTATACGCAGAACTTTTGTTTAACGGCCAATGGTATACATAATGATCTGGAAGTTGTTGCTATTCCTATACAGGCAGCCATTTCTGGATTTGATGCTCAATATAAAATCGTTTATAAAAACAAAGGAACAGAAACACAATCCGGAAATATATCTTTTAATTTTGATCATAACCGAATGACTTACCAGACTGCCACAACAGCTCCTGCCTCTCAGTCTACAGGAGTACTCAACTGGAATTTCACAAATCTTCTTCCTTTTCAATCAAAGGAAATCACCGTTACGGTAAAATTAAACAATCTCACACAGAACCCACCTCTCAATAGTGGTGATACCCTGCATTATACAACACAAATCAACGGAGCAACAGATGAAACACCAACTGACAACAATTTCACCCTAAACCAAACCGTTGTCAATTCTTTTGACCTTAATGATAAAACTTGTCTGGAAGGAACTTCCATTGCACAAACAAAGGTTGGAGATTATGTACATTATCTGATCCGATTTGAAAATAAAGGAACGGCCAATGCCAAAAATATTGTTGTAAAGGATGAAATTGATACATCAAAATTTGATCTATCCTCTGTAGTTGCACTCAATGGAAGCCATAATTTTATAACAGAAATTAAATCACCGAATATTGTGGAGTTTATTTTTGAAAATATTCAACTGCCTTTTGATGATGCTAATAATGATGGATATGTAGCCTTTAAAATAAAGACAAAATCCACTTTAAATGCTGGAGATACTTTCAGTAATACCGCCAAAATCTACTTTGATTATCATGCTCCTATTATCACCAATACCTTCACTACAGCTGTTGAGACCACATTAGCCACTTCTGAAGTGAAGAACGATAAGAATGCGGTAAGTATTTATCCTAATCCGGTAAAAGAAACCTTATTGATTCAATCTAAAAATGAAGTGACTAAGGTTGAAATTTACGATGCAGCCGGAAGAATTGTGACTTCTACAGGAACAAAAGGAAATGCTGTGAATGTTTCTGATCTGCCCAAAGGAAACTATATCATTAAAATATTTGTTAAAGATAAAGCGACTGTACAGAAGTTTATTAAAGACTGAGATTACTGAAATCCTTATATTAAAGGCGCTGCGAAATATTTTTGTAGCGCTTTTAATTTTGTTTAAATCTTACACTGTTTTCAAGAATAAATAAAGCATTAGAAATAGTAGTGGCAAAGTTTTTATTTATTTTCTCAAAGTAAAAAAATCCCTCTTCCAGTATCTCAGATTTCTTTCTAATCCAACTATTTATTTTATCAATATCTACCGTCCCCAACTCTTTAAGATCAAGGTGTGTATCGTAATAAATACAATCAACCAACACAACAAATCCATTTTTTTTCACATCTGTCTCCCAATGTTTTAGCATCTGGTCCAGATTTCCGGTAATTTTATAGATACAGATAAAAGTATCATGATCAAAATAGGGTTTAGTTTTAATAAGATCTTTCCACCATTCTGAAAGAAAATTCTGAATAGCTAACCTTTCGCTTTCCGGCCATCTGTCAAAATTAGCATATTCAAGTTTTCCCAATATTGTAGCTGTTGAAAAATAAAAACCTTCATAAGTAAGTATCTCAAATATTCTGGGAAGAAAGTATTTAAAATCATCCGTATTCCCCCATGTTGTCATGGCCTTAAATACATATCTCGAAAGGTCTTCAGCTGAAAGTTTTTTTAATGGTTGAGAATGAATACACTCTTTATCTTCATTCGAAATGCAACATGGGCAGCCTTCTATTTTTTCCCTTAGAGGATAAACTGAAAAGGTTTCATAAAGTTTGTGGACGGATAATTCTAATGTACTCATATTTAGCCAAAAATAAGAAATGTATTCTTAACTTTAATAGATGTAAAAGAGTTAATCCTATATGAATTTAATCTAAATTTTAAATTATATCTGCTATAAAAACATCACGAAACCGGCAGTCTGAAGTAAAACGTACTTCCGTTATTCAGGGAACTCTTCACCCCAATCTCACCTTCCTGTTTTTCAATGAAATTTTTTGAAATAGCTAATCCCAGCCCGGTCCCATTCTGATGTTCACCGGGAACCTGGAAATAACGGTCAAAGATTTGGCGGTGGTACTTTTCATCAATTCCACTTCCGGTATCCGTAATGCTGAATTGAATAAATGAGTTCCGTTTTTCCACTACAATCTTTATTCCTTCATCCTGAAATGAATGTTTTACCGCATTGGTCAGAAAATTATTCATCACCCAGACGGTTTTACCAAAATCAGCAGATACAAAATCGCTTTCCTCCAGCAGATACTCGGTACTGATTGGGATATTTTTTTGTTCGGCAAGTTTTTCCACATTTTTTACGGCAGTCTCTACGATTTCTTTTGGAGAGCATTTTTCTATAGTTAAACGGATATTTCCGGATTCAACCTGGGAAAGATTCAGCAGTTCTCCAGTGATATCCAGCAAACGCTGACCGTCTTCATTGATGCTTTTCAGAAGTTCCTTCTGCTGCTCATTCAATGCTCCGAATTTTTGGTTTCCGAGCAGCTGCACTCCCATTTTTATAGCTGAAATCGGAGTTTTCAGTTCATGGGAAATGGTAGCTATAAAATTGGTTTTGGCAAAATCCAGTTCTTTGAAAGGCGTAATATTTCTTAATAAAATTACTTTTCCGATATATTTTTTTTCCTTTTCTCCGGTTTTTACAATATTGATGGGAATGATATCCTGTTCAAAATAGTTTTCTTTATTATCTCTGACAATCTTAATGGGATCTTTTATCGGGTGATCTATATTTTTAAGCAATTCTCTCATCAAGTCATTATTTATGGCCACTTCATGAGCTGTTTTTCCAATAATATCCTCTTTGTGAAGGTTTGTAATCTTCAATGCTTCGTCATTGATCATATAGATAAAATGATTTTCATCAAGCCCAATGACAGCATCATGCATATTGTTAACAAGAGTTTCAATCCTTTTTTTCTCCATCAGCTGCCTGGAAAGGCTGCTGCTTTCGTATTCCTGAAGTTTTTCGGCCATCACATTAAATGATTCCGCAAGGCTGTTGAATTCTTCACTTCCTTTAAAATGAACTCTCTCATTATAGTTTTTATCGGCAATCTGTCTGATACTGAACGTCAATTGTTTGATAGGCTCTGCAATAGTCTGAGGTAAATTGAAAAGCAGTGTAAAAGCAATCAGAAAACATACGGTTCCTAAGCTTACGATCCAGAAAGTGGCATTTTCTGCTGTAATGATCGCAATATCACTCTTCCGTTCTATACCTTTCATATTTAAAGACATAATTTTGGCCAGATCTTCCCGAATCAGTTTCTCTTTATTGGTTGAGGGTTCTTTCAGATAACTGCTGAAATGCAGGTTTAAATTCTGAGTGGCTTCTTTTTCTCCAAATTCTGTAAGGTTCTTTTCCTGCAGTTGATTATTTTTCTGAAAATCAGCGATTGCTACCGTGCTGTCTGTACTGATATTGTCCAGCGCAAGAAGCATATTTTTAGAAAATTCCAGACTGTTGTAATTGGCCGTAAGAATTTTTTCGGTATCGGATTTTAGTTTATTAATGTATACAGAACCTATTACTGAAAGCAAAACAATCAGCAGAAATAAAAGGCCAACACCTAGGGTAAGTTTCGTTTTAAGTTTCATTACTTTTAAGATAAAATAATAATATCTATCTGTTTTTCATTGAGCCTGTTCATCAGGGTATAGATCCAGCTATAGCCTAAGAGCCGCTGCCAGAATCTTGCATGAGGTTTCCCAATACAGACTGTAGTGATATTGTGAGCGATCACATACTCCAGAATTCCATTATGAATACTGCTTTCTTTGATCCTGACTACTTTGGCTCCCAATTCCTGTGCTAAATTAAAATTATTAATTAGATACCGCTGTTTGTCCAACGCTATTTTTTCAGGATTTTCGGACGGTTTCTGAATATATAAAACAGTCCACGAACTATTGTAATAACTGGCCAGTCTTGCTGTTTTCCGAATAATTGTTTTTGCAATCTTTTCATTACTGCTGATGCAGGCCAGGAATTTTACAGGTTTGAAGTTCTCCGTTTTGATTTCAGTTTCTACCTTTCTCTCTACATGCGTAGCGACTTCCTTTAAAGCGAGCTCGCGAAGCTGAAGAATATGTCCGCTCTGAAAAAAATTACTGAGTGCAGTCTGAATTTTCTCCTTTTTATAGATCTTTCCTTCCTTCAAACGGGTCAGCAGTTCATCGGCAGTAAGGTCTATATTCACCACTTCGTCGGCAAATGCTAAAATCTTATCCGGAACCCTCTCTGTCACTTCCACTCCGGTGATTTTCTTTACTTCTTCATTCAGACTTTCGATATGCTGGATATTCATGGCACTGATGACATTGATTCCGTTATCCAGGATTTCAAGTACATCCTGCCATCTTTTTTTATTCTTGGCACCTTCTACATTGGTGTGCGCCAATTCATCCACCAACACCACTTCCGGGTGTTCGTTGATAATCCCCTGAAGATCCATTTCTTCAAGACTTTTTCCTTTATAAAAAACAGATTTTCTTTCAATTTCGGGAATACCTTCTACCAATGCTACGGTCTCTTCCCGATCATGGGCTTCAATATAACCAATCTTTACATCAATGCCGTTTCGTAAAAGAGAATGAGCTTCCTGAAGCATACGGAAAGTCTTCCCTACGCCTGCACTCATCCCGATATAAATCTTGAATTTACCTTTCCGGGATTTCTGGATCAGTTCTAAAAAATGTTTTGCTGATGACATTGATTATTACTTTTTACAGTATTAAGTTATTGTATTTTTTTTAACCATCCTATCAAATCTTTGATGGGTAAGTACTCCAAAAGGAGAGGTATCTTCACCTCTCCGATTGAAATATTTATCTAAGCTGGAAGTTTTCATCCTTCAATTTAAAACCAAACTGCCAGGCTTGTTGTAATGAAAAAGTTTCCTTTTTTAATTTCATTATCTTTTACAAAAATGGCATCTTTAGAGGTAAATCCTCTTGCCTCTGTACGGAATATCACATTCTTTAATACAGCATAATCTACATTCAATGAATATCCAAATGTCTGAAAACCGTCAGGACTTCCTGTGTTGATAATAACTCCATTTTTATCATTATAATACTCCAATCTTCCTGCCAATGCCCATTTATTATCGAGTTGATATTTCATCTGAACATTCGGACTGTACCAGATGTTATACTGGTCACTTCCTTTTGATTTCTGTTCGGCTCCGATATCAAAGCCCAGCAAAGCTGAAAACTGTTCTGTCAGCTGAAACGTTCCATATAAATCATGGAAATAACGCATTCTTTTATCTTCCTTTACTTTATCATTCCCAATGAATGAACTGCTGTTCAGCGTCATCTTATCATTGAGTTTGTAAGTCAGCTGATGCCCGAAAGATATACTCTGATTGCCTTCCGGTTTGGCAATACGTTGCCAGCCATTAAGGACAAGCCCGCTCAAAAACCATTTTCCGCTATCAGAGGTGTAGGAAACTTTGGCTCCCGTCTCGAAATACGGAGAGTTTTCAGCAGCAAAGCTCCTTGTCAGGTTGATATTATCTTTTCCTATAGCACTTTCCCAACCGATATGGGAGGGCATGATTCCTACATCAACCCATAAATTTTTGTTTCCGGAAATTTTGAGTCCTATGTTTGCTTCGTTTACATACCGTAATCCATCCTGTTCTGCTGACATATTATCCTGTGCATAAGCACCAGCCATCAGGGCTAGATTAGCACGAAGATTATCACTTTGGTAAGCAGCTTTTACAAGTCCCAGATTAAGATTCACTTCATTATGTCTGTTATATGAGTATAAAAAATTCTGACGGAGATGGCTGGTTGGATTATTAAAATCATAAGTATAAAAAAGTTCTGCATACGCTGAAAATGTAACTTTATGAGATGCTTTTAATGAATCCGATGACTGCGCTTTTGAGAAAATAATTCCTAATAAAGCACTTATAACTAGATATTTTTTCACTTTAATTTTCATGTATCTGAATACATAACAGAAGTAAGTAAAAGGTTAAGCTTTCTGCTATGTAATAAATTAAATTATTTTAATTGGTCCAAAGCGATATTAAGCTTCAAAACATTTACTTTTGAGGGTCCGAAAAGGCCTAAGAACGGCTTCTCAGTTTGGGTATTGATAAGGCTATTGATCTGCTCTACTGATAGATTTCTCACTTTTGCTATTCTCTTTGCCTGATATAAAGCTCCTTCTTCTGAGATATCCGGATCTAATCCGCTTCCACTTGCCGTGGCAAGTTCTACAGGAACCTTAGTATTTCCCATTTCAGGGTTTTGCATTTTTAAAGTATCAATCCTTTTTTGCACAGTTTCAAGATATTCTTCATTACTTGGTCCCTTATTGCTTCCTCCACTTCCTGCAGCGTTGTAGTTTACAGATGAAGGACGCCCATGAAAATACTTTTCAGATTTAAATTCCTGCCCTATATTGGCATAGAACTTCTGCCCTTTATAATGAATAACTTCTGCATTTCCCTGGTTAGGTAATATTTTAGATCCTCCATAAACAAAAGCCAAATAAAGACCTGTGGCCACCAACATGACAAGAGTCAGTCTGAATGCTGAAACAATATAATTTTTCATTTTTTAAATTTTAATAGAATAAACTGATTACCAAGTCAATGATTTTGATTCCGATGAACGGAACAATTACCCCGCCCAGACCATATATCAGAAGATTTCTTCTCAATAATGCACTTGCACCAATCGGTTTGTAGGCAACTCCTTTCAACGCCAGCGGAATAAGGAACGGAATGATCAGAGCATTGAAAATAACCGCTGATAATATTGCTGTTTCAGGACTGTGAAGATTCATAATATTCAGCTTCTGAAGTGAAGGAATAAAAGTGATAAAGAGTGCCGGGATAATGGCAAAATACTTCGCTACATCATTGGCAATACTGAAAGTCGTTAATGTCCCCCTTGTCATCAACAGCTGCTTTCCGATTTCCACGATTTCTATCAGCTTTGTTGGGTCATTATCCAGGTCCACCATATTACCAGCTTCTTTGGCAGCCTGTGTTCCGCTGTTCATGGCTACCCCTACATCGGCCTGTGCCAGTGCCGGAGCATCATTGGTACCATCCCCCATCATGGCTACCAGTTTACCTTCCTGCTGTTCTTTTTTGATGTAGTTCATCTTATCTTCCGGTTTGGCCTCAGCGATAAAATCATCTACTCCAGCTTTTTCCGCGATAAATTTTGCAGTTAAAGGGTTATCTCCTGTTACCATTACCGTTTTCACACCCATTTTTCTCAATCTCTGGAAACGTTCCTGGATTCCTGTTTTAATGATATCCTGAAGCTCGATCACTCCCCATACTTTTTCATTAACGGATACGACCAGCGGGGTACCTCCGTTTTCAGAAATTTTCGTAACCGCCTCCTGAGTTTCCTGAGGGAAGATGTTCCCGGTTTTTTCGGTCAGTTTTTTTATCGTATCATAAGCTCCTTTTCGGATTCTTGTATCTTCAAAGTCAATTCCTGAAGTTCTGGTTTCAGCTGAAAAGTCAATATAAGTAGGATTTGGAACCAATAAATCTGCTGATTTTAATGAACTCAGTTCAATAATTGATTTTCCTTCCGGTGTTTCATCAGCTACAGAACTTAATGCAGCAGCCTTAATAAATTCTTCCAGTTGAATTCCGTTTGCAGGATGAAACTGCGTTGCTTTACGGTTTCCGATAGTAATAGTTCCCGTTTTATCAAGCAGCAGAACATCTATATCTCCCGCAGTTTCTACTGCTTTTCCACTTTTGGTAATGACATTGGCTCTCAGTGCCCTGTCCATTCCTGCAATTCCAATTGCTGAAAGTAAACCTCCAATCGTCGTAGGAATAAGGCAAACGAAAAGTGAAATAAATGCCGCAATTGTAATCGGCGTCTGTGCATAATCTGCAAATGGCTTTAATGTAAGGGTAACAATAATAAACGTAAGGGTAAATCCTGCTAAAAGTATGGTTAATGCGATTTCGTTGGGTGTTTTCTGTCTTGATGCCCCTTCTACAAGAGCAATCATTTTATCCAAAAAGGATTCTCCGGGTTTAGTGGTTACTTTTACTTTGATTCTGTCTGACAGTACTTTTGTACCTCCTGTTACGGAACTTTTGTCTCCTCCGGCTTCACGGATTACGGGAGCACTTTCTCCGGTAATGGCAGACTCATCAATGGTAGCAAGACCTTCAATGATTTCACCATCCATTGGAACCTGATCTCCTGCTTCACAAAGGAAAATATCACCTAATTTCATTTCAGCAGACATTTTCAGTGAAGTTTCTACCTGAAATCCGGGTTTGTTATCAACCACCAGTTTGGCAGGAGTTTCTTCCCTTGTTTTTCTGAGTGTATCAGCCTGCGCTTTTCCTCTTGCTTCGGCAATGGCTTCTGCAAAATTGGCAAACAGAACGGTTAAAAATAAAATAACAAATACTAAAAAGTTGTAGGAAAAGCTTCCCTGTGTTTTGTCACCAGTCAAGCTGAACATGCTTACAATAAACATGACAATTGTTCCGATTTCCACCAGAAACATTACTGGATTTTTAAACATAATTTTCGGATTCAGTTTTACGAAGGACTGTTTAATGGCTTCGTTTACCAAATCTTTCTGAAACAATGTTTGTGAGTTATTTTTCATTTTTTTGAAAAAGTTTTTATTATTGTAAATCAATAGTAACCATCAAGGCCGGCCAAAACTATAAGAAGTAGGAATGGATAATATTAAAGTGAACGTTTCAGTAAGTTTCAGACTAGCTTCTCAAACTTTTCGGTTTCCTTAATGGTTGTATATTGATTTTAATTTTTAATGTTCATATTTATTTAGAGAAGTATTGAATCTGCTCTGCAATCGGTCCTAATGTCAATGCAGGGAAGAAAGACAATGCAGCAATAAGTAAGATCACAGCCAGGGTCATAAATCCAAAAGTTGCCGTATCTGTTTTCAGTGTTCCGGCACTTTCCGGGATAAATTTCTTCTGTGCCAATAATCCCGCTATCGCTATCGGTCCTATGATCGGAATGAAACGTGACAACAGCAGTACAATTCCTGTTGAAATATTCCACCATGGTGTATTATCACCTAATCCTTCAAATCCGGATCCGTTATTCGCTGAAGAGGAAGTGAACTCGTACAGCATTTCACTGAAACCATGAAAGCCCGGATTATTCAATGTTTTGGCTCCAAATTCCGGTAAATAAGCGGTCAAAGCTGTTCCCACAAGAATCAGGAAAGGATGGAATAAGGCTACAATCATGGCAATCTTCATTTCTTTAGCCTCAATCTTTTTCCCCATAAATTCCGGAGTCCTTCCTACCATCAGACCACTGATAAATACGGCAAGAATGATAAAAATGAAATAATTCAGGATTCCCACACCACAACCACCATAGAAGCAGTTGATCATCATAGCAAGCAATTCATTCATCCCCGAAAGAGGCATCGTACTGTCATGCATAGAATTCACAGATCCTGTTGAAATAACTGTGGTTGCAATACTCCAGTATCCGGAGGCGGCACTTCCAAAACGGATCTCTTTACCTTCCATAGCACCGAGACTGCTGTCTGCTCCCATTCTTGTAATCAGAGGATTTCCGCCTGTTTCATTTACCACATTCGGAACAGCAAGTGCCAGAAAACCGACTGTCATTACTGTAAAAATAACCCAGGACAGTTTTCTTTTATTTAAATAAAAACCCAGCGCAAATACCAATGCAAAGGGAATGATCATTTGGGTGACCATCTCTGTCATATTGGTAATATAATTGGGATTTTCAAGCGGATGTGCTGAATTAGCTCCAAAAAAACCACCTCCATTGGTCCCTAAATGTTTAATCGCAACAAAAGCAGCTACAGGACCTCTGGAAACATTAATCTTCTGTCCTTCCAGTGTCGTTATATGATCTTTTCCTTCAAAAGTCATTGGACTTCCGTTCATAGAAAGGATAAAAGCAACAATTATACTGATAGGAATCAGTATTCTGATCATTGATTTTGTAAAAAAATCATAGAAGTTCCCCAGTTCTGTGCTTGTTTTTTCTTTAAAAGCTTTAAAAAGAACAGCCATTGCAGCCATTCCCGTTGCAGCAGTTACAAACTGCAGAAACATCAGATAAAGCTGGCTAAGATAACTTACTCCTGTTTCTCCTGAATAGTGCTGTAAATTACAGTTTACCAGGAATGAAATGGTCGTATTAAAAGCCAGATCAGGTGACATACTGGGATTTCCATCCGGATTTAAAGGAAGCCACGCCTGATTGAGTAAAAGAAGAAATCCAATGATGAACCAAATCAGATTAATCGTCAGCATGGCATACATATTCTGTTTCCAATTCATCTGACGGGCGGGATTAATTCCCGATAATTTATAAATTAACTTTTCAACCGGTCCAAAAAAAGGATCTAAAAAAGTTTTTTTATGTCCATAAACATTAGCTATATATTTACCTAAAAATATCCCGATAACTAATGTAACAGCAAACATTGCTATAATGCCTAAAATTTCTGTATTCATGACCGTTTAAAATTTTTCAGGTTTTATTAAAACATAACAGATATACACAAAGGCAAGTATTGAAAGGAAAAATAAACTCCACATAATTTATATTCTATCAAAAAATTCAACTGATTTATATAAAAGCCAAAACAACACTGCAAATAGCAGAATTAAACTTATGAGCATCATATCTTTATTATTAAGATTAAAAGAGTCAACAATACATACGATACAAGCAGCAGACTAAAAGTTGAGTGCCCCCGTTTTTTAAACGTTTTTCTTGAAATTGTCATTTTTAAATATTTTATTCTATTCCTATATGCCAAAAGAAGATCCAATCTAGAATAATATTAATTAAAACATTGATTTACAAAGCATTAAAGCATAAACAAAAAGATTATAAAAACAGAAAAGCCTATCAAAATGATAGGCTCTTTATTAAAATGATAAAAGATTTATTTTATTCCGTATTCTTCCAGTTTACGGTACAGCGTAGCTATTCCAATCTCTAATAACCGGGCAGCTTCTGCTTTATTTCCTTTGGTATATTCTAATACTTTCTGTATGTGTATTTTCTCCAACGACCGGATGCTTAGAGAATCGCTTTCCAGAACTTGTTTTTCTGAATAATGAGGAAGACTTTTGGCATCAAGAATATTATCGTCCATTAAAATAAGACTTCTTTCCACGGCATTTCTCAGCTCACGAATGTTTCCTTTCCAGTCATTTACTTCAAGCCTTTTATAATAATCAGGATTCACCTGAACCGATGTTAAATGAAGTTTATGAGAAAAAAGATCAATGAAATTCTTGGTAAGCATTTTCAAATCTTCTTTTCTACTGCGTAAGGGAGGCAGAGTAATCTCAAACACATTCAGCCTGAAATAAAGGTCTTCTCTGAAATTCCCATGTTTTATTTCGGTTTCTAAATCTCTGTTAGTTGCAGCAATTAATCTAAAATCAGACTTTGAAACTTTTGTTTCACCCATTTTGATAAACTCCTTTGTTTCCAATACTCTGAGAAGTTTTGCCTGAAGCTCTATGGGCATCTCTCCAATTTCATCCAAAAATAATGTTCCGCCGTTTGCTTCTTCTATCAGTCCCTTTTTATCTTTCAAGGCTCCTGTAAAAGCCCCCTGCTTATGACCGAAAAGTTCACTCTCCAGGATTTCTTTACTGAATGCAGAACAATTGATCGCTACAAAATTATTTTTATTTCTGTCACTTCCTTCATGAATAGCGCAGGCAAAAACTTCTTTCCCTGTCCCTGTTTCACCTGTTAAAAGGACAGCAGCATCCGTTAAGGCTACTTTCTCTGCCAGTTTTTTAGCCTGCAAAATTAAAGGAGACTTACCAATGATCTTTTCAAATCCTTTTGCCATGCATGTCTGCTGAACAGTTCGCGATCTGTTATCTTTTACTTTATCGAGTGCCTTGTACACCAGTGGTATAATCTTATCATTATCATCACCTTTTACAAGATAATCATAGGCTCCATTTTTCATGGCTTGAACGGCATCCGTTATATTTCCAAACGCAGTCATCAGAATAATTTCCAAATGTGGATATTTGCTCTTAACAGACTGTACCAATTCAACTCCAAAAGCATCAGTAAGCCGGACGTCGCTCAGCACCACATCAAAATCATGCTGCTCCAGCATTGTCATCGCTGAACGTGCTGTAGAAGCTTCTTTTACATTAAAATTTTCTTGAGAGAGGATCATTCCTAATAGTTTAAGAAGCTTGATCTCATCATCGATGATCAGAATGTTTCCGGACATATAATTATTTTTGGAAAGCCAGTACAAACTTATTGAATTTATTCGAGTAAAACAGACTTGTACAGTGAAATACTTTTTAGTAAGATTAAGGACTAAAATCATTTATCGGCCTGAACTTGTCTTTAAAGAAAAATTTCTTATCATTGGAATGTTAGTGGTCTTTGTCATTGCGTAAGAATCTACAATGAATAATGGAAAATGGAGAATGGAAAGTTGAAAGTTGAGAATAAATATAAATGTGTTTTTATCATAAGGAAGGAGTTATAAGAAAGACTATCCTTATTCAATAGAAGCGGGGTTTAGCCCGGCTGATATAGATTATGATTAGATTAGACTAGACTAGATCAGATCATATAGATAAAAAAAAATCCTTTATCGTTATGATAAAGGATTTTTAAAAATAAAATAAAAACTGGCGGCGACCTACTCTCCCGCTTTCGCAGTACCATCGGAGCTGGTGGGCTTAACTTCTGTGTTCGGAATGGGAACAGGTGAGCCCCACCGCTAAAACCACCCTAAAGAAGGTATATAAGGTTGCAGGTTAGAGGTAAAAGGCTGCAGGCTTATCCTGCTTCCTAATAGCCAACATCTGCTACCTGGTTTATCGATAAAAACTTTCACAAAGAGGTAACCTTGCTGCACTTCCGTGCGCCATATTAGGCTATAAATCTACGGGTAATTAGTACTACTTGGCTATGACATTACTGTCTTTACACCTATAGCCTATCAACGTCGTCATCTCCAACGACCCTTAAAAGATGTCTCATCTTGAGGCGAGTTTCGCACTTATATGCTTTCAGTGCTTATCTCTTCCAAACGTAGCTACTCAGCAGTGCACCTGGCGGTACAACTGATACACCAGAGGTTTGTTCAATTCGGTCCTCTCGTACTAGAATCAAGCCCTCTCAAACATCTAACGCCCGCAATAGATAGAGACCGAACTGTCTCACGACGTTCTGAACCCAGCTCGCGTGCCACTTTAATGGGCGAACAGCCCAACCCTTGGGACCTTCTCCAGCCCCAGGATGTGACGAGCCGACATCGAGGTGCCGAACCTCCCCGTCGATGTGAGCTCTTGGGGGAGACTAGCCTGTTATCCCCGGAGTACCTTTTATCCTATGAGCGATGGCCCTTCCATACGGAACCACCGGATCACTATGTCCTGCTTTCGCACCTGATCGACTTGTAGGTCTCACAGTCAAGCACCCTTATGCCATTACACTCTACGCACGGTTACCAAGCGTGCTGAGGGTACCTTTGAAAGCCTCCGTTACTCTTTTGGAGGCGACCACCCCAGTCAAACTACCCACCACGCAATGTCCTTCCATACAGAAGTTAGGCTCCAAGTAAGTAAAGGGTGGTATTTCAACGTTGGCTCCACAAACACTAGCGTGCCTGCTTCAAAGCCTCCCACCTATCCTACACATTACTTACTCAAAGTCAATACGAAGTTATAGTAAAGGTTCACAGGGTCTTTTCGTCCCATTGCGGGTACTCGGCATCTTCACCGAGACTACAATTTCACAGAGCTCATGGTTGAGACAGTGCCCAGATCGTTACACCATTCGTGCAGGTCGGAACTTACCCGACAAGGAATTTCGCTACCTTAGGACCGTTATAGTTACGGCCGCCGTTTACTGGGGCTTCAGTTAATGCCTTCGGTTTAACCCTAAGCACCTTCCTTAACCTTCCAGCACCGGGCAGGTGTCAGACCCTATACTGCATCTTTCGATTTTGCAGAGTCCTGTGTTTTTGATAAACAGTCGCCTGGGCCTCTTTACTGCGGCCACCATTGCTGATGGCGTCTCTTCTCCCGAAGTTACGAGACTATTTTGCCTAGTTCCTTAACCATGATTCACTCTAGCACCTTAGGATTCTCTCCTCGACTACCTGTGTCGGTTTTGGTACGGGTTGCTTCACTTCGGCTTTTCTTGGAAGCACTTTCCCTACAGCAGCTTCGCCCGAAGGCTAGGCCTTGACTATTCCGTCAGTCTCCAGTAAGTACGGCACTCCGTCCCCTTTTTAGTGTGAGCAAGTATGGGAATATTAACCCATTGTCCATCCACTACCCCTTTCGGGTTCGCGTTAGGTCCCGACTAACCCTCAGCTGATTAGCATGGCTGAGGAAACCTTAGTCTTTCGGTGAGCGGGTTTCTCGCCCGCTTTATCGTTACTTATGCCTACATTTTCTTTTCTATCCGCTCCACAATACCTCACAGTACTGCTTCGGCGCAAATAGAATGCTCTCCTACCAGATGTATATAAATACAAATCCATAGCTTCGGTAATATGTTTATGCCCGATTATTATCCATGCCGGACCGCTCGACTAGTGAGCTGTTACGCACTCTTTAAATGAATGGCTGCTTCCAAGCCAACATCCTAGCTGTCAATGCAGTCCAACCGCGTTGCTTCAACTTAACATATATTTGGGGACCTTAGCTGTTGGTCTGGGTTCTTTCCCTCTCGGACATGGACCTTAGCACCCATGCCCTCACTGCCGACGAACATTTATTAGCATTCGGAGTTTGTCAGGAATTGGTAGGATTTGACTCCCCCGCATCCAATCAGTAGCTCTACCTCTAATAAACTTAACATCGACGCTGCACCTAAATGCATTTCGGAGAGTACGAGCTATCTCCCAGTTTGATTGGCCTTTCACCCCTACCCACAGGTCATCCGAAGACTTTTCAACGTCAACCGGTTCGGTCCTCCACTCTGTGTTACCAGAGCTTCAACCTGCCCATGGGTAGATCACAAGGTTTCGCGTCTAATCCTACTAACTATACGCCCTATTCAGACTCGCTTTCGCTCCGGCTCCGGTACTTAATACCTTAACCTCGCTAGTAAAATTAACTCGTAGGCTCATTATGCAAAAGGCACGCCGTCACACCATATAGGTGCTCCGACCGCTTGTAGGCGTACGGTTTCAGGTTCTATTTCACCCTTCTATTCGAAGTGCTTTTCACCTTTCCTTCACAGTACTTGTTCACTATCGGTCTTTCAGGAGTATTTAGCCTTGGAGGATGGTCCCCCCATATTCAGACAGGATTTCACGTGTCCCGCCCTACTCATTTATCACTCAAATATGCCTTTCATATACGGGGCTATCACCCACTACGGCTGTTCTTTCCAGAACATTCTATTAAACATATATCAGCTTTTGGGCTAATCCGCTTTCGCTCGCCACTACTTACGGAATCTCTTCGATTTCTTTTCCTCCGGGTACTTAGATGTTTCAGTTCTCCGGGTTTGCTCCTCTTACGAGGTGACTGGTCTTCAACCAGCCGGGTTGCCCCATTCGGACATCTGCGGATCAATTCGTGTGTGCCAATCCCCGCAGCTTTTCGCAGCTTACCACGTCCTTCGTCGCCTCTGAAAGCCTAGGCATCCGCCATACGCCCTTAACGATTTCTTTCCTAATAATTATATTAGTTCAGTATTTTTTGATAAATTAAATTTATCGATATTTTTATAAACTCGGCACTCGAAAGTGCTCGGTTATCTCTTTGTGATGTCTTTACCGTTAATGTCAATGATCTTAATGTCTTCTCTTCAAACTGATGAACAAATGTTGTTTTTGGCTCCATTCGTAACTTTTAAATCAGTCATCCAAAACTGTGGAGAATAAGGGAGTCGAACCCTTGACCTCCTGCGTGCAAGGCAGGCGCTCTAGCCAGCTGAGCTAATTCCCCCTCTAGTAGACTAAGAGATTAAAGATGCTGAATTCAAGATTTACATCTTGCCTCCTGGCTCTTTCATCTTCCCGTCTTTTTAATTAGTAGTCTCGGGCAGGCTCGAACTGCCGACCTCTACATTATCAGTGTAGCGCTCTAACCAGCTGAGCTACGAGACTGTCTGTCAGACTAAATTCAGATAACAGATACCAGATTAACTGACTCTTTTATCTTCATCCTTGTCTCTCTCAATCCCTATACTAATTTCTAGTGGGTTTTGTATTATTATATATATAGCAACCAAATAAAAAACTAAAGCTTCGCTTTAAGTAAGTGCATGTATCTTGCGATACTAATTTTGTTTATCGTCTAAAGACGCTCTAAAATGAGATGTTCCAGCCGCACCTTCCGGTACGGCTACCTTGTTACGACTTAGCCCTAGTTACCTGTTTTACCCTAGGCAGCTCCTGTTACGGTCACCGACTTCAGGTACCCCAGACTTCCATGGCTTGACGGGCGGTGTGTACAAGGCCCGGGAACGTATTCACCGCGCCATGGCTGATGCGCGATTACTAGCGATTCCAGCTTCATAGAGTCGAGTTGCAGACTCCAATCCGAACTGAGACCAGCTTTCGAGATTTGCATCACATCGCTGTGTAGCTGCCCTCTGTACTGGCCATTGTATTACGTGTGTGGCCCAAGGCGTAAGGGCCGTGATGATTTGACGTCATCCCCACCTTCCTCTCTACTTGCGTAGGCAGTCTCACTAGAGTCCCCAACTTAATGATGGCAACTAGTGACAGGGGTTGCGCTCGTTGCAGGACTTAACCTAACACCTCACGGCACGAGCTGACGACAACCATGCAGCACCTTGAAAAATGTCCGAAGAAAAGTCTATTTCTAAACCTGTCATTTCCCATTTAAGCCTTGGTAAGGTTCCTCGCGTATCATCGAATTAAACCACATAATCCACCGCTTGTGCGGGCCCCCGTCAATTCCTTTGAGTTTCATTCTTGCGAACGTACTCCCCAGGTGGCTAACTTATCACTTTCGCTTAGTCTCTGAATCCGAAAATCCAAAAACGAGTTAGCATCGTTTACGGCGTGGACTACCAGGGTATCTAATCCTGTTCGCTCCCCACGCTTTCGTCCATCAGCGTCAGTTGTTGCTTAGTAACCTGCCTTCGCAATTGGTGTTCTAAGTAATATCTATGCATTTCACCGCTACACTACTTATTCCAGCTACTTCAACAACACTCAAGACCTGCAGTATCAATGGCAGTTTCACAGTTAAGCTGTGAGATTTCACCACTGACTTACAGATCCGCCTACGGACCCTTTAAACCCAATAAATCCGGATAACGCTTGCACCCTCCGTATTACCGCGGCTGCTGGCACGGAGTTAGCCGGTGCTTATTCGTATAGTACCTTCAGCTAGATACACGTATCTAGGTTTATCCCTATACAAAAGAAGTTTACAACCCATAGGGCAGTCGTCCTTCACGCGGGATGGCTGGATCAGGCTCTCACCCATTGTCCAATATTCCTCACTGCTGCCTCCCGTAGGAGTCTGGTCCGTGTCTCAGTACCAGTGTGGGGGATCACCCTCTCAGGCCCCCTAAAGATCGTTGACTTGGTGAGCCGTTACCTCACCAACTATCTAATCTTGCGCGTGCCCATCTCTATCCACCGGAGTTTTCAATAAAAAACGATGCCGTCTCTTATATTATGGGGTATTAATCTTCCTTTCGAAAGGCTATCCCCCAGATAAAGGCAGGTTGCACACGTGTTCCGCACCCGTACGCCGCTCTCTCGTTTCCGAAGAAACAATACCGCTCGGCTTGCATGTGTTAGGCCTCCCGCTAGCGTTCATCCTGAGCCAGGATCAAACTCTCCATTGTATGTTTGTCTGACTCACTCAAAGTTTTGACGCTTTAGTTTTTTCCTTACTTGGTTGTTATATTGTATGTCAATGATCTTTATATCTTCCGCTTTTTAATGAAGCACTCTATTCTGTCAGTGGCGCTCCATATTTGCGAGTGCAAAAGTAAAACTTTATTTCGTTATGACCAAATGTTTTGAAAGAAAAATTTAAAGTTTTTTAAGTAACCTTAACTCCCTTCCTTAACCTCAATCCCGATACTCCTGCGCTCCCCTATTTGGGACTGCAAAGATAAGAACTTCTTTTTAACCCGCAAATTTTATTATCTAAAATTTTAAAGTTTATTTCCAGATCTTCTCTCTTTAAAGTATACTGTTTCTGCTTATCTAAAAGCCCTTCTGCGCTTACTGAAGCTCTTTCGTTTTTCAGTGGGGCAAAGATAGAAACTTATACCTTACACAGCAAACTTATTTAACATTAAATTCATATCTGATTAATATTTGATGCTAAAACGCTGGCTGGTAAGGCTAAAATTTTTAAACAAATGTTTGGTCAGAAAAGAGCGGAGAACCAAAATAACACTAATGAGGGGAAAATGATATGATTTACCTATATATATAAATAGACATCTATATTATATAGCGTAGAGGGAAACGCCTATTATCTCTTCTCTCCTATTTATATTGTATCTATTTATTCCTTTTATTCAACTTTTCAACTATAATAATAGATGTAATAATGATAAAAACCCGAATCCTTTTTTTTCTATTGCTTACATTTGTATTACATTCTGAATTTTAAGGAATGAAATGCGTTTATATATGATTGACGAAAAATATAAGGAAACAGTTTATACTGATACCAATCACTACGAATATTCTACAATTACCCATGATGAAAATAAAGTCAGAATTTATACCCTGAAAAACGGACTTAAGGTTTTTCTTGCCCAGAATTTTGATGCTCCAAGAATTCAGACCTTTATCCCGGTAAGAACAGGAAGTAATAATGATCCGGCGGATAATACCGGCCTCGCTCATTATCTTGAACATATGATGTTTAAAGGAACTTCAAGGTTAGGCACTCAAAACTGGGAAAAGGAAAAAGTGCTTATTGATCAGATTGCGTCATTATATGAGGAGCATAAAGCTGAACAGGATTCTGAAAAGAAAAGAGAAATATATAAAAAGATTGATGAAGTTTCTCAGGAAGCCAGCCAATATGCTATTGCCAATGAATATGATAAAGCAATTTCTTCGTTAGGAGCCAGTGGAACCAATGCCCATACCTGGTTTGATGAAACGGTTTATAAAAACAATATTCCAAACAATGAGCTTGAAAAATGGCTGAAAATAGAAAAAGAAAGATTCTCTGAAATTGTACTGCGACTTTTCCATACAGAACTTGAGTCTGTATATGAAGAATTCAACAGAGCACAGGATAATGACACAAGACTCGTCAATTATGAATTGATGGATGCTTTGTTTCCTACACACCCTAACGGTCAGCAAACAACATTAGGAAAGCCTGAGCATTTGAAAAACCCTTCTATGAAGGCTATTCATAAGTATTTTGATGAATATTATGTTCCTAATAATTATGCAATGGTATTGGTTGGAGATCTTAATTTTGAAGAAACTATCCAGATGATTGATCAATATTTTGGAGCTTTACCATATAAAGAACTTCCTAAAAAAAACGCTGTAGTTGAACAGCCCATTACTGCTATTGTAAAAAGGACAGTAAAAAGTCCTACTACTCCACGTACTCAGCTGGCATGGAGAACTGACAGCTATGGAACAAGAGAGGCAATGCTGGCAGATATTGTTGCTAATATACTCAGCAACAGAGGTGAAGCTGGATTGTTGGATCTTCATATCAATCAGACTCAGAAAATGCTCTGGGCTCAGGCTTTTTCTGTAGGTTTAAAGCAGTATGGATATTTTTCTATTGTTGCTGTACCTAAAGAAAACCAAACTCTGGAGGAAGCGAAAGATATGGTACTGCAGGAAATTGAACTGATCAAAAAAGGAGATTTCCCGGATTGGATGCTTCCGGCGATCATCAATGATTTCAAGCTTCAGAGGATGAAAGGACTTGAAACAGCAGAAGGACTTGCTACTACTCTTTATGATACTTATATAAAAGGGATAACATGGGAACAGGAGCTGAATGAAATGGATGAATATGCTTCTTTTACGAAAGTGGATGTAATGGACTTTGCCAATAGCTTTTTCAAAGACAACTATGTGATAGTAGATAAAGAGAAAGGAGTGAATGACAGATTAATCAGAGTTGAAAATCCTGGTATTACTCCTATTAAAATCAACCGTGATGCACAGTCTGAATTTTTAAAGGAGATTCTATCTGATACAACGGAGGATATAAAACCTGAATTCATAGATTATCAGAAAGAAATTGCAACAGACAGCCTTAAAGGTAAGAAATTGAGTTTCGTCAACAATAAATACAACGACATTGCTCAGCTGCATTTTATTTTTCCTTTTGGAAGTGACAATGACAGGGATCTGGGTATTTCAACTCAGCTTCTCCAATATCTTGGAACAGACAGGCTTTCTCCTGAAGATTTAAAAAAGGAATTCTTCAAAATCGGGATCAGTAATGATTTTAAAACAACTAATCATCAGCTGATCATCTCCTTAAGCGGACTTGAAGAAAATATTGAAAAGGGTATTAATCTTCTTCAGCACTGGATGCAGGATGTAAAACCAGATCAGGAAATCTACAATCAGTTTGTAGGGACTGTACTGGAAAACCGTGAGGCCGTAAAGAAAGATAAAACCAGAATAATGACCGCGCTGACCAATTATACAAAGTTGGGAAGCATTTCCCGTTTCACGGATATCATTTCCAAAGAGGAACTTGAAAACACCAATTCTGTGGTCTTCACAGACCGAATGAAAAAGCTTTACAAATATCCTTATCAGATCTTCTTCTACGGAAAAAGTTTTGAAAATTTCAAAGAATATATCGGACAGTATATAGAGCACGAAAGTCTTGAGATGCCTGAAGCCAAACAGTATCCTGAACCTGCTACGGGAGGAAATGTACATTTCATCAACTATGATATGGTCCAGATGGAAATGACTCAGGTTGGAAAAGGACATGAAGTCAACCCGCTTCACTTTGGAAAGGTCAATGTATTCAATGAGTATTTTGGACGAGGATTATCTTCTATTGTTTTCCAGGAGATCCGTGAAAGTAAGAGTCTTGCCTACTCTGCCTATGTTTCTTATTCTGCTAATTCTGAATTGAAACATCCTGACTATATCACAACTTATATTGGTACGCAACCCGATAAGCTGATGATAGCAGTGGATACCCTGAATGAACTGATGGACGATCTTCCTGAAGTGCCAACTCAGTTTGAAAATGCAAGAAATGCCGCACTGAAGCAGATTGCTTCTACGAGGGTTACCAGAAATAATATATTTTTCAATACTTTAAGATTAAAGAAACTAAATATCCACCACGATTTCAGGAAGGATATCTATGAACAGATTCAAGGGCTGAAATTTGAAGATATTAAACAATTTTATCAAGCGGAAATAAAACCAGTCCATTTTAATACGGCCATTATCGGTAAAAAGGAAAACCTGAATATGGAAGCTGTCAGTAAAATGGGAACATTTAAAGAAGTAAGCCTGAAAGATATTTTTGGTCACTAAAAAGACAATCCGCTCTACATTTTTGTTGAGCGGATTTTTTATTATTGAATATTGAAAGGTTGAATACCTTCTTTTTATCATTGATTATGTCATCATACAATCTCCATCTCCATCCTGATAATGAGGGTTGAAATTTTTTGGAAGTTCTCGCAGCAGGTCTTTATGAAAAAGGTATTCTCGTTTGAAATTACGCTCGTAGATCTTTGGAAATGATTTTGACTGACTTATAGCATCATTGAGTTGGGTTTGGTAACTGGTAAAACCTTTCACTTTATTTTTAACAATAAAATAACTTAGAAACCGTACAACCTTGTCCAAATCAGAACTGGAAAAAAGATAAGGAATTTTAAGGTAGCCATCACGAAGCTGTAATAATAAACAAGCTATCAGAGTATCCTTTTCATCATATATCTTCACCCAGAAATAAGAGAAAACCTCAGCAAAGCTCGAAAACAAATATCTCTCCTCTGCCTTTCCTTCCAATACCCAGGGGTTATCTATGAATGTATTTATTGTTTCTGCATCGCGCATTCCGGGATTTTTTTTAATAAAATCAGCACTTTCCACATCAATTCGATCCAGGATTTCGTAGTGAAAATCCGGTTTTTGTGTTTTTAAATTTTTTACAGAGATCAAAGAATTGGCGGCGGTATCAAGAATATGAAAAAGAGGTTTCAATACTTTGGTATCTGGCTTTTTTTCAGGAATAATAACTGCTGCATCTGTCCTGAAATAATACCTCTTTCCTTCTTTTGGGAAAACATCATCAAAAACTCCCATAATGGTATACAGCGCTTCTGCTTCTTTGGTAAATTCTGTGATAGCAATCTTTCCTTTGTATTCTTCAAATACTTTTTTCAGCAGTATTTTTGCTGGTCTTTTTTTTCTGAATTCCGGATTTACATATAATGTACTCAGCCAGGCATAATGAATTATGTTTCCATCGATAATCAATTGGTCCGGAAAACATCCTACGTATGCCACTAACCGGTCTTCAAAAAAAGCAAGAATAAGAAGGGTGTCTTCATCTAATGCCTTTGGATTCTTAATTTGTGACAAGGCACGATGCTTTGTAATCGGGAGAAAATCGTACTGCTGATAAGCACCGGATAAGACAAAATCTTCCAGTTCTTTCCTGTTGAATGTTTTCAGCTGTATCATTTTCTTAGAATAGTATTTTTGTTAAGCAAACTTTTCAGTCTGAAGTATGCTGTTTGCTTTTTCAGTACTTTTTGTCCGCTCTCTCCCATTTCCATTGGTATTCTCTGGAAATTCATTTGTACACTGTCCAATTTTATTCCTGCACATCCAAAACTGCAATAGATTTCTTCATTTTTAAAAAGTTCATCGAAAAAATCCTTCTTTACCCCGAAATCGGTAAAAGGAAATGCAAAGCTTTCATACAGGAAACCATTATCTTTTAAATAAGCAAAAGTACGGTTAGTGGTTTCCATCTGATCTTTCAAAGACAGATCACCATATTTAGGATGATCCCAGCTATGCGAAGAAATACCGAATCCTTTACTAGTAAGTATTTTTAATTCTTCGGTGGTCAGATAGGGACTACGTTCTTTTGAATAGGCTTTGAAATCTATTTCGAGCTTTTCGGCAAGAACTTCCAGTATATTTTTTTGCTGATAACTGATTTTTAATATTTTTTGCCGTACTGCTTCTTTTGTTGAATTATTTTGAAGTGAAAGCAGAGGGTATATTTCAGAATCAATCACCTTCTTTTTCTTCACAGCATCGATAAGAAGACTAGCTTTACACCTGAACATCATATCTTTGTTATCAATAAAGGCAGGGTTTACAAAGTTGCACGCGTAAATTCCTTTACGTTCCAGGATAGGAGCTATCGTATCATAAAATTCGCTGAAACCATCATCAAAAGTCAGCAAAGCAATCTTTTTCTTTGTTTTAAAGTTCCCGAAAGTAAAGTCCTTAAATTCCTGCCAGTCTACAAACTGAAAGTATCTGGATAGGTAATCGAGATCTTCTTCAAACTGTTTTGTATTTTTATATTGGATTACATTCCGGATATGGGGAAGCTCTTTATCAGAAACAGTATGATAAAGTGGCAAACAGTAATCCAGCGGAAAAGATTTCCCGAGATGATCTGTTTGTAATCCCGCCAGTAGATTGATGATCCTTTCTTTCATCCTAATCAAAATAAAAAAGAATCTATTCGAAAGTGAATTCAAATAGATTCTTAAAGGTATAACTTTTAAAAATTATTTTATAATCTTCATTTCATCAACAAGCCACTTGGAATCTGCAAATTTCTCAATGATGAAAAGGATATATTTTGTATCTACCATAATGTTTCTACTGAAACGAGGGTCATAGTTGATATCACTCATTGTTCCTTCCCATTGTCTGTCAAAGTTAAGGCCTACAAGATTTCCGTTGGCATCAAGAGCCGGACTTCCCGAGTTCCCTCCGGTAGTGTGGTTAGTAGCTGTGAATCCTACCGGGACATCACCTGACTTATCTTTGTAGTTTCCAAAATCTTTTTTATTGTAAAGATCGATTAGTTTTTTAGGAACATCAAACTCGTAATCTCCAGGAACATATTTTTCCATTACACCAGCTAAGTGAGTCTGATAACCATAAGAAACAGCATCTCTAGGAGTAGATCCTTTCACTTTACCGTAAGCTACACGAAGTGTAGAATTGGCATCCGGGAAGAATTTTCTGTCTTTATCAGTCTGCATCTGCTGTGCCATGAATTTTTTCTGCAATGCATCAATTTTAGTCTGCATTGAAGTAAACTGAGGATCTGCAGTTTTCATGTAAGTTTCTTTCATAGAAACATACAATTGATAAATAGGATCTTTTTTCAGTGTTTTAATCAGCTTGTCCTGATTAGAGAATGCTTTTTCAATGTCTGCATTTAATGCTGCTCCATTTACAGCAGTTCTTCCTGTAATGATAGAGTTTTTAGACATATCTTCCACTACAGCAATGTTTGGAGTTTCATCTTTATATTTGTTGAAACCAGCCGGTAAAAACTGAGGAGCAGTTTTATTAACGTATAAAGCCAATAGTTTTGCAGTCACCTTAGCATCCAGTTCTGCACTGTAATCTTTGTAGAAAGAGGCTAGTTTTGATTTTAGTTTGGTAAGTTCTTTCTCATCCATTCTTCCCGCTTCTACGGAAGTAATAAAGTCGTAATAATCACCTGCCAGCTTCAATGTTTCTGCATTTCTTACCACTTCTGTGTAATAAGCATTGTTTAATGCAAAAGGAGCCTGATCATTGTACAGTTTGTTCAACTGATCTAAAGTAGTCTTGATCTCAGGGTTTTTAGAAACCAAAGATCCTTCATACATTACTTTTTTCTCAACGGCATTGGATTTTTTCAATCCTTCTACCTCTCCTATCCATTTTTTCCAGTAGTTGGCTACTGAAGCATATTTTGAAGCATACTTGATACGGGTTTCGCTGTCAGCACGCATTTTCTCGTCCAATGTTTTTAAAGCAACATCACGTACAGCAATTCTTGCAGGATCAATTTCCTTCATGATTTTCTCCACCGCTACTGCAGGAAGATATTCTGTAGTTTTTCCCGGGAATCCGAATACAAATGTAAAGTCGTTTTCATTTTTATCTTTGATGGAAACCGGAAGGTAATGTTTCGGAACGTAAGGAACATTGTCTTTTGAATATTCTGCAGGCTTGTTGTTTTTGTCTGCATAAATTCTGAACATTGAGAAATCTCCGGTATGTCTAGGCCAAACCCAGTTATCAGTATCGCTACCGAATTTCCCTATGCTTTGAGGTGGTGCCCCTACAAGACGAATATCTTTATAAGTCTCGATGGTATAAGCGTAGTACTTGTTTCCATAGTACATAGGTTTTACCATGATCGACTGATAAGATTCAATTTTTTGAGAGTTTTTGTAAACCTCAATATTATTGTTGATCTTTTTAGTAAGTTCAGGTTCTGTAAGATTGTCTGTCCCTTCTAAAATCGGTTCTGTCACTTCTTTTATATCGACTATAAAATCTACTTTCACTCCCGGATTAGGAAGTTCACCCTGGGTATTTTTTGCCCAAAAGCCATTTGAAAGAAGATCATTCTGAACTGTAGAATGAGCCTGAATCTGGCCATATCCACAGTGATGATTGGTTAATAACAATCCTTTAGGCGAGATGATTTCTGCAGTACACCCACCATTAAACTGTACAACCGCATCCTTTATGCTTGGTTTCTGAGGGTTGAAAATATCTTTAGCAGAAATTTTCATTCCCAAATCCTTCATTTCCTTTTCATTCAGCTCTGTAGGAATCCACATTCCTCCATATTGTTGTGCAAATGCCATTGCAGCCGGCAAAAGAAATACAGATAAAAGTATCTTTTTTGTCATAATCAAAATTTTGCCCGAATTTACGAAGAAAAATACGAACAGGCTTCATAAAACGCCTGGAATAGTTGAAAATGGAAAATTGAAAGTTGAAAATGATCCATTAAAAATGGAGAATAGAAAATTTGAAGTGAATATATCAATGATCAATTCATTGCGTTTGTCAACTTTTTTAAGAGCATTAAGATTATTGAGTTCAACAAAATAAAAACTCATTATTTCCTCTTAAGCTTGGCATCCTCCTTCATATTTCTTACCACATTCTTCATTTTCCACTTTCAATTAAGTATGGCTTATTTTTTGTTCATTGGAAAAAATTACTATTAAAAACAATTGTTATGATGAAAAGCAAAGTGCTTATTGCCGGAATTGGGGTATCTTTATTTTTGTCCTCTTGTACTAAGAATGAAAAAGCAGGTAAACCCACCGTCTCTGTAGCTGATTCAGCTACAGTGGTTGAACCCCCACCATCAGACAGTATAACAAAGGCTACTCCCACTGCTGCAGGTGATACTTCTGAGAATGCGCTGGACTGGGCCGGTACTTATGACGCAACGGTTCCTTGTGCTGACTGCCCTGGAATAAAGACTTTATTAACGTTGAATAACGATAGAACCTTCAGTATTACTGAGGAATATATTGACAGAAATTCAAAAAATCAGGATAAAGGGCCTTTTACATGGGATAACACTGGAAGCATTATTACATTAAAAGGTAAAACAGCTAACTATCAATATAAAGTGGGTGAAAATATCCTCATTCAACTGGATATGGACGGAAAAGAAATTAACGGACCTAACCAGGATCTTTACATTTTCAAGAAAAAATAAAGGCTCTTGCCTTTATTTTTTTGTTTTTTAGAATTGATAAGCTATGATTTTCGGATCAGCTACCAATCGTCTGATTACCTCTTCATGATAGGTATTTTTCCCTGTAACAGTCCAGGTTACGGCTAAGCTTCCCTGTGTATATTGCTGTTTAAGCATTAAATACTTCAAATGATGTTCTTTAAAGATGTTCTCACAGTAGCTGATGTCTGCTGAATTGGTAACTGTTACTCTATATTCTCTTACTTTATGATAGTTATCTATAAAAGTCTGCAGATAGGTAAGCGCACTCAAAACGATAAGCACTAAAGCTGTTCCCAGAAGTGAAAGATATACATATCCGGAACCTACAGCCATTCCTATAGAGGCAGTTGCCCAGATTGTAGTTGCTGTTGTAATTCCTTCAATTTTATTTTCTCCTTTAAATATTACACCTGCTCCCAAAAAGCCAATTCCTGTAATAATATTCGCAGCAAGACGATCCGGATTAGCGACTCCTATTTTAATGGAAAGAACGGTAAAGAGGCAGGCTCCAAAGCAGACTAGAATAAAAGTCCGCAGCCCTGCAGATTTATTGCGGTATTCACGTTCAGCACCAATCAGCAGTCCCAGAATAACAGAAATAAATATCAAAAACAAATCGTTTTTAACGATATAGTGGTCCTGAAGAAAATCCATAGTTTATATTTTACACTAAAAATAAAATTACAATAAAAAAAATTACGGAACTATTTTTGATGCCCCGAATTTGTCCGGTTACTCAAACTGATTTCCCGGAAAACTTTTGTAATATTACATTCTAAATATTGGAAATCCTTTAAACATGAGGATTTCAAAGTATAATGACTAAAACGAGACAATAATAACCTCTATATGAAAAACCTGATATTCAGTGTAATTACAGTACTATTTGGAAGTACGGTTCTGCATGCTCAAAAAGCATTTAATGAAAATTATTCTTTTAAAAATGATATTTCTACAGTGGCTTTTGTACCTATTATCAATGATTTTGAAGATAATGATTCTATTACAAAAGATATATTAAAAGATACACTTCAATTAAAGTTTATTGATGTAACTGGTTTACGTACTAATCTGGATACAAAAACCACAGACATTTTAAAAAAAGTTGCTGAAAAAGATTATAAATCTAAAGAAGTAAAGACCTTTCCTAACCTTAAAACAATACTGAGTACGGAAGAAATAAATTATGTCAAAGAAAAATTCAGCAATGCGGACTTATTGATGCTGCCTGTTGTTTTTAATGTTAAACAGACTGTAGGAATTACTTTTGGGAATTCAATATTCCGTCTTTATGATTTAAATAACGGAGATTTTATTCAACAGTTTTCGGAAAAAATCAATGTTAATGTGGGCGGCAAACCAGGTTTTGCGATGATGACAGGCATGCTGCTCATCAGTGAAAAAAACTATTTGCTTAAAAATATGAAAAAATAATACTTATATAAAATTTCACTTATGGACAAAGAAATTTCACACTTCTGGTTAGGATATTTTAAAAATGAAGAAGACTTTTATGATTTTGTAGAAGAGGATGAAAATTATTACATAGACGAAGAAACTGAAGACCAGTATATCTCAAAGTTTGCAGAATCACAAAATATAAAATGGTTTGATGATGATTTTATTGAATATGGTTTTGAGGATGAGAACTTAGGGATCTACGAGAAGTTTTCTGAATATTCTTATGCTGACCAATGGCTTCCGGTGCTTGAAAGCAAGCTTAATGAGCTTAGCCTTGATACTCCTGTGAATGCAATTATTTTTGCCAGCAGATTTGTGATTCCCAATCCTGTTTCTGTAGATGGCGAGGAAAACAAACTTTATTATATTGGTGAGATAGAATTCGATGCTGAATTATAACATAGACTGTTAACATCATTTATTAAATGAATAAAAGGTTAGTTTACATTAATATTATCTTTATCCTGTTGGTAGCAACAGTTTATATTTGGGGATATAATTTAATGAATTATCCGGCGATATATGGCATCAACTTTATCATTAAAGATTGCAAATTAGAATACATGGCTGTAATATTTGCTATTACAGCTGTGGTTTCTTTTCTGGTTAGTCATTTACATACTAAAAGCTTTAATTTACTGAAGCGCTTTCGTGTCATATCCTAAAACTCATGAAGTTCTATTCCTCATTACAAATCGGAGATTATCATGATCTCCATTGCGAAGATGATCTGCTGATCAAAAAAATAAGTTCAAATAAAATGGTCTGCGCTGTTATGGATGGCTGCTCCACAGCTATGGACAGTCACTTTGCCTCTACCTTGGTGGGGAAGCTTCTGCGCAAGATTATCACAGAATGTGGCTATAAAGAATTATATGAAAAAGATATTCAGCGAAACCCTGATGAGCAGCTTAAGGAAATTGTAAAAGATCTGTTCAAAGAAATTAGTTTTCTAAAAAAAAGTCTGATGCTTGATGAAAAAGAATTACTTACTACTCTGATCATTATGCTTTACGACAGTGCTGAAAACAAGGGGATAATTTTATCTATTGGTGATGGTGTTGTTTGTGTTAATGGAAATATCACTGAATTTGACAGGGACAACAAACCTGATTATCTGGCTTATCATCTTCATGAAAATTTTGAAGACTGGTATAATTCTCAGCATCAGAAAATATTTTTTGATCAACTGGAGGATGTATCGATTGCAACGGATGGTATTTTAACTTTTTCAAAAGTTAAAAAAACTGTTTCTGAAGAAACGATTAACTGTATCGAATATTTAATGAAAGACCAAAACTACGAAGACACTGAGGAA
Source organism: Chryseobacterium sp. MEBOG06 (assembly GCF_021869765.1). Lineage (NCBI taxonomy): Bacteria > Pseudomonadati > Bacteroidota > Flavobacteriia > Flavobacteriales > Weeksellaceae > Chryseobacterium > Chryseobacterium sp. MEBOG06. The sequence continues at coordinate 1,092,592 of NZ_CP084580.1, read as the reverse complement.
ATGCTCAACAAGAAAATAAAAAAGCTAGAGCATCATTACGGAATAAAACCGACGGATGATCTGGCTATAATAAGATTGATAAAGGAACCTCAACCTAATATGTAAGAAAAAGAAAAACTTCCGCCCAAGAGCAGAAGTTTTTCTCTTTTATGATGGTAAGATCTATCTGAAAATATTTTTATTAATGGGCTTCCAGCCAGTTATCTCCTACTCCAATTTCTACCAATAACGGGACTTGTGTTTTTAAGGCACTTTCCATTTCGGTTTTAATTAATTTTGAAGCGGCTTCTACCTCATCTGCCGGAGATTCAAAGACCAATTCGTCATGTACCTGAAGCAGCATTTTAGTTTTCAACTGCTGTTCTTCAAGTTCTCTGTCTATTTTGATCATAGCAATTTTCACAATATCTGCGGCACTTCCCTGCACCGGAGCATTTACAGCATTTCTTTCTGCATGACCTCTTACTACAAAATTATTGGAATTAATGTCTTTTAAGTGACGTTTTCTACCTAAAATGGTTTCTACGTATCCTATTTCACGAGCTTTACTTACCTGCCCAGCCATATATTCTTTCAGTTTTGGGTAAGTTTCAAAATAGGCTTCGATCATCTGCTTAGCTTCTGTACGGGATAAGCCGGTCTGCTCTGCCAAAGCAAAAGCACCCTGTCCGTAGATGATTCCGAAGTTTACGGTTTTAGCTTGGCTTCTCTGGGTCTTTGAAACTTCTTCCAAAGGAATTTTAAATAGTTTTGCAGCTGTAGAAGCGTGAATATCTTCTCCGTTCTGGAAGGCTTTGATCATATTATCTTCTCCTGAGATTTCAGCAATCAGACGAAGTTCAATTTGTGAATAATCGGCAGAGATAATTTTTTTTCCTTCTCCTGAAACAAAAGCTCCACGGATCTGCTGCCCTCTCAATGTTCTGATCGGGATATTCTGAAGATTCGGGTTTACACTTGCCAGACGTCCTGTAGCGGCTGTGGTTTGTGAGAAATTGGTATGTACCCTGTTATCATGCTTGTCAATCTGTGAAGGCAAAGCATCTACATAGGTTGATTTCAGTTTCTGATAGGTTCTGTATTCCAGGATATGTTTGATAATCTCATGTTTTGAAGACAGCTTCTGAAGGACGTCTTCTGAGGTTGCATATTGTCCTGTTTTTGTTTTTTTTGCTTTTGGATCAAGCTGCATTTTTTCAAACAGAATTTCACCTAATTGTTTTGGTGAGTTCATGTTAAATTCTTCTTCAGAAAGTTCAAAAATCTTAGCTTCCAGCTGTCTAAGATCGTTTTCAAGGTCAATACTTTCCTGCGCCAGCCATTTTTCATCCAGAGAAATTCCGGTGAGTTCCATTTTCGCCAGTACTTCCATCAGAGGCATTTCAATATTGAAGAAAAGCTCTTCAAGGTTTTCTTTTTTCAGCTGCGGGGCAAACAATTCATATAGCTGGAACGTTACGTCTGCATCTTCAGCAGCATAGTTAGTCTGTGTTCTAACGTCTGCATCTCTGAATGTTCCCTGTTTTTTTCCTTTTTTCCCGATAATGGTTTCTATAGACACCGGTTTATAATTCAGATATACTTCTGAAAGGTAGTCCATCCCGTGTCTTCCGTCAGGATTCAGCAAGTAATGGGCAATCATAGTATCAAACATCGCTCCTTTTACGGTAATGTCGTACTGTTTTAATATTTTATAATCGAATTTTAAATTATGAGCAATTTTCAGAAGGTCTTCTTTTTCAAAAAACGGTCTGAAAATCTCCAGAGTTTGTAATACATTCTCTCTGTCTTCTGATAAAGGAATATAATAGGCAAGTCCTTTTTTATAGGAAAAACTCATTCCTACCAGTTCTGCTTCCAGCTCATTCAGTGAGGTGGTTTCTGTATCAAAACAAACAGCTCTTTGTTTCAACAGATTATCCACCAGTTTTTTCTGAGCCTTAGGATTGTCTATAAACTGATAAAGATGATCATTCTGTTCTATGGTAGATTTTGTAGAAGTAGCCTGATCCAGTTCTTCGAAATTGGCAAATAGATCTAGCTGCACTGCCTGCCCCTTTACGTCTGTTCCTGCCGGGGTCTGTTTTACTTCAACTTCGCTTACGACAACAGTTGCAGTAGCTGCCGGAGCAAAAGCTCTGTAAAGGTTTTCATAAAGTCTTCTGAATTCTATTTCTTCAAAAACTTCTTTTACTTTTTCAAAATCGGGAGTTTCAAGATCATATTGTTCCTGATGAAATTCTACGGGTGCATCACAGATAATGGTTGCTAATTTTTTAGACAGAATACCACGTTCTGCTGAAGCTTCTACTTTTTCTTTCATTTTTCCTTTCAGCTTATCGGTATTGGCTAACAACGTTTCAATATTCCCGAATTCTTTAAGGAATTTCATAGCAGTTTTTTCTCCTACACCTTCCAGTCCAGGGATATTATCTACTGCATCTCCCATCATCGCAAGATAATCAATAACCTGTTTAGGGTCTTCAATTTCATACTTTGCTTTTACTTCTTCTACTCCCAAAATTTCTATATCTCCACCTTTTAAGCCTGGTTTATAGATTTTAATTTTATCTGTAACCAGCTGTGCAAAATCTTTATCCGGAGTTACCATGTAGGTAATATAATCTTCTTTCTCTGCTTTGCAAGCAATAGTACCTATTACATCATCTGCTTCATAGCCTTCCACTCCAAGAATTGGAATATGCATAGCTTCAAGAATTCTGTGAATATATGGAACAGCAATTTTAATGGCTTCAGGAGTTTCACTTCTATTGGCTTTGTAATCCGCAAAATCATCAGTTCTTACACTTGCCCTTCCTACATCAAAAACCACAGCCAGATGAGTTGGTTTTTCTCTTCTGATCAATTCAATCAGGGAGTTTGTAAACCCGAAAATAGCAGAGGTATCCAATCCTTTACTTGTTAATCTGGGATTCCTGATCAATGCGTAATATCCTCTGAAAATCATCGCATAGGCATCGATGAGAAACAGCCTTTTATCTTGTGTTGCGTCCATATTATCTATAATGAACAAATATATGAAAATAGGAGGGAAAATGAGAATTGAAAATGGAAAGTTAGAAGTGGAAAATGAGTCCGGAATTAATAAAAGTTTAGTACTTAACTGATTCCGCGTTCATTTTTAGGATAGATTATATACTGCTATAATTCATGCTCTAGCAGTCATGATTTTCGTAATTAAGCTTTTCCATTTTATCCTCATAGGTTCCCATTTCTTTTTTACTAATTGTTACTTTTTTTAGTTGTACAGGAATTTGTTTTTTAGTGTCCGGGCTTATCCAGGTTCCATTCATCATATCGCCTTCTTTTTTTAAAATCATCAAACCTGTAAAGCCTTCTTCCACGAGTGCAAATTGCTGTTTTATTCCTTCTGTAACATTTAACTGCAACCAGTTGCTTACTTTTTCGTAGCGGTACATTGCGTTGTAATAAGGATCTCCTCCACAGCCGTTTTCTACAGATTGTATAAATAATGTAATGGGCATTTTCCCGTTCACTGTTCCTTTGTATAAAGCGGAAGTATTCTGTGCCTGAATTAAAGTAGAGGATATGGTAACAAAAAGAATAAGTAAAAGTTGTTTAAACATTTTTTGTTTAATTTTTATAAATGATTATTGATAAAAGACAGAACAGTATACTCTGTGAGTATACTGTTCAACATTATTTTTTTATTAAAGTGTATTATTTACCTGATGAAGGCCATAATCCAGCGTACTGAGAAGTACCGTAGTCAATAGTTTCAGCACTGATTACAAAGCTGATCAGCATACTGTTGCTGTCTATTGCATCAAAGTCTACTTCATGCTGGATAACGTATCCGTTTTCCCAGTTCAAAGTAATTAAAGTACCTTCTTCGTGAGATTTGTTGAAGGTAATTTCTCCTTTTGTCGGCTTATACTTTCCGTTCAATAAGCTTTCAAGAATGTCTGATTTTTCAGTAGCTTCTACAGTAACTTTGATTAATGCGTTGGAAGGATCTGATGCTACACGTCCTGAAACGTCTGTAGATCTTGATACACTGTAATTCATTTTTAACAGTTTCTGCCCTTCTCCTCCGTTGAATTTTAAGATTCCTCTTGAATTTCTTTCTGCCATGATGTGTAAATTTTAATCGTTAATAATATTTTGTTATTCAATAATTATATAACAAAGATAGAGCCCCTGTTTTTGAAAAAAAAGCTTTTAAGAAGAAATCTGAAAAAGTGTAGTAGTTCTACGATTTCTTGTCGTAATTCTACGATAATAGAATTAAACAATTCTACAACTTACTATTAATAAATACTTTAACTTCAATTTAAATTCGAAACCAAAACATCAATCCACACACTATTAAGAGAAATACAATATGCTAATAGCTGATATTTACAAACAATAAAAGACCTTTACAGGTCTTTAAATTTTTAGGTCAAAACGGTATTAGATGATCTTACTTTAAGAATTGAAGTGTGACTCATCTCTGACTTCAAATGTTAAATTATTAAAGGAATTAATCATAATCTGGATACATCTTCTATTAACCTCCCAATAATTATTTTGCAAATTAGGTTTAGGACCGATGCTTTCAAAGTAGTACCATCCTTTTAATGTTTTAATAATGGCTACTGTAATGCTGGCATGAAAATTTTCATTTTCAGAGTCTAATGTTCCGACGATATTATAAAGGATGTCTACCGCCGGGTTTTGAATCTCTTTGCTTTCTACCCTTTCTATGGGTGTCAGTAATGCCTGTAAGTCGTCAATTATTTCAAATCGGGCCAATTGAGAGTTAACAAGAAGCTCAACGCTACCGAATTCTTCGGTTTTATAAAAAAAAGAATTAATTACGCCTCTGTTTTTCCCATCCATTGAATGCTCAAAAATATAATTGGAAAAGCTATGATTCGTATTCTTGTTATACTTTGCTTCCCATGACTGAGGGACAAAGAATTTTACAGGTTCTGTAAATTCATCCATAAACGGAGTCAATAGTTCAGCCATTTGCCAATCTGACTTATTAATTAAATCCCAGTTGGTTACAATCTGCAACATGGAAAGGCTTAAATCTTCATAGTGCTCTTCTTCACAAGTGGCTTTAATACAAAAGTAGTTGGCTCCCCCTTTTCGGTTATTATAATCTTTTAAAACTGTAAATCTTGAAATAATATTGGTTCCTGAAATATTTTTTTTACAAAGAACGTCCAGATAATTGCCGGTGCTTTTACCCTTTATAACTCTTTCTGCAATGATTTCTTCCCCCATCATTACGAGTTTCTTTTTGATCCAGTCTGAAGCATTCATTTCAAATTCATAATGTTCATAAGCTACCTGAACTTCCAGATATGGACTGTTATCATCTCTTACATATTGCCCTATATTAGTAATGGAAAGCTCATTAATTCTAACAGGCTCCAATTTATTGGGTTTTACACTATTTGGTAATATGGCCCAGTAATGTAGATTTTCATCACCTGTAGTATACAGGCATTTCCAAAAATTGGCTTGAAGATATTCTTTGGTGTAGGTTTGCTCTACAGGAAAACTATACCAAATATTTCCTTGAGTTGTTTCACTTTTCATTATAGATCAAATACAATTAATATTAAAATTGTTGCAATAGCTAAAATACCAAAAAAAAGAAAAGTAAACACATTGATCAGGGTTGAAAAACGGAAAAGTACAGCATAGGGCTGTTCATTCTGTATTCCTTTCACTATTGACTTTTCTCTGATTGTATCAAAAATATAAGCAACGCCAAATGTTGTCCACAGATATCCAAAAAGGATAATCATCGGCATTTGTACTTTCATTAGTATATGATAGTCTTTCCAGATGAATACGGAGGCTATTACGAATATTGAAAGTATAAAAAAAACTACTGCAATAATTAATTTTGATTTCATAAGAACTCCTTTTTATTTTGAAGCTCCAAAACAAATTCCATAGAAAACAAGGAAGCCTCCCAAAAAGAAGAGTAGCTTAATTCCTACTTTGATTTTCTCAACATTTCCAATAAAAAACCTTACCGGATTTCTGTCTATATTTTGGGAATTATACGTCTGATGAAATCTCACCAGCACACTATCTAAAATTGTATCCACAAATAACAAAACAAAAAAGCTGAAAAAGAATAATGCAACAACTCCCATACATATATTTAGAAACTGTTTCTCGTATACCAAGAGGCTGTTATCATATTTTGAAGCGTACATTAAAAAACTAAAATATGCTATAACTAAAAATAAAAGGCCGACCAATATCCCACCGCCTGTTATTAATAAAACTTTCTTTTTTGAATATAATGTAGGCAATTTAAAAAGCAATAAACCATACAAAATTACAAATGTAACATACAATAAAATCTTCATATTATCCAATTATTACGGTTGCGCAACCAGTTAAAATTTTTCCTTCAATCACGGAAGGAAACATCCATTCTTTTAAATTTTTTATTCCATTAATGATAGGCTTAGCACTTAAAGTGACTTCGAGGTCTAACTTAAGACCTACTAAAGCGGCAACTTTACCTCCCACATTTACTCCCAATTCATAGTCATCGGTATCATAATACATTCCTCCTTTACCTCCAAGTGCACCTGAGCCTCCTGAAAGTCCTACTTTAGCTTTTGTTTTTAAAACACCAAAGAAATCAGACTGCCCTTCATAATCTGCTTTAGCAGCTCCCATATCTCCGGATAATTCTGCCTGAAAGCCATATCTGTTGTCAGATCCTCCGGTTAAAACCTTAGCTTCAGCTTTTCCTTCGATATAGGCGATGTCACCTTTTACTTCACTTTTATGATAAAGAACACCTTCTTTACCTAAGTGAACTTCTGCATTTCCGGACATCATCGAAGCTTTTCCTTCTCCCTCAGCACCGTATAATCCATTACTTCCATAGATTCCACCTTTCAGCTCTCCTTTATATTTTGAAAATCCTCCGCTTCCTCCTATTCCCCCGTTTCCTTTTCCTAAAGGTTCATAGTCTCCTTTAACATTCATCTCAAATACGGTAAAGCCTAAAGTTCCGTAATCATAACTCCCGTCTTTCGTCTTATCTTCTCTATTGGCATAGGCTTCAAAGACTTTTAATGACATATTATCTTTTAATTTATGATCAATAGTTCCGTCGCTATTAAGTTTATCTTTAGGGATAATGCTCCAGAAATGATTATCCACCGGAGCTCCTGTAGGTCCTGCCGGGGGTGGTTGTGGTGGTGTACCGCAGCTTGTTTTATCACCCATTCTTGCAGCAGCTACTCCATTGATAAATACAGATGACGATCCCTCTACAATACTCGCGACTCCGTGAGAGGAACAAGTAATGGGATCTCCTTTTCTAGCAGCCGGTTTTCCTCCGATTAACACATTAAAACTTCCGGCAGTTATAGGTCCGGTATGAGCCCCCTGATCTACAAGTGCCCGTGCAGCCAGTTTTCCCATATTTAACTATTTATTTTTGTTACAGCGGCTTTTAATTCTGCAAGGAAACTACCAAACAGCTGAAGGGTTATCCCCGTCACTTTAGTAAGCACACCACCTCCTACTTCTGTATTATTAGTTGCTTTAAAGGTAGAATCTTTTGAAGAGATATCAAAAGTTTCAGTACTTTCCATTTTCACATTTTTACCATTTAAAGTCACGGTACCATCTGCCAACATCTTTAAAATACTCTCGCCAATCGTAATGGTTAAACTTGTTTTACCATCTAGCGTAATATTTCCGGCACTGTCCATTTCCAAAATACATTGTGGAGGCGCATCTTTTTTTCCCCCAACATTAATGGTATTTTTACTTCCGGCATTTACAGTATGATTCGAATTGGCATTAGTGGTCGCATTTCCGGCACCGTCAAATTTCATATTTGCACCTCCCTGGTCTGTAAGATATACAGAACCTTCCCCGTCATTAAGCTCTAACTTATTCCCACTACGGCTACTGAGGCTTTTTATATTATTTCCGACTCCACCACCTGCACCTACCCGACCATGGAACATTCCCCCCATCACAAAGGGACGATCAGGATGCTGATGTACAAAATTAATGATAACCTGATCTCCTACTTCAGGAATAGCCATAAAGCCTCTGTTCTTATTCACCTTTTTACTGCTTCCCGCGTCAGGTGTCATTACCCGGATAAATTCCGTTGTGTCCTGCCCTTTTTGCCAATCAAACTGAACACGGACTCTTCCCTGATTTAAAGGGTCTGTATTGGAAATCACCTTGGCAAATTGAGCATCTGCTCTTGGATTTTCAAATTCCGGACGTGGAATAAATCCTGTATCTGCAGCAATAGCTTCAAATTTCCCATCATAATATCCTCTGGCATCTACTTCATGCGTAACTTCAATAATCATCAGTTTGGTAAAATAAGAAGTCTCATTACTGTCAGCTTTACGCATTTCTATATCTGCAGGACAGCCCGGATATAAGAAAGGGACAGTAGTAGTTCCTGAAGTAATAAAAACTTCAGATGCTTTACTTCCGGCAGTTCCTTTCTGAGAAGCATCAATATCCATAAAAGATGATGCCTTGATTGGGGCTACTCTTAATGAAGGGGTTGTAAAGGTTTTTTCTGATATTTCATACGCACGCCGCGCAATATCTGATGTATGATTGATTTTTGAACTTCCGGCTGTAAGCTTTTCATTTTTGCTGCTGTTATATCCATAAAAACTAGGGCTTACATGCTGTGCTTTCATTTTAATTGAAATATCGCTTACACTACTGCCGTAAGTAAGTTTCACAGGTTTCTCCTGAGGCGGCAGTTTTCCAAAATGCAGAACCTCCCCATCATAGTAGAATTGCTCTCCATACGCTTCCGCCATTCTGGCAAGATAATTATAATGGGTTTCTTCATATTGGGAACTGTAGGAAACATTTCCGTGCTGGGCGTCTACCCTAAAGTCAAATTTATTCTGCCCCAGCCCTTCTCTGATCACATGATCTGCAATACTGTTTAAGCTCACAGGCTGACTTCCCCCAAAACTCTGAATGTGGGGTGCTGCATCTAAAAGTACTGTTGGGCTGTATCCTTTAAGAACTATATTTCCCAAACTACCTTTTTCCTGACTGAACCCGACTTCTGTAACGACTCCCACAAAGTTTCGCTCAGCGCCATTAGGAATATCTTTATATTTGAAAACTATAGTAATTCTTTTTCCCAAAAAATTCTGAGCCTCTTCTAAATTATGATTTTCCGCGCTTCCCAATGTATCGTGAGCCAGTGTCAAACTGAACTCATGGTGCTTTGCGGCACTTTGTACCAATTTAAAATGTTTAAAATACTTAATAATCTGACCTTCAATAACCACTTCGAGTTTTACGACACGGTTAATTCCGGTAATAAAACTTTCAGCAATGGCTTCTACATTATGTATTTTTGAGGTGGGCTGTTTTGCCCATACTTTATTTTCAACAATAGATGCTGTATTAGGAACCAAAGTCTGATTCATAAACATATCTGCACTTTGTACAGAACTTACAGTCTGCTGGCCAGTTTTTACCGTTTTTTTTGTTTTTTCGCCAACATTACTTATTTTTCCTTCAGCTTTTTCTGCAACATTCTTAATATGCCCCTTGCCTGCTTTTGTAGCATTGCCGGGGCTTTCTATTTTAATTTTCTTGTCATCCTGAAACATAGCATATTGTGTTTAAATTAAAAAATGTATACACTACCGATTGTACAGTATATACAAAATCGAAATATAATATTGATCAATCTTCCGGAGAAACTCTTACAGAGAATAGCTTTCGGGATATCATGATTCTTCATGGAAAAAACAGAACAGTATACCCTTACGAGTGCACTGTCCTGTACCAATTTTATTTTTACTAAGATGATGAATAGGCTTATTTGCCAGATGAAGGCCACAGTCCAGCGTACTGAGAAGTACCGTAGTCAATGGTTTCAGCACTGATTACAAAGCTGATCAGCATACTGTTGCTGTCAATAGCATCAAAATCTACTTCGTGCTGAATAACGTATCCGTTCTCCCATTTTAAGGTAATCAATGTTCCTTCTTCATGAGATTTGTTAAATACAATTTCTCCTACTGTAGGCTTGTATTTCCCATTCAATAAGCTTTCCAGAATGTCTGATTTTTCAGTAGCTTCTACGGTAACTTTGATTAATGCATTGGAAGGATCTGATGCTACACGTCCTGAAACGTCTGTAGATCTTGATACGCTGTAATTCATTTTTAACAGCTTCTGTCCTTCACCATTGTTGAATTTTAAGATTCCTCTTGAATTTCTTTCTGCCATGATTTGTAAATTTTAATCGTTAGTAATATTTTGTGATTCGGTGATTGTGTAGCAAATATAGAGGCTCTTTTTTTCTAAAAAAAACTTTTCAATATAAATCTGAAAATTTGTAGTAGTTCTACGATTTATTGTCGTAATTCTACGACATTGGATTTAAAACAAACACCAAAACACCTTTTAATAAAGGACTTAAGCAATAATAATTATTTCACGAAAAAGGAACATTTTACACAATAAAGAGATATAATTACAGTTTAAAGTGGAAATCTGAGAGACAAAAATGGGAAATTCATATTGAAGATTTAAAGTTTGGGGTTCAATATTCAGATATAAATTATTTACCCAACTTATAAAATCACAGTGCTAATCTTTCAGCTTTATAGTAGGCAAAAAATTCTCTGAAAATTGAGTAAAAATCCCGTATTTCAAAATAGTCAGGACTTGAACTTTCTATAGCATAGAAATGATTTTCCTTAAAGAGTTTTTTTATTCTTGTCTGATGATCGTATTGTGAAACTGAAATAATACTTTTGAAATACAGACTGTCCGTGATCCGGATTGTATTTTTAACCGTCATTTCAGTATTGTTCCCATAGTTATCTACAATGATATTTTCCTGTGGAATATGGTTTCTTTTCAGATACTCCTCCATTTTGTTTCCCTCCCAATATCCTTCTTTTCCTAATCCACCACTTACCAGGATCTTCTCTACCCGCCCCGCATGATATAGTTTAATACTTTGATCTAACCTTGATTTTAACCTTTCTGACAGCGGACCGTCTTCATTAATTTTGTTTCCTAAAACCACTGCCAGATCAGCTCTTCCACCTTTATCATCAAGCCCATCGAATATATATAAATGGTATGTGCAACAAACCAAAAAGCAGGCAATAAGAGGATATATTTTACATTTTTTTCATAAATTGAATTGATAAGATAAAGATAAAATAGCAACCAGCTCAATGAAACTGATTGCTATTAATAATTTTCTATTTAAGGTATTTCTTCTATGGAGTATTTCCTCCTTCTTTTATGGATCGAACAAGGATTTTATTTTTTCGTAACAGAAAATCCGGCATCAGATCAGTCGGAAGATAAAAAGGGCTTTCACCTTTTTTCTGTAGTTCTTCCACAATTCCCGGATTCCAGACCAGAATTTTGTCGAAATCAACTTTGAGTTCATCAGCAACAATTTTCAGATTAAACCCAGCATTAATTTCGGTTTCTGAAAGGTTTTCACTGGCTATTTTTCTGTTCCCGTCTTCGAAGAATATTTTATTTATTCTTGCAGAGTTATAGTTATTCAGCACGCTTTGGAGCTCTCCTGTAGCGTAGCACGCATTCAGGTATTTTTTCACATGATTAATGGTTTCTCCGGGAAGGTATTTATAAAACTCGTGATATTGAGACGAGCCTGCAGCCTGCATTGCCTTTGCAATATTTCCTTCACCACAGTTATAGGCGGCTACTACTGTCACCCAGTTGTTATATTTTTTATAGAGATTTCCCAAAGAGATGACGGCCGTTTTTGTGCTTTTATAAACATCTGTACGATTTTGCTCTGTAAGCCCATACTGATTGGCATGAGCGGTCATCAGCTGCCAGACTCCTACGGCTCCTGCTCCTGAGGTAATATTTCTGTCAAAATGAGACTCTATCAGCGCCAGATTTCTCAAATGCTTGGGAAGTCCTTTCTGAAGGAGTAACTGTTCAATAAATTCTACAAGATCTTTATTGGCATTAATAATTCCTTTGTATCTTTTTACACTGTTTTCCGAAGTATCGGAAGCGGCAAGAAACTGTCCGTTCACAAAAATAACAGTTCCCAATATCATAAAACCTGTAAAGATATTTCTGACAATCGTTTTCATCTTAAATGTATTTATAAGCAAAAAGGCAATTTACCTTTTTGCTATTTTTTCTTCGTAACTAGTCTACTTTCCAGCTGATTTTTTCTTCTTCTTTATTCCAGTCTACATGAACCGTCTGTCCGGATTTCACTTCTTCTCTTACAATCATTTTAGAAATGGGTCTGGCAAGCTGTGCACGGATTACTCCTGAGATTTGTCTTGCTCCATACTTACTGCTGAATCCTCCTAACGCAAGGCTTCTCACAGCATCATCACTGATTTTAAGAGTAATTCCTAATCGGGTAAGTGAAGTGTGAAGTGATTTTAGCTGAATATTAAAAATTCTTTCTGCAATAGACTCTGTGATTGGTGCAAAAGGGATAATTTCTGTGATTCTTGCTAAAAATTCTGGTCTGAATCTTCCTGAATTCGACATAATCTGCATCAGTGAGGATGATTCCGGGATTTTTCCTTCTTCAAATTGCTTTACTATTTCTTCACTTCCAATGTTGGATGTGAACAGAATAAGTGCATTGCTGAAGTCTCCTTCTTTCCCAAGCTTATCATGTACTTTCCCTTCATCCATGATCTGTAGGAAAACGTCAAACACAGAATGATGTGCTTTTTCAATTTCATCAAACAAAACAACAGTATAAGGCTGCTGTCTTATTTTATTGACCAGCATCCCTCCTTCTTCATAGCCTACATATCCCGGAGGAGCTCCGTATAATAAGGCCGCGGAATGTTCTTCTTTAAATTCAGACATATCAAAACGAACCATCGCCTTTTCATCGTTAAAAAGCAGTTCTGCCATTGATTTCGCCAGCTCTGTTTTACCTGTTCCGGTAGGTCCCAACAGGAAGAATGAACCTATCGGCTGTCCTGGCTTATTCAGTCCACTCCGGTTCTCCACGATGGCATCAGAAAGAATTTTCAAGGCATGGTCCTGTCCTACTACCCTATTGAGTAAAAGAGACTCCATATTGAGTAGTTTTTCTTTCTCCTGAGCTTGAATTTTTCCAATTGGAATATTGGTTTTGGCAGCCATTACAGCAGCCAGTTCTAATCTGTCTACTTTTTCCCTTTTCTTTGCAGCATGCTGTAAAAGTTCTGCATACGTATCTTCAATAATCTTTTGAATCTGGTCTGCAGGCATAGAGTTATCTATCACCGGTTGTTCGCTTAGAGACCCCCAAAGAATAGGGCTAATTTTATCTCTTAACAGATTATAAGTCCAGATCAGTTCATCCGCTTTATCTTTATTGTCTGCAAATTCTTCTTTCAAAATGGTGTCATAGCTTTCTTTCCAGCTTCCAAGTTCTTTTTCTGAAAGTTCATCAAGCATTTTTATAGCAGCCATCGTCCTGTCTAACAAGTCGATAGCAGCATCCGGCAGTTTTTTACCTTTAGCATATCTTTTTGCTAAACGTACACATTCCGGAAGGGCCGTTTTTTCAACTTCAATGCCGTGGTGCTTTTTGTAGCCTTCTAAAAGTACATCAATCATTTTCACACAGGTCTGTTCATCCGGTTCATTAACTGTAAGCACCTCAAAACGACGATTGAAAGCCTGTTCCGGCTCTATAATTTTCCTATATTCTTCCTGGGTAGTAGCACCTATTACGGTAATTTCACCTCTTGCCAATTCCGGTTTAAGAAGGTTTGCCACATTTCCGATACTGCCTTTGGGATCTAAAAGAGTATGAATTTCATCAATGAAAAGGATTGCTTTTTCAATTTTCTTACATTCATTAATCACTTTTTTCAGCCTGTCTTCTATTTCGCCTTTATAGGAAGTTCCTGCTAATAATGCTCCTGTGTCCAGTTCTAAAAGGGTCCCGTTTTTAAGCATTTCCGGAACATTTCCTTTTGTAATTTCTATAGCAAAGCCTTCTACTAATGCTGTTTTTCCGACACCAGGTTCTCCAATGATGATTACATTTGGTTTGCTTCTTCGGCAAAGAATTTCTACCAGCATTCTGAGTTCTTTATCTCTTCCAATAATATTTTCAAGGTCTCCTTTTCTTGCCTGCGCTGTTCTGTCTACGCAATAACTTTTAATAGACGGAAAAGAGGTATCCGAATAGTCTGACCCATTTGAAAATAGAGATGAAAAATCACCATCTTCAGAAACGGTAAATGGGGTATCTTTTCTATATAAATTGAATATCTCGTGCTCCCTCAACGGAAGAGATTTTAGCTGTTGAAGGGAGAATACAACCTGCGGTTTTACAATGGCCGTCAGAATACAAATGGGCGTGATCTCATCCAGCCCCAATTTTAGACGGATATCATCAGCCTCTTCTATAAGGGTATCTACGGCATCATCCTGGCCAACCTCGTCCGGAAGATGGGCTGTCTTAGGGTATTCTTCAATGCGGACATCTGCCCATTCATAGAAGTAGCCAGGATCTTTATCTATGCTTTTCAGGAATTCATTGAGTCCTATATCTTTATGCATTAAAGCCTGCAAAATATGCGGACCTCCATAACTGCCATTATAATTTTCCTTCGCTATCGACTGAGCAATATGAAATAGCTGCTTTACTGTTTCGTTGGTTACTAGTACTCCCATTTATAATTTTTCTTATATTAATATATTTGCGTTCTGGTTTTGATGTGATTCACAGGGTATGATTCTCTTTATCTGTATTTTCATAACTGATTGCCAGAGAATCAAAAGCCTCGTTTTATTTTGCTAAAATTAAAAATTTTATTCTAAACGAGCTAAAGATAGTTAATTCTTCAATTAGAGAAGTAGCAACGACCTTTTTTCTTTTTCCAGATTCTTTTCTTTGTGAAAATTCAATAACAAATTACTGTCTTTGTTCCTTTTCTTTCTAAATTTCATGAAAGCTGTCCTCTGCTATTTTAATTCTGGCAATTGGCATAAAATCTTATTACAGGCAAAAAAAGACCGCCTTTAATAGGGACAGTCTTTTCATATGAATGTTGATAATGTGTATAAATATTAGCTGCTTGGCCAAAGTCCTGCATACTCAGAAGAACCGTAGTCAATAGTTTCAGCACTGATTACAAAGCTGATCAGCATACTGTTGCTGTCTATTGCATCAAAGTCTACTTCGTGTTGGATTACGTATCCGTTTTTCCAGTTTAAAGTAATTAAAGTACCTTCTTCGTGAGATTTGTTGAATGTGATTTCTCCTACTGTAGGCTTGTATTTCCCATTCAGTAAGCTTTCAAGGATATCAGATTTTTCAGTGGCTTCTACTGTCACTTTGATTAGTGCATTGGAAGGATCTGATGCTACACGTCCTGAAACGTCTGTAGATCTTGATACACTGTAGTTCATTTTTAACAGCTTCTGACCTTCTCCGTTATTGAATTTTAAGATTCCTCTCGAATTTCTTTCTGCCATGATTTGTAAATTTTAATCGTTAGTAATATTTTGTGATTCGGTGATTGTTCAGCAAATATAGAGGCTCTTTTTTTCTAAAAAAAACTTTTCAATATAAATCTGAAAATTTGTAGTAGTTCTACGATTTCTTGTAGTAATTCTACGACATTGGATTTAACAACTCTATTCAAATATGCTTCAATAAAGATTTTCAAACCATCATAAAATCATCATAAAAAAGGAAATTTTACACTAAAAAGAGAAATAACAACAGATAAAAGCATAAAATAGAACATGAAAAATTGAAAATTCACATCCGTTCTTAAAGCCCAAGTTTTATATTTTGTGCTTAAAAGGTACAACGTCTGGCTTCCATCAAAGCACAAAAAAAGCAGAAGTTTAGGTCTCCTGCTTTTTTATTATAAAAACTAAATCTTAATGTTTAGTATATTCCGGTTGTTCTGTCGGGATTCTTGTTGGCGTAAAATATTCGTTAAGCCAATAGAACGTCTGTCCGTTCTGCTGAATTTTCACCGCCGGATTATTTCTGTTGGCAAGCATTCTGTCTGCTAAATCTTTATAGTGGTGGAAGTAATTTCTTACTGTTTCACTAGGAACAATCTTCGATTTTCTCCAACCTTTTAATTTATATTTAGACATCAATTCTTCTTCTGAAAGGTCAAACCCTGTACTCATCCCAACTGCATAAGACATTGGAAGTTCGTAAAGATCTCCTTTATCCAGGAACTTTATGGTCGGATTATACTTCTTCAGTAGTTTTACATATTCTTTTATGGCTCTTCCCTGATTAAAGCCTGGACGATCCGCTTCTGTATTTCTGTACACTTCTGTATAGAAAGCTTTTAGATTATCATATTCCGATTCTGAAATAAGAATTCCTTTTTCTATACCGGGAGTAAATTCTTTCAATTCTTTTGGAATATACCCTTTTACCAGGAACGGGCTTCCATAGTTGATCAGCTGAGCAGCAATTCCTGCTGAAACCGGATTCGTAAGGCCTGGGTAGAGATACTTGTATTTTACATCTACATCTGTTCTTCCGGCTCCTACCGATGAATGGAAATACTCATTAAGAGATTTGTCCACAGTCTGATTATCTAAAGTAACCTGTGAAATAAGGCTGTCTACTGATTTTTTCAGGAAACCGGGAGTCGTAATATCTCCTTTTTTTGGAAAGATGACAAATCCCTGAGACATACTTTGCTTAGGATAAGCTAATGAGAAGAATCCTTCATCACCTTCTACGAGACTGAAATTATTTTTAGTAAGAACATCATATTGGTTAATGATCTTCTGCTTTTTAAGCTCAGCAATATTTTTTGCTGTATTGGTAACTACATTTTCAGCCATCAATACAAAGTCATTGTATGTATCTGAAGATCTTGCGCTTGTCTGAAACATAATCAGTCTGGCCTGAGCCTGAGTAAGAGAGCTGATTACGCTGTACATATTTCCACTCTGATTGGCGGAAGTACCTACAGTTATTACAATATTAGTTTCATCCGGAACATTGGAAAGAAGGTTCCCGGCTGCAGAAAGAGCTTCTCCTACCGGCTGATATCCATTGTTGCTTGCACAGTTCATCTCATTTGTTTTCTGATCAATAAACGACGTTATTTTACTATAATCCGTACTTAGGTTTGAAACAGAAAGGTTATTTCCACAAGGGTTATTTTTATATAAAACTACTCCGTATTTTACGTTGCTGAAATAAGAAGGCTTTTCAAATCTAAGCTGGAGATCTTGTAATAATGATTTTACAATAGGTGCATATGGCGCGTTCGGTGCACTTACATCCAGTGCAAAAACAATATTAATATTTTTGTCCCTTTCTGTAATCTCTCTGTAACGGTCAAAATATATAGGCTCACCTAATACATTGGAAACATAGTTCTTACTGTAATCTAAAATATTGGTGAAGTATTTTGTTTTAGAATCGGGAGTTGGAGCTTCTTCTAACGGAAGTGTTACCGGGAAAATATTTTCCAGTGGTGTTCTTTTATTAACTTCTGTAAGGAGAACTGCTGTTTTATTTTCTGCGTCAGATGCTGATCCACCCGGGTATCCTTCATGAATTCCCAAAGCAGAATCATTGATCCCTGTTGTATTTTTCAGCTTTACAGCGGAACGCTCTCCCCATTTGGAAATCACATTGGAACTTACCCATCCATACAGTCCTGTGCTGATGCTGTCTATATCTATTGAAGGTTTTTTACCTACTAAAAATCTTTTGTTGTTTTCAGCCTGCTTATAAACATATACAATCTGGCCATTAGGAATTTTCACCTTGGCATTTTCGATTAGACTTGGTGAGTTGAACACCATAATAGAATCATTTTTGTAGTATCTTTCAGCGTTTTTTATCACCTCACTGTTACTGGGTACTACAGCTACTCTTACCGGATAACCTGTCTTTTCGCTTTTTAAAGAGTTATTCCACAGGAGAAGGTCAGATTCTGGAATCCAGCCATATGTTTTAATAGATTTTGACGAAACTTTTTTCATTAAAGCATCAGGAACGTATTCCGCTACTTTTACCATTCCGTCTCTGTGTTTCAAAACCATTAATGGTTCTAAAAATTTCACTTCTTTATATGATTTTTCATCATCTTTATCCAAGTAAGCCGTATTTCTTGATCGATCTGAGATCACGATCCATGGAGTTGACTTTTTAGGAAAACCATTGACTACAGGAGAGTTATCCACCTGTCCATACTGGGACGGTTCAGGAGTTTTCTTTGACGGAAGCTTTACCTGGCAACTCGTCAGTAATACTGAAAGTCCTATATAATATGCTGCTAGAGGAAATTTATTTTTCATCCTATTTTATCTTTTTTATGATTGGCACATCCGTACAACCGGATGGTATTATTTGCTTTGGTTGATGTCAACTTTAGTTACACAGTTTTGTGTGTCATCAAGATTCACTTTTACAGTCTGGATCACCGTATTTTTGTCAAACTGAAGGCCTGCACAGTACATATAAAAGTTATTTGCTTTACTGTCATTTACCTTTACCACAGTATTTTCATTATTACACAAATAGGTTTTCAACAGGTAATTGTAATGCATATTGAAACTGTTTCCGTTGGCAATCTGCTGCAGGTGATATTTGAAATCATTATCTACTTTTGCATAAGAGTCTTCTACGGATATTTCATCTTCGGCAAGAGAGTTATAGGCAGGAAGGATTTTAATACGGTGATAAATCGGTTCCTGAGTTTCTTCAGTGTATAAAGTTACCACATAATCTCCAGGCTTTTTGTAAGAATAAATCGTAAACTTATCCTTGGAATCTGTATTGCCTGTTTCTCCGAATTTCCATGCAAACTGTTTCGCTTCAGAAACGGCACGAAATGGTACGTTTTCATTTTGCATAGCCTGAACAGGGGCTTCAATAGTAGACTTGATTTTTGTAGTATCTTTGGACTTCTGGAGGCTTCTTGCTCCTACCATTACAGGGAAAGATTTCGTGTATTTGTTGTCAACGATCAAGCTTACCTGGTAATATCCCGGTTTATTGTAGAAGTGAATTCCACTGTTTCTATCAGAAGTTGTACCGTCTCCGAAATTCCATCTTTTGGTCTTTGCGAATTGGGTTTTATCTTCAAATAAAAGGGTATCTCCTACCGCCAGTGAAGACGGATAAACCACTCCAACAATATCATCAGCAGAATGTATCACTTTTTTCTGCAGCCACAGGGCAACAAGTGCTGCTATGAGCAGGGTGGCGATAACACCGATAATAATGTTTTTCTTGTTCTTTTGAAAATAATTCATAATTAAGTAATTGTGATGTGTATAGTTCCTAGTATTTATATTGTATTACTGCGTTCTTGCTTTCAAAGCGGTTTCGCGTTCATAAAGTCTGTTTTGCTTATTTTTGAACCCGATTCTGCAATCTTCGACCTGTTTATCAAACTTTTTGATGTCTTCCGAAGTGGTGGAAATCACTTTTTTGTCTTCAAAATACATTTTATAGAATTTAGCGATCTGAGGATATGCATCTTTTCGGATATCGGTTACATCATAACCATTAAAATAACTGTTAAGATCGTTGATTCCTACCTGGATATTATTTTCAACAAAAGGCTGTGGCGCTTCATTTGTAAGTTTGCTGATCATGGCATATGTACTATCCATGATAGGAAGAACAACCTTTTGGTGCTGTTCAAATTCGGCTTTTTCTTCAAGATTCTGAATTCCTCTTACATCTTCATCAGAAAACGGGGAGACAAATCCTTTTAAAAAGATAATTCCCAGAAAAAACATTGCGGTAACAAGCATTAGTATCAAATAAAAAAACTGATAATGCCTTTCCTTTTTAGATAGTGTTATTTGTCCTTGCATATTTTCTGTTTTTATTTTCGTCTTTTACTTCCTGTGAAATTCCTGGTAGGATCTTTTCTAAGTTCGTTGTTGGTGACTTTTGTTTTATTCATACATTCTTCCAGATCCCTGAGAACAATTCTCTTATTGTATTCCACTTCTATAATTTTGGCTTTCAGAGACATCATAGGCTCTATTTGCTTCATCAGCACAGCATAATGTTTAAAGTTCTGGCTACTGTCTTTGTTCATAATATTTTTGGCGTCTCTCACGTTATCCATAATACTGGTTCGCAGAAACACCTCATTCTCCACCTTATTCACACTAAGCTGGTTCATTTTATCATAAATATCATCAACATGATTTTTCAATACGTCACTTCTGCGCATCAATTCTTTGTATGCTTCAGCTTCCCGGCTAATTCCTTCCCGCTGTATATCATAACTCTTGAAAAAGAGAAATAGACATGCGAAAGATACTACCGACAAAACGGCAAAAGACAGTATAAACTTCCAAATGCCTATTCTGACGTCAGATTTGTTCAATTTTTTTTCCCTGTTCGAAGACATAATTTGCGATTTGTTTGGCCTGTGAAAATATAAAAAAAAAAATTTATGTACAATACGTAATTTCCCCAAGTTTATTTCGTGAAAACCCTGATTAACTTAATATTAATTTCCGATTTAATAAGTTTTTCCTAAATTAGGCCTCTGAATTTTAAATATCATTCGCCAAATCGATATTAAGAATGAGTAAAATATTATCTAATACCGTACGGTTTTCTATTGCTGACAGCGATTTTTATTTTAAGAAAATAATGATCAAAACCCTTATGGAAAATCCATTCTATATGCTCCTGAACGACTGTAACAATGGCCACGAGCTTGTGAACAGGATCTACAGAAGACAGGAAGACGTGTTTGTCATAGAACTTTTCATGCCGGTATTAAGCGGAATTGAAGCCATAAAGTATATCAGAAAAAACAATGCAGAAACGCCTATCGTCACTTATTCCGGTACTTATCAGGAAGATATGGCAGAAATTCTTTCCAAAATCCCCAACACCTATTACTGTCAGAAAAAAAGCACTATCATAAAAGATATCATCAAAGGGACTATTGCTTCTGAAGAGTTTGATTATCATGCCTATTCTAAAGAGTGGGAACAGCAGCCACTGGCTGTGCAAGAGTATATGGACCGGCAGAAAAAGGGCCAGGAAGAGCTCTCTCCTGCTGAAATACAACTCATGAGGTTCTGCTATGAAGGACTTAGTAATAAAGAAATTGCAGAAAAACTTAATCTGAGCACAAGAACTATTGATACTTATATCAACCGTCTGACTGAAAAACTGGGGCTTAAAACAAAGCTGCATCTTATCCGTTTCTGTGTAGAAAACGGATATTACAATTCTAGTATGTAAAATAATATCAGGTTAAAAATTTCAGGTAATGTTTAAACAATTATTGACGTTGAATAGACATTGAACAGCAAAGAAAAAGGGATGACAAACCCTTGATAAGTATACCTGTAATCAATAATTTTTATTGCTTTTTGAAATATTTTTCGCATTATTGCAGTCTGTATTATATTATTATTAAGTTCGCTAAACCCGTCTTAATATAGCGTACATATTAAATCTCCAACTTGTTGAGCAAAAATATTTTGCCACTAATTTGCTAGTATTCAATTTTTTTAACTAAATTTGCACACCTAAAATTTAAAATTAAAATAAGGAAATGACAAAGGCAGAATTGGTAAACACCATCTCAAATAAGTTGGGAACAGAAAAGAATGAAACACAGAAAGTTGTAGAAGCTTTTATGCAGGAGATCAGAACTTCTATGTATAATGGGGATAACGTTTATCTGAGAGGTTTTGGATCTTTTATCATTAAAACAAGAGCTGCTAAAACAGGAAGAAATATTTCTAAAAATACTGCAATTGAGATTCCTGCTCATAACATTCCTGCTTTCAAACCTTCAAAATCATTTGTAGAGAAAGTAAAAACTAAAGTTGCAGTAAAATAAGAACATTAACTGAATATTAACTAGTTACTAAAAAATTAAAATTATGCCAAGCGGAAAGAAAAGAAAAAGACACAAGGTTGCGACTCACAAAAGAAAGAAAAGAAGAAGAGCGAACAGACATAAGAAAAAATAATCTCTTCTTCTCGAGATTTACAATATAATAATATAGTTGGTGGTTTTAAATTTCTAAAGTTCACCGACTATATTTTTGTTTGCAACTATAAGATTACGTGGAAAGCGGATGGTTTCAAATATTATTTTAATAAAAATATAATGGATTTCATTCTAAATTCATATATTTATTAGATGAATTAATCTACAAAAACACCCGTTTCCTAAATAATCTAAACAATTTTATCTTATAACAAAATGAAGAAAGAACTAATAGTTTCGCATGAAGATGATCTTACAAAGATTGCACTGCTGGAAGACGGAAGACTATGTGAACTTCATGAGCAAGAAGACAAAAGCGATTTTATAGTTGGAGATCTGTTTATAGGAAAAGTAAAAAAACTGGCACCAAATCTAAATGCCGCCTTCGTAAATATTGGATATGAAAAAGATGCATTCCTGCATTATCAGGATCTGGGTCCTCAATATCTTACATACAGGAAGTTTTTAAAAGATACTATTTCTAAAAAACAAAGCACTTCAAGCTTAAAAAATTTCGAGATACAACCCGAAATTGATAAAAACGGAACGGTAGATAAAGTAATTGCTAAAGACGATATCGTTCTTCTGCAAATTACCAAAGAGCCTATTTCTACAAAAGGTCCCAGGATTTCTACCCAAATCTCACTTACAGGACGTTTCCTGGTTTTAATTCCTTTCGACAATAAAGTTTCTATTTCCAAAAAAATCAGAAGTTTTGAGGAAAAAGAAAGACTGAGAACCCTTATCGACAGTATCAAACCTGAAGGTTTCGGAGTCATCATCAGAACGGTAGCCGAAGGAAAAAAAGTAGCAGACCTGCACAATGACATGAATCAGCTGGTTCAAAAATGGGAAACTACTTTTAAAAACATCCAGAGAAACAAAGTTCCATCCAAAGTTTTAAGCGAAGAAGACAAAGCTTCAGCTATTTTAAGAGACAATTTTAATCAGGATTTCGTCAATATTATCTGTGATGATGAACAGATGGTAAGCGAAATGAAAAACTATGTGGAGGTAATCGCTCCAGAAAGGAAAAATATTGTCCAGTTTTATGATTCCCATATTCCTCTTCTGGAATATTACAATGTTGAAAAACAACTAAAACAGAGCTTCGGAAAACACGTGAACATTCCGAGTTCAAAAGGCGCTTATCTTGTTATTGAACACACAGAAGCACTTCACGTCGTAGACGTCAATTCCGGAAACAATATTACAACCGGAGCAGCCGTTAATAAAGAACACGCGCTGAAAGTGAACAAAATGGCAGCCACCGAAATCGCAAGACAACTTCGTCTTCGTGATATGGGAGGTATTATTGTGATCGATTTCATCGACATGCCAAATTCTGATCATAGAAGAGAACTCTATGAACACCTTAAAGAGGAAATGAGCCGCGACAAAGCGCGCCATAAAATTCTTCCTCCAAGTAAATTTGGATTGATCCAGATCACCAGACAAAGAAACCGTCCGGAAAAACAGATCGAAACCAAAGAAGAAAACCCGAACAAAGACGGAGAAATTGTAGCTCCTATTGTCATCGTGGAAAGAATGGGTGAAACCTTAAGAAACCTTTTACAAAAAGAAAAAGGAAAAATTTATCTGCACGTACACCCATTTGTAGAAGCCTACCTAACAAAAGGCATAAAAAGTATCCAAATGAAATGGTTTATCAAATACAAAAAATGGGTAACCATTGTACCCAGGGATTCTTTTAAATATCTGGAATACAAAATCTACAATTCAAAGAAAGAAGAATTGATCGAATTCTCTAATTAAGACAAAATTTAAACCTTCAGTTGTACTGAAGGTTTTTTATTACCCGCCCTATCCTGAAAGCTTATCCAAAAAGCGACCTATTTCTGCTGAGAACAAAACTATTTTGAAGGTTCACCTGGACTTTCATTCCGAAAATTAGACAATATATTAAGAGTTCTGTCTTTTCTATTCTCCTGTCATATACTTTGGTATCTTCAAATGTTAATTCAATACGTCTGCTAATCTTTCATACTGCAGACTCTTTTTATAAAGCAGTAATTGAGGTTTGATATCCTTTACATTGTAATTTCATCATAGGTTAATTAATGTTAAGTGTCTTATTTCTTCAAGATATATTGTTAAATTTGAGGTATGGAAAGTTTTGGAAAAGATTTATTAAGGAAAATAAAAAGTGTCGCACTTCCCGGCGAACACGCGCATGGAGTATTCTCTCCTCCCTATCGTCCTGTTTTTACTTATGATGAAGTATTGGCAAAGAATCCTAAATTTGCAGCTGTTAACATCGTTTTGTATCTGAAAGACAACGAGTGGTATTTTCCCCTGATTCAAAGAACCATTAATGAACATGACAGACATAGCGGGCAGATTTCATTACCTGGCGGAAAACGTGAGGAAATGGACAGGGATTTTGCAGAAACCGCTATACGTGAAACCTCTGAAGAAATTGGGATAGACAAGCATTATATGAGAATCATAAGAGAAATGTCCCCTATCTATGTTCCGCCAAGCAATTTTTATGTATATCCTTATATTTCATATACAAAAAAAAATCCGGCTTTCATTCTTCAGCAGAGCGAAGCTGTGGAAACCATAGAATTTCCTATCACTTCATTTCTAAATTTATCTGATATCCCTGAAATGATGAATCTTCCCAACGCAGGCGGACATGAAGTTCCTGTCATTAATTTCAATGGATATATTATCTGGGGAGCTACAGCAATGATATTAAGTGAATTCAGCCAGTTGCTGAAAAAAATGTAACTTTGCACTACCGTGTTTAATTGAGAAATGGCGAAGAAAAATATTTTCACCGATGCATTCGGAACACCTTATTTTTTAAAAAGGTTAATTATTTTTATTTTAGGATTTGTATCCTACAGAAGGTTCAATGGCTTTAACAAACTGAAAATTACCGGCACAGAGCACCTTGTGGATCTTCCGGATTCCAATGTATTGTTTGTGTCTAATCATCAGACGTATTTTGCAGATGTAGCAGCCATGTACCACGCTTTCTGTGCCGTAAACAATGGATATTTAAATACCATTAAAAACCCGATCTACCTGTTGAATCCAAAGATCGATTTTTACTACGTAGCAGCAGAAGAAACCATGAATAAAGGTATTCTTCCTAAAATTTTTAAAATTGCAGGAGCTGTAACCGTAAAAAGAACCTGGAGAGCAGAGGGTAAAAACGTGAACAGAATGGTAGACATGAGTGAAGTTGACAACATCATGAAAGCATTGGACAATGGCTGGGTGGCTACATTCCCCCAGGGAACTACATCCGCTTTTGCACAGGGACGAAGAGGAACGGCCAAATTGGTAAAAAACCAGCGTCCTATTGTTATCCCAATCAAGATCAACGGATTCAGAAGGGCTTTTGATAAAAAGGGACTTAGGGTAAAGGTTACCGGTGTAAAACCTACCATGGAGTTCAAAGCACCCCTGGATATCGATTACGATAATGAAAAAGCACCGGAAATTTTATTGAAAATCATGACAGCCATTGAACAGACTGAAGATTTCAACATATTACACAGTTATGATGAAGAACTTAAAGCTAAAAAATTAGAACAAAAGGACTCAAATAATTAAAGTAAATAAAAAATTATGAACAAAATACTTGGAATCTTATTTGCAATCATAGTATTAGTTTCATGCAACAGCCAAAAAGTATATTCGGATTTTGACATCAGCTATTCGAAAAGCGGAGGCGTTGCTCCTATTTATGAAAACCTGCTTATAAAAGATAACAACGTACATTATTCTTTTGAAGGACAAGGAAAAAAGTTTAAACAGGATTTTAAAATTTCCAATGAAGATCTAAAAAAACTAGATCAGGTTCTTTCCCAGAATAATTTCAGAAGGATACAGGAAGACCGTAAAAAACTTTACGACCATGTTTCTACTTCAGTCAATATCAAGAAGGGGCCCAATGAAGGCAATAAAACAGATGCCAGCATGATCATGCCCAATTATCAGACCAACTGGAAGAACATTCTTGCAGCTTTTCAGGAGATCATTAATACTAATGTTAAAAAACAGTAAATACAATTGAAAACCCACTTCATTGCTATTGGCGGAAGCGCCATGCATAATCTCGCCATTGCATTAAAAGATAAAGGATATCAGGTTACAGGTTCAGATGACGCCATTTTTGAACCTTCAAAATCGAGACTGGAGAAAAAGGGAATTTTGCCTGAGGAAATGGGTTGGTTCCCGGAAAAAATAACTCCGGATATAGACGCTGTTATTCTGGGAATGCATGCACACCAAGACAATCCTGAGTTGGCAAGAGCAAAAGAACTGGGTCTGAAAATATATTCTTATCCGGAATTTCTATACGAACAAGCCAAAAATAAAACAAGAGTGGTTATTGCGGGTTCACATGGTAAAACAACCATTACCTCAATGATTCTTCATGTCCTGAACTTCCACCAGAAAGATGTAGACTATATGGTAGGGGCGCAATTGGAAGGTTTTGACTGTATGGTAAAGCTTACTCAGGATAATGACTTTATGGTACTGGAAGGGGATGAATATCTTTCCTCTCCAATTGATCTCCGCTCCAAGTTTTTACTGTATCAGCCGAATATCGCTTTGATGAGCGGTATTGCATGGGATCATATCAATGTTTTTAAAACATTTGATGACTATATCGATCAGTTCAGAAAGTTTGTAGCAAGCATTACAGCGGGAGGAGTTCTGGTATACAATGAAGAAGATCAGGAGGTGGTAAAAGTGGTGGAAAATGCTGAAAACTATTTCAGAAAAATACCTTACAAAACCCCTGAATATGAAATCAATAATGGTAAAGTATATTTAAAAACTGAAATGGGAGATGTTCCGCTTTCTGTCTTTGGTGCACACAACCTATTAAATCTGGAAGGAGCAAGACACATCTGCCACCATATGGGTATTATGGATGAAGACTTCTATGAAGCTATTATGAGTTTCAAAGGGGCATCTAAACGTCTTGAAAAAGTAGACAGAGAAGATAAGGGAACTCTTTATAAAGATTTTGCCCACGCTCCAAGCAAGGTAAAAGCGGCAGTAAAAGCATTCAATGAGCAGTTTAAGGGACAAAAAAAGCATGGGTTCCTGGAACTTCATACTTATTCCAGCTTAAATCCTGCTTTTCTGGAGCAATACGACCATGCCATGGATGGCTTGGATGAAGCTGTGGTTTTCTATTCTGAAGATGCTTTAAAGATTAAAAGAATGGAGCCTATATCTCCTGAATTTATCAAGGAAAAATTCAAGAATGAAAATCTGAGAGTTTTCACTAATGCTGAAGATCTTCATACTTACTGGAATACTTTAAACAAGACAGATGGAGTTTATTTGATGATGAGCTCAGGAAACTTTGGCGGACTGGATCTAACCAGATAAATTGGAAAACTATGTAACTCTTTTTGAGCTGCTCTATCGATAAAAAAATCCTTTCATTCTCTGAAAGGATTTCTTTATTTTATTTAAACTTCTACTTCCTGTATAAGCATCTTCAGTATTTTTTCTGTAGAAAGCTCACTATAATCATGAATCGACTGTCCAACCCAGAGACTAACAAATTCCGGATTACTCAAAGACTTTGATACCTTACGTAGTGCATTGGTCAATTTGTTCTGATAAGGATAAGGTAAAATATATTCTGTATTTTCAACAGCTTCTATATATTTATTTTTAATTCCTCTGGCATATCTTCCAGAGAAACTTTTTGTCAGCATTATTTCCTCTTCCTCTACCCGCTTAAGCCTATCTTTTTCAAAAGGCATTAACGCACTTTCATTAGAAGCCAATAAAAGGCTGCCTAGCTGGAAGCCTTGCGCTCCTAAGTCTTTAGCGGCAAGTAAAGTTTTTGAATTATAAATTCCTCCGGCATAAATCAACGGAACTTTTACATGATCATAAACCTGAGATAACAAAGACAGACCTCCGATTTGTGGAATATGATCCGGATCAAAGGTACCTCTGTGCCCTCCTGCTTCTGTTCCTTGTACACAAATGATATCAATTCCCGATTTTTCTAAAATCACAGCCTCTTTTACCGAAGTACAGGTACCTATAAGAGTGACGTTATTTTCCTTTAGCTTCTGAATACTTTTATCATCCAGATTCCCGAATGTAAAACTTAGTATTTTACAGTTTTCTTCAATAATTGCATCTACCTGTTCATGATAACTTTTTACATTCAGATCATCGAGATCAGGAAAACTGACTTCAATATTATTTTCTTTCGTAAGTTGTTCTAAAAACTGCCTGGCTTTAATAAACTTCTCTCTAAAAGCATCTGTAATTTCAGGAATATGATGCACAAAAATGTTCGCGGCAAAAGGTTGATCAGTTAGCTTTCTCGTTTCTCTGATCAGTTCTGCAGATTGGTCTGCAGAGAGATCTGCAAGAGCTAATGATCCCAAACAACCTGCTTTTGCCGCTGCTGCAACCATCTGGGTTGTACTTACTCCAAACATCGGAGCCTGAATTAAAGGATATTGTATCCCTAGTTTTTTACTGATTGTATCCGGCCAAAACATAAGAATTATTTTTTTTAAAATTTACCTGCAAATAAGCAATTGGAACCCCGCAAAGGGATTATATTGCTCACAATGATTGTTTTAAATGAAAATCCCACAGATTTCAAAGATAACGCAGAATTTAAATCTGTGAAATTTATGAAATCTGCGGGACTAATTTATAATTTCTAACCATTAAATATCCGCTACCGAATTCAGCATTTTCTGCTCCCATTCCGGATCTTTCGGATCAAAAAATAATCTTTTTCCTGTGTCTAATGAACGAACAGTATTCATTTCATCCTCTGTCAGTTTAAAATCAAATACATTAAAGTTTTCTTCAATTCTTGACGGAGTAACAGATTTTGGAATTACAACAAATCCTTCCTGTAAATGCCATCTTAAGATTACCTGAGCAACAGTTTTACCATATTTATCTGCAATAGCTTTTAAATCAGTATTACTTAAAAGATTGGCGTTTCCATTTCCCAGAGGGCTCCAAGGCTGTGTTACAATATTGTTCTCTCTGTCGTACACCTGCAGCTCCTTCTGTTGGAATACCGGGTGCAGCTCAATCTGGTTAATTACCGGTAAAACAGTAGTATTAGCTTTTAATTCCTCCAGTTTTTCAACGGTAAAATTACATACCCCAATTGCTCTGATTTTTCCTTCCTTATACAGTTCCTCCAAAGCCTTCCATGTTCCCAGGAAGTCTCCATAAGGCCAATGAATAAGATACATATCAAGATAATCCATCTGCAATCTGTTCAATGTTCTCTGGAAAGCAGCTTTTGCTTTTTCATAGCCATGGTCCTGAACCCATACTTTTGAAGTGATAAACAGTTCATCTCTGTCTACTCCATTATTTTTTACCGCAATACCTACCGCTGTTTCATTTTGATAAATAGCCGCAGTATCTATCATTCTGTATCCTGTCTGAATAGCTTTGATGACTGCATTCTCACATTCTTTCAAGTCCTCCATCTGCCATACTCCAAAGCCTAAAGCCGGAATATCCACTCCGTTATTTAAGGTTACCACAGGCTGCCCTGTATAGGTTTTCTTTTGCATAATCGTTTATTTTTGATTTTAATATAAAGTGATTAAACAAATTTGCAACAAAAAATCGGAACTTCTACCTACCAATTTTACTGTTCCTGTTAAAAAATTGTTATTTAATAAGCTTTTTAACTTATTGTCTTTTCGAATTATAAGGATAAAAATGATATCGAAAAAAGTAAGAAGACAAGGATTTTAAATTTATTTCCGACAAAGCTGGTCTTATAATGGCTTCGAGTAAAAGAATTTCATCATCAATCTATGAATTTCAAAATTCCTAATTCCCTTTTTTCCCATTTTCAATTTTTCATTCTCCCCTTTTCCCTTTCCCCTCACTTCCCCCAATTTTATTATTTTTGTACAAATTTCAAATCATGTCACATTCAATAAGGCTTGCCGATGCTGAAGATTATCCAAGAATTATGGAAATCTGGGAATCAGCGGTACAGGCTACCCACTACTTTCTTGCGGAAGAAGATTTTAATTATTTCAAAGAAGCCATTCCAAGAGATTATCTTCCGAATCTGGAAGTCTATTTAATTACAGAAAACGGTGATGCTAAAGGTTTTGCCTCTGTAGCAGAAGGAAATCTGGAAATGCTTTTCATTCATAATAACGACCGTGGAAAAGGTTATGGAAAGGCACTTTACAAATTTATGAAAGAGAAAACCGACCTTAGTAAAGTGGATGTGAATGAACAAAATCCGCAGGCAATCGGGTTTTATGAAAAAATGGGGTTCAAAAAAACCGGAAGATCCGAGAAAGATGGTTCCGGAAAAAATTATCCGCTTATTCATATGAGCCTTTAATGGAAAATTTCACTTTCAATATCGTTAAACCTGGAGAGAAAATTCCTTATGAACTTTTGCTGTTGGCTGATGAAACTACCGAAGCCATAGATCAGTATATTTTCAATTGTGATATTTATCTGCTTTATGATGGAGAGCACAATATTGCTGTAATGGCACTTTACAGAAACAGTAATAGTGAATTGGAAATCAAAAATATTGCGGTCATTGAAAGTTACAGAAATAAAGGGATAGGGAGAATTCTGATCAATAAAGCAAAAAGGATTGCCCTTGAAAAACTTTATCAAAAACTAACCGTTGGAACTTCAGACACTGGGTTCCAACAGATCAGATTTTATGAGAAAAACGGATTTCTAAAAACGGGAGTAAGGAAGAATTTCTTTATTGAAAATTATCCTGAACCTATCTATGAAAACGGTTTACAAATGTGTGATATGGTTCTACTTACTCATCACCTTTCGGAATAATCCTTTGATATGGTCTATTTCCGTTTGATAATTCGTCTTTTTTCGGCATCCGAAATACAGTGTATTTTCCAGCTTTTTCTTCCCTTCCCAAACCAGCTTGACGTCCCCGCTTTCAATTTCATTTTTACATAAAAAGTCCGGAATAACAGCCAGCCCGGTCCCTCCTTTCAGACAACGGATGATTGAGTTCAGGTTGGGTACAATATAATTGGGGCGAAAATTCGGTTTATGCCCGAAATTCAACGTCCAAAATTGGAAAAGATGCTCCATATCTCCTGTAGTTCCATACCATTTTTCTTTCTTCAGCCATTCTTCTATCTGCTCAGCATCTTTAGTCTTAAGTACTTTACTGAATGCTGCTGTATCCACATCTTTCCCGCCTACAAGAATAATCTGCTCCGAAGAAAATGCTTCATGTTCTATGTTAGGTGAAGATCCTTTTTTGGGCGTGATGATAAGGTCAAGGATTCCTTTATCCAGCTGATCCAGCATTTCCGGATATTCTCCGAAACTGATAATCAGATTGAAAGACAGCGAAGAAACATATTGTTCTAAAGTCGTCTGAAAAGTTTCAAAACACATTCCTACGCTGATTGTTGGGGTATGTTTTTCAGTAGATTTTTGAAAGTTTTTCTCTACATCTTCCAGTTTGGTAATAGGTTCTGCAACTGCATTAAACAGGACTTTTCCTCTTTCTGTCGGGATCATTTTCCGCCCTGTTCTGTCAAACAGTTTATAGCCGACATAAGCTTCCAGGGAACTTAAATGCAGACTTACTCCTGGCTGTGAAATAAACAATGCATCGGCTGCTCCTGTCAGGGTTCCTGTTTTATATATGGCTTTAAAAGTACGATACCATTCTAAATTGACCACAACTTATATTATTAATATTCTGATGCAAATTTACAAAATAATTATAATACTGATACTAATTTTAACACATCATCTATTGCCTGTAAATTTTCAATCCAGCTCTTATTTTACGACCTCCATAATTGTATTCTGGAACTTTTCCGGTTCATCTTTATGAATCTGATGTCCGGAATTTTCAAATAAAAACAAGTCTTTCTTAGGGGCTTTTACTTTTTCAAAATATCCAGTTGTAATTCTGGTGGAGGTTTGGATGTCATTTTTTCCGACAAAGAAATAAATAGGACACTTTATTTTCTTTAAAGTTTCTGGAAGATCAATATTCATAACTTCGTTCCATGCTGGTGACCATGTTTTTGACCATTGCAGAAAGCCTTTCTTGAAATCTTCACTTTTTACATACTGTTTTCCATCTTTATAAAAAAGCCATTTTCTTAAATAAAACAGATCTTCATCTACTGTAAAAGGAATATGTACATCTGCCAGTTCTTTACTGGCAACCGGATCTTCCTTAAAATAATCTTTTAAAATAATGAGCAATTCTTTCTCACTTTCTAATTGGCTGACAACTGGATTTACCGCAAAATAGGCATGTAAAAGTTCGGGATGATTTCTAACAATATAAAAACCTAAAGCATTTCCCCAGGAACTCCCTAACATATATATTTTTTCCTGTTTTAATTCTTTTTTCAAAAAATTAATCACCTGATAAGTATCTTGTCCCATAAGCTCCACTGAAGGCTGAACGGGTGAAGGATTTAGTTCCAGCGTTTTTCCGGCATCTCTCTGATCCCATTGAACAATAGTAAATTTATCCTTTAAAATATTTGTAAAAGAATCCGCATTTTTCCTCATTGAACTTCCCGGTCCGCCTGATAAAAAGAGAAGGATGGGTTTTCGGGAATCATCTGTTTTAATATCGATGGCTTGTTTTATTCCTCCTATTTCCGGAGTAAGCAGGGTATCTATTTTTCCCTTATGTAATTGTGCGAAACAAAATACTGATAATAGCACAAAAAGAAGAAGGCTTGTTTTTTTCATGATTTCTAAATTTTAAGTTGACTTGAATAATCTGATACAAAGATGCCATGGATAATGTTCATAGAAGTCCGGATAAAAAAAGTCGGACTGATTTTAATGATAAAGTCAGTCCGAATGCATACAAATCAAAGTCCGAATAATCACAAAGTACTACATATCAAAAGATTACACTCCTGAAAAAGAATATAAATCGTCTGTTTTTAAAATAATGGATGATAAGAAAATTTTGAATAAATTGTCTCTGAAAGACCCAAAACGATCGTTAGATCTCCGACACTTTTTGATTTTTTAAAAAAAAGGCATAATAATCAGGAATATCACTTTCTTCAATTCCACGGACAGTTTCTGCAAGAGGATACGCTATCTGTACAATTTCAGGAGAAATTCTTTCTTCTTCTATGGTAAGAATAAGGTAAGAAGCCAGGCGGTTTTCTTCTTTCGATCTACCTACAGAACCACAATTGACTGCCCATTTGCCATTTTCAAACTTTTTTTTAAAGGATAAATGAGTATGCCCCATCACAATAATATCAGACTGTGAGTCTTTCAGCATATTTTCAAAAACCTCATCATCTTCCGATTCATAAAGATAGGTATCATTACTTGATAAACTGGAATGAACAAGCTGAATATTCCAGTGCTTCTTCCCTACTTTATAGTTTAATTTTAAATGAAAAGGTAACTCTGATAAAAATTTTTTGTTCTCTTCTGTAATATGTTTTTTAGAATGATCAATCGCTACAAATCTGGCATTCGTTTCTTCTTCAGAATGCTTAGATAAAGGAACTACAGGAATATCAAAAGCAATTCTTTCGTCATGATTTCCAAGGAGACAAGGAATATTCATTTTTTTTATTTTTTCAGTGACTTCATTACCCCACGGTGCAAAATCTACCAGATCACCTAAACAGAATTTCTGATGAATTCCTCTTTCTTCTATATCCTTAAGTACCGAATCCAGTGCGGGAAGATTTCCGTGCACATCACTAAAAACTGCAATCTGTATCATATTCATTCTATTATTATAACAAATTTACAAGAGAACAATGAAATCGTGACCAGCGAGCAATATGATATTTTACACAAATAGCAAAATTTAATCTATTATTTTTATAATAGATATGTATAACTTATACTATTTTTATTATACAATAATCCCTCCTAACTTTGCAGAGTAAAATTTAAACAATCATCAAAAAATGAAAAAAGTATTAATTATCAACGGAGGACAGAATTTCGGACATTCCGGAGGAAAATATAATCAAACTATAGCAGAGAACACTTTAGCAGTTCTTAAAGAATTTGAAAATGTAGAGGTAAAGATAACGAATGTAAGTGAATACTATGACAAAAATGAAGAAGTCCAGAAATTTGTATGGGCTGATTATATCATTTATCATACCCCGATCTGGTGGTTTCAGCTTCCAAACGGATTTAAAAAATATATCGATGAAGTTTTCACAGCAGGACATGCAAAAGGAATTTATATGAGTGATGGAAGAAATGCTGAAAATCCCGAGATTAATTATGGTACAGGAGGAATGCTGGGCGGCAGAAAATATATGCTGACTACAAGCTGGAATGCTCCTGCAACAGCTTTCACGCTTCCCGGAGAATTTTTTAGCGAAAGAAGTGTAGATGATGGACCATTATTTGGATTCCATAGAATGAATGCTTTTGTTTCTCTGGAAAAGATGGAAAGCTTCCATTTCCATGATGTAGAGAAAAATGCCAATATAGAACGTGACATGAAACTTTACAGAGAACATGTAAAAAACGTATTTGAAAAAGAATTAAAACAAGAATTAGTATCATGAAAATCCACCTTACAGCAGTAATAAAAGCAAAAGAAGAACATCAGAAAGAAGTTTTGGAAGTTCTTCAGAATATGGTGAAAGAAACCAGAAAAGAAGAAGCGTGTGAGCTCTACAGCCTTCACCAGGGAATTGAGGACAAAAACCAATTTGTATTCTACGAAATCTGGAAAAGTAAAGAAGGATTGGAACAGCATAATCAGCAGCCTTATATTCAGGCTTTCGGAGCTTTGGTAGATGAAAAACTTCAGGAAAAACCTCAGATTTATACCACTCATATCATTTAACTATGAAAAAACTGTCACTTTTATGTTTTATCCTTCTCACCGTAGGATTTATCAATGCGCAACACCAAAAATCTAATCATATGAAAAAGAAAATTTTGTTCGTCGTAACCAGTCATGATAAAAAAGGAAATACAGGCGAAAACACAGGATATTACCTTGGCGAAGTTTCTCACCCGTGGGAAGTTCTTCACAAAGCGGGCTATGAAATTGATTTTGTAAGTCCAAAAGGCGGAACTCCTCCTGTAGATGGGTTCGATTTGAAAGATCCTGTGAATAAGGAGTTCTGGGAAAACAAAGAATACAAAGACAAAATTGACCATTCTTTAACCCCAGCTGAAGTTAACCCGAAAGAGTATTCAACTATTTTCTATGCAGGAGGGCATGGTGCGATGTGGGATTTTGCTGATAATACAGAACTGGCGGCTATTGCTTCAAAAATCTATGAAGACGGAGGTATTGTGGCAGGTGTATGTCATGGCCCGGCAGGCTTGGTGAATATCAAACTGAATACCGGAAAATACCTCGTGGATGGTAAAAAGATCAATGCCTTTACCAATGAAGAGGAAGCTGAAGTAAAATTAACAGATGTAGTTCCTTTCTTACTGGAAAACAAGTTGAAAGAAAGAGGGGCCAAATTTGAAAAATCAGGACTATGGCAAAATCATGTGGTGACTGATCAAAGGCTGATCACAGGGCAAAATCCGCAGTCTGCAAAGAGTGTTGGAGAAGCAATATTAAAAGAGTTAAACAAATAACATATAATTTTTAAGTACAAAAGTCACAAAAGTTCTGAAATTTAAATGATCATGAGAATAAAAGATTTTCTTCTTATATGAACTTTCATGTACAGAACATTTAAACGTCATAAAATAAACTTTATATATAGAAAAATAATCTTTTGTGACTTTTGCGGCTTATTATTTAAAATAAAAAAATGGAATACAGAAAATTAGGAAATACGGACTTAGAATTATCTACAATTACACACGGAGCCTTTGCCATTGGGGGAAATATGTGGGGCGGTAATGAAAAACAGGATTCTATCAATTCTATTCACGCATCACTGGATCATGGAGTAACTTCTATTGACACGGCTCCATTCTATGGCTTCGGACTGAGTGAAGAAATGATTGGTGAGGCCATTAAAGGAAAAGACCGTTCAAAAATCCAACTATTGACAAAATTCGGTTTGGTATGGGACGGAAGCAATAACGGAAAAGGAGAATTTTTCTTTGATGCTCAGGACGAAGGAAAAACAATCCCCGTCTACAAATTGGCTTCTAAGGAAAACATCATCAAAGAAGTTGAAGAAAGTTTAAAAAGACTAGGTACAGATTATATTGATCTTTTACAACTCCACTGGCCAGACAATACAACAGCAATCAGTGAAACAATGGAAGCG
Source organism: Chryseobacterium sp. MEBOG06 (assembly GCF_021869765.1). Classification (NCBI taxonomy): domain Bacteria; kingdom Pseudomonadati; phylum Bacteroidota; class Flavobacteriia; order Flavobacteriales; family Weeksellaceae; genus Chryseobacterium; species Chryseobacterium sp. MEBOG06. Next base: position 1,056,333 of record NZ_CP084580.1, on the reverse strand, counting down.
ATGGAACTATTGATCCAACAAGGAAAAATCCTTGCAGCGGGGGTAAGTAACTACAGCATAGCACAAATGGAAGAAGCCGCCAGAACAATTACGCTAGCCAGTAATCAGGTTTCTTACAGCATGCTGAACCGTGCTATTGAAAATGATCTGGTTCCTTATTCTCTGGAAAACAATTCAGGAATCATTGTATACAGCCCGATGGAAAGAGGTCTTTTAACAGGTAAATATTTCAAAGAAACTCAATTAAAGGAAAACGATCACAGAAATGGTTATTTTTCACAGTTTGATTTAAATAAAGTAAAAACTTTCTTAGAAAAAATTGAACCTATCGCTCAGGACAAAGGAGCAACCCTTTCACAGCTGGTCCTTAGATGGACGGCCCTGCAGCCGGCAATCACGGTAGTACTAGCAGGAGCAAGAAATGCACAGCAGGCGATTGAAAATGCAAAAGCAATGTCTATTGACCTGTCTCAGGAAGAATTGAACTCCATCAATTCTGCTCTGAATGAAATATAATATGGAAACCCCGGTAAACTGTCTTTTTCTAGGAGATGATTTACCTGTTTTTTTTCCTCTTATTTCATAAATTATAAACAATGAAAAACAATCAATCAAAAACGTTTGAATTAATAAATTTTCTGAATAGCTCCAGGCTTGGATCATTATCAATCAGAACGATAAACCACGAAAATCAAGTCTTTAATTCTATTACCCTATAACTTATCATATAAAAGAGTTCTTCAAAATTGAAAAACTCTTTTTTTAAAATAAATAAGTAAATAGTCTGAAACAGATATTATTTTGCAATCGGAAGATGAGTACTAACTGCAATCCTGTTCCAGGCATTGATTGTAATAATAGCCATGATAATCTGTGCAATCTGAGCTTCGTCAAAAATAGCAATGGCTTTCTGATACGTTTCTTCTGTTAATCCATTTTGGCTGATCAGAGTAATTTCTTCAGTCATCGCTAAAAGTGCCTGTTCTTCTTCTGTAAATAATTCTTTTGCTTCTCTCCATGCGCTCAGAATAAAAATTCTTTGTGGAGTTTCTCCGTATTTTATGGCATCTTTCGTATGCATATCAAGGCAGAAAGCACATCCATTAATCTGGGAAGCTCTTATTTTTATCAGTTCTTTCTGAATATGACTTAAAGAAGTGGTCTGAAGATATCCTTCCAATCCCAACATAGCTTTATAAGCTGCTGAATCTACTGTTGCAATATTTAATCTTGCGCTCATTATTATATTATTTTTTGGTTAATTGATCGATACTCAAAGAATAGTATTGCTGGACCGCCAATAAAAGAGCAGCAGCGCTCCCTACCCATACAGAATAATTAAGTGGTGCTTTGGGTCCCATTGCAACAGTCATTGACAGGGCAAAAATCAACAATAATATACTGCTTCCGTAGGCTGCAATTCTGGTTTTAAACCCGGCAATCAGCATCAATGGAAAAAGAATTTCCAAAAAAGTTGCTGCATAAGCTGAAAAAGCACTTAAAGTTTCCGGAAGAAAAAAAGTAAGTTCTCTTGTATACATTCTGAAACTATCCATATTTCCCCATGAGGAATTTTCTTTGCTCCATAGCCCGAACCGGTCTGCTACTGCAGAAAGCATGGTTGCGGCAAGAGCAAGTCTCAAAAATAGCTGCGGAAATTGATTTTTTGTATCTGTCATTGTATTGGCTTTTAATAACATGACAAATTTCCGGTTTCTGATCCGTAAAAATCTTAAACTGGTTTAAGAACGTAATTTCGCCCTGATTTCACTAAGATATTCTGGTGTAAAACCTAAAAAGGAAGCAATTAAGTATTGCGGAATTCTTTGGATAAACCAAGGGTACAATGTACTGAAATGCACATAATATTCTTCTTTTGTCATCTCATAAATATAACGGATTCTTTTTTCGGCAGCAGCATAAGCTGTTTGGTATACCATTCTGAAATAGCGTTCCATAATGGGATGCTTTTCCAATAGAACTTCCTGAGACTGAAAATCAATGGTTAAGATTTTAGAATTTTCTACAGACTGAATATTGAAACTTGACTTCATCTGTTTTTCAAAAGCAAAAGTATCTGACATCCACCAGTTTTCTATAGCAAACTCTGTGGTTTGTTCTACTCCCTTTTCATTGACAAAAAATTTTCTCAGACATCCTTCCAAAACAAAATATTTAAACTTACAAACATCACCCTCAAGCATCAGGTTTTCTTTCTTTTTTACTTTTAAAACCTGAAAAAAAGAAATGATGGAAGCAAATTCCTCCTCATTGATTGTAATGAATTTATCTAAATGCGCTTTGAAAGTTTCCATTTTAAAATTTAGTAACCAAACTTAACTTTATTTTTTTAGTTTTACAATGACAAAATATTTAATCATGGAAATCGTAGCCAAAATTCTTATCGCTGTTGTTGCTCTGGAACATCTTTATATTCTCTGGATGGAAATGTTTGCATGGGAAACCAAAGGAAAGGAAGTTTTCAAAGCTGCTCTGCCCGCCGAAATGTTTAAGCCTACTAAAGGACTTGCGGCTAATCAGGGACTTTATAATGGTTTTCTGGCTGCCGGACTGATATGGTCGTTTTTGATTAAAGATCCGCAATGGCAGACTAACGTGGCCCTATTCTTTTTGGGATGCGTAGCGGTTGCTGGAATCTATGGAGCAATTTCTGCAACGAAGAAAATATTTTTCGTTCAGGCTTTACCTGCTATTCTGGCTATTATTGTTGTTTTACTGAGGTAATTTAATTAGTCATATTTCTAAAGAATTTTTTTTAAATATTAGGATCCTCAATATACTCCTATCTTCAATGATCATGAGAAAAACTGTTGTGAATTCACCCTTCCATAACCAGTCTTTAAACCAGCTCCTTACGTCTCAAAAATCCATTTAATATAAAATTTGTACCTTTGCACCGTCATAAAAAACTGATACACAGGTTTTTTCTATTGGCCTGCATTTTGATGAAATGTAGAAATTCAAGTTGTTCTGTACACATATCTTTAATTACTTCATCAGTAATTTAATTGTAAAATTTATGTAAGATATTAACCTATTTTTACATAATACACTCTTTTTCTAGAGTATAATCTATTGAAATATTTAAAATAAACATAAGGCCATTGGGTCCTTATGGTAATATTTTTTTGTTAAAAGCTTTTGTCATTATAAGCTCAGTAATTTATTTTACATGACCAGCAGCAGAATAACTAAATTTATCGTATATAATAAATTGGTATACAATTTATTATATCATTTATTAATCAAAAAAATCTGAATATGGAAAAAAATGAAAACACTAGAAAAGTAAAACTTAAAGTTGAAGATCTGACCATTATCTTTGGTAAAAACAAAGAAAAAGCTCAGGAACTTTTAGACAAAGGTTTTTCCAAAAAGGAAATTCTTGAAAAAACAGGATGCACCATAGGAATCAACAAAGCAAGTTTTGAAATCTATGAAGGTGAATTCTTTGTGATCATGGGGTTGTCAGGAAGCGGAAAATCTACTTTACTTCGCTGCCTTAACAGGCTGAACGAACCCACTTCAGGAAAAGTATATATCAATGATGATGATATCACCAGCAAAAACAATAAAGAGCTTCTGGAAGTAAGAAGAACGGAGATGAGTATGGTATTTCAGAAGTTTGGACTGCTGCCCCATCATACGATTCTGGATAATGCAGGGTTCGGACTGGAAATCAGAGGAGAAGATAAAGCTTCCCGTGATGAAAAAGCACAGAAAGCACTGGATATTGTGGGATTAAATGGTTTCGAAAACCAATATCCTTCCCAACTTTCAGGAGGAATGCAACAGAGAGTAGGATTAGCAAGAGCTTTGGCTAATGATCCTGAAGTATTGCTTATGGATGAGGCTTTCTCGGCACTGGATCCTTTGATAAAATCTGAAATGCAGGATCAGTTGCTTGAATTGCAAAATACATTACAAAAAACCATTGTCTTCATTACGCATGACCTGGACGAGGCCATTAAAATCGGAGACCGTATTGTCATCATGAAAGATGGTGTCATAGAACAGATAGGAACAGCTGAAGATATTTTAACCAATCCTGCAAGTGACTATGTAAAAGCATTTGTAGAGAAAGTGGACCGCAAAACAATTATCACCGCCAGATCTTTGATGTTCGATAAAGCGACTGTAGTGCGTTTTAGAAAAGACGGCCCTGAAGGGGCCCTAAGAAAAATGAGAGCAACAGGCTTAGAAAACTTACCTGTCGTAGATTTTCAAAATAAATTTCTTGGTTTTGTAACGCTTAAGGACGTGGTTCAAATTGCAAAAAAGAAAGAACCAACCGTAGAATCAATTATAAACGGCAATGTGCCTTCTGTCTACCCTGAAGCTACCGTTGAAGAAATGTTACCATTAATTTCCGGAAGTAAATCAGCCATCGCTGTGGTAGATGAAAACAATAAATTTCTAGGTCTTGTTACCCAATTATCTCTCATTATAGAGGCTACGAAATTTAACGAAGAAGAAATCATTGAATTAAAAGAAATCGCAAACAATCAATAAGATGAATAAAACTATAGATATAGGTCAATATGTAGAAACTGCAATCAATTGGCTCACAGAAAATGGAAAACCTGTATTTGATGTCATAAAACATATAGGAAACTCCTCCATCATGGGGATCGAATGGGTTCTTGTAAACACTCCCTTTTATGTTATTATTCTCTTCTTTACACTACTGGCATTATGGAAAGCCGGAAAAGGTGTTGCTGTGGTAACCGCAGCCGGACTGAGTTTAATATTTTTAATGGGATTATGGAAAGAAACCATGGAAACCCTGGCGCTTATTTTTGTATCAACTCTTACAGCCCTGATTTTTTCTATTCCTCTGGGAATTTTTGCGGCAAAAAGCAAAGTAGCCGCAAAAATCATACGCCCTTTACTGGATTTGATGCAGACAATGCCTGCATTTGTCTACCTGATTCCTGCAGTATTATTTTTCAGTATCGGGAAAGTACCCGGTGCTTTTGCAACGATTATTTTTGCAATGCCGCCTGCCGTGCGACTAACAACATTGGGTATTGAAGCGGTTCCGAAAGATATTGTAGAAGCGGCAAGGGCCTTTGGAGCGACCAGCCGTCAGATTCTATTTAAAGTAGAGCTTCCTTTAGCTATGAAAACTATTTTAACAGGGATCAACCAAACGATACTATTATCCTTATCCATGGTGGTTATTGCAGGGATGATTGCTGCAGGCGGTTTAGGGGAAAAAGTACTGGAAGGAATTAATAATCTGGATATCGGATTAGGATTTGAAAGTGGTTTATCCGTAGTGATTTTAGCCATTATCCTCGACCGGATTACCCAGGGATTTGTAAAGAAAAAACAATAAAATGAAAAAGTTAAAATATCTATTTTTTCCCGTGTTAATGATGATTTTTGCAACATTAAATTCGTGCGAAAATATAAAAAACTCTAAGTATATAACCATAGGAATGGTAGATGGCTGGGCAGAAGATGTTGCGATGACACACCTTGCAAAGGCTATCTTGGACCAGCAGGGGTATCATGTCATTATTCAAAAAGCCTCTACAGATATGATTCTGGCCTCGATGAATAATGAAGATACAGACCTTTTCATGGGAGTCTGGCTCCCACATACACATGCTAAAAAATTAGCTAAATTTCCAGAATTAACTCATCTCGGAACAAGCTACGACAACGGTCGTATAGGATTGGTAGTTCCGGACTATGTTCCTATTCATTCAATTGAACAACTAAAACAATATCAGGATCAATTCAGTCATAGAATCATTGGAATTGAAAAAGGAGCGGGATTAGCATCTGGAACAGATAAAGCGATTATTGATTATAAACTGGATTATAAACAGATCAACTCCTCTACCATTGCGATGATCACCGAGCTTCAGAATGCCATACAACGTAAACAGTGGATTGTGGTCACAGGATGGCAGCCCCATTGGATGTTTGGTAAAATGAAGCTTAAGTTTCTTGATGATCCAAAAAAGATCTTCGGTGAAGCAGAGCAGATTAAAACATATGCCCGAAAAAGCTTTGATAAAGATCATCCGGAACTGGCAAAGTTCTTTTCCAAATTCCATTTGGATGATGAAAATATGTCAGATCTTTTAATAAAAATGGAACAGAGTAAAAATAAAGAAGCCGCTGCTAAAGAATGGGCAAAAGATCATTCTGAACTGGTAAAATCATGGTTAGATAAAAATTAATATAACGATACAATTTCGTATTACTAAAAATCCTCAACTCTACTTTTCGGGTTAGACTGAGGATTTTTTTTATTGATTAAATTATACTTCGGAAGTACTCTCCGTTTTTATAACACACTTTAAAACAATACTTTTTGACAATAAAAAAGTCAAAAGTGAATTTAATAATATCATCTTATAATCAGCAAGATTGGTTAAACTCGTATTCAACAGTATACAATTTTATCGAAGATAAAATCCTTGCCTTAAAGCATCTTTAATGGGAAACTTTCCGTCTTTGCGTTTTCCAACCTATTGAAACTACATCATTATCTCTTTGATCTTCTCTCTATAAAACAATATCTGTTGGTAATCTGTAAGGCGCTAAGAAATTTAATACTTTATTATAGCAAGGAATTAATAAAAGGGGAAAAAATTGTGTCTTTGCACCCTCCAAACAATCAAAACTACTTCATCGACTCTTTGATCTTCTCTCTATGAAGCAGTCCCCAATTTACTAATGTTTCAGTAACAGGAAATACGGATTTTCCATATTCAGTTACTGCATAAGTTACAGTGATTGGTTTGGTATCCTGTATAGTTCTTGTAACCAACAAATTGATTTCCAATTCTTTTAATTCTTTACTCAACATTTTAGCAGAAATTCCTTCAATACTCCGTTCCAGTTTTTTAAAATGAATCTTTTGATCCGGCCTGTTGGTAAGATATCTTAAAATCATCAGCTTCCATTTTCCACCCAACACATCCAGACTGTCACGCATAGCAAACAACTCTTCTGTACAGTTTGCTTCTCTTTCGATCCCGTTTTCAATAATTTTTGCCATAATAGTTTCATGAAGGTAACTAGTAACCATTAGTTAACTAGTAGCAAATATAAACTATTCCGTATTTACATTTGTCTTTCCAATTAGCAATATCAAATCTTCATAATTTCTCAAACATCAATACTGATGAAGAAACTATGATGGCACATACCCTTTGAAATAATAAATATCTACCTATGAAAACAGTCATTTTAAATAAAAATTTTCAGCTTGAAGATGGTCATTCTGAGAAACCTCACCCCAAAAACCATGAAGTTTTAATTCAGATTAAAGCAAGCGGTTTTAATCCTATCGATTATCAGATGCTGGAAAATGAATTGGAACGTAAATTAATCAGTTCCCCCATATTAGGACGGGAATTATCCGGAATTATTGTAGAAAAAGGAAGTGCAGTTACTCAGTTCAACATCGGAGATGAAGTATATTGTGGCAGCGGCTCTATGGGAAGCAACGGAAGCTATGCAGAATTTATTGCAGTTCCTGATGCTATTGTTTCACTCAAACCAAAAAATATTTCTTTTGAACAGGCAGCTTCCATTCCTTCAGCAGGAATGACTTCTTTACAGATCTTTAACCGCCTGGAACTGCATCCGGAGGATTCTATTCTTATAACAGGTGCTGCCGGAGGGGTAGGTTCATTTTTAATCAAACTGTTATTAGCTCATGACATCCGGCAGATCACAGCTACTGTTGGAAGTGAAGAAAACAGACAGATTCTGCTCAATATGGGTTTACAAGATGATCAGATCATCAATTATAAAGAAGAAAATATTACCGAAAACATTTTAAAATCCAATAATAGCAAGCCTTTCGATTACGGAATTGATCTGGTAGGAAATTATATGGCAGAAGTCACTGCAGAAGTTTTAAAAATAAATGGAACCTACGTAGATGTAACTGCTCTGGTTACTAAATATGCTCATGAACTCCTTTTCAATAAAGGAACTTTGATTATGAACATATCCAATTATGCTTACAGTATGATCAGAAACTATGATTATTACCAAGCCAGTTTAATGGAAATAAAAAAACTCATTGAAACCCATGTTATTACTCCCCCTCTGTATAAAATCATTGGAAGCCTTTCTCTGGAAACGGTTTTGCGGGCTCATACTATTTTAAAAAACAATCAGACACAAGGTCATAAACTTATCATGAAACATTAATCTATGAACAAAATACCAAGACGTATTGTAACAGGAATTAAAGACGGAAAATCCATTATCATGGAAGACCAGCAAACAGAAAACGCTGTGGAACATTTTCCGGGGTTGATCATTTCTGATGTATGGAATACCCAAAAGATGCCGGCAAGCTTAGATTTTGAAACAACAATTCCCAATACAGGATTTCCGCACACCCCCAAAAACGGAACCTACTTCCGGTATGTTGTGGTTCCTCCTGATGAAGACTTAGGAATGGAATGGAAAAGTGGAGAACCTCATCCAATGATGCACAAAACTCCAACCCTGGATTACATCATCATTCTTTCAGGAGAATTATATCTGATCATGGATGAAGGAGAGACTCTGCTGAAACCGGGTGACATCGTTATTCAAAGGGGAACCAACCATGCATGGAGCAACCGTTCTGATGAACCGTGCATTCAACTGGCAGTGTTGATAGATGCGGGGATTTAAATTAAAATTTATTTTGTTGGAAAACGCAACGGCGCAAAGAAGAATAAATTATATGTTATTTTTAAGACGCAAGAAATGATCTATAAATTATAAATCCTTGCGACTTAAAAACAGAAAAGCTTTGCGCCTTCGCATTTTCCAACAAACCCCAGAAACATTAAAAAAACTCACGCAGATTTTACATAAACATCTGTGTAATCTGTGAGAAATAATATATAAATAACATTCAATTACAAAGCCGAAATTTCCAACAGTTTCTGCTTCATTTTTTCAGACGTCATCTGCCCCTCATGATAACATACTAAACTCTGATGCTTATCAAGAAATATCCACAACGGATAAACAGGCTGGTTTTTATTTTTAGAAAGTGCTAATACCAGCTCATGAATTCCTGAACTTCCATTGGACAAATAATTAAACTCATGATCCTGAAACCGGATCTTTTCTTTTGTCTTCTCTGCCTCAAAGTTGATAAAATAAAAATGTTCATTCATCATGTCAACCAATTCTTTATCTTTATTTAGATTAAAAGATTCAATTTTACAGATCATGCACCAATCTGTATAAATATGGATAACAATTGGTTTCGGATCTTTTTTCTGCCAATTTTCAAGTTCAGAAAAAGTGCCTGTCTTCATCTGAGACAGATAAAAACAGGGCACTAACATTAAAAATAAAGCTAATTTTTTCATTTTAAAGTGTATTTCACTCCCAGGAATCCCCGGATACCCTGCATGGGCGCATAGCCATAAGCTGTATCAAAGGTATAATGATTGGGATTGCCCACTGGATCATCAACATGTTTATCAAAGGGATCAAATGGCCTCATAAGAGGATCTTTAGGCGTAAAATTGAACAAATTTTTCAACCCGCAATACACTTCGAATCCGGATTTGAAACTTTTTGAAACCTGAATATTAGCAAGAGAATAGAATGGCGAATATTCAGGACGGTAGTCGTTAGGTAAAACCGGAAGTCTCATTGGTCCGTAAAACTGTCCGGTGAAATCTACAGTCAGATTATTTGGAAGCCTGTAACTCAGGCTATAAGTTCCACTCCATCTGGGGGCATGCAGCTGCTGGGTCTTTTGATTTTCATTATCGAATTTCTGGTATACATCAAGGTAAGTGACTCCCAGATTAACACTGAGAGGAAACTGAAAAGTGAAATCTGCATTCAGGGAAGCTCCCCTGGAAATTCCATATCCATGAAGATTATCATAAATGATTCTATCGGGATCAGAATCAAAATCACCAACGATTTTATTACTGAAATAGGTATAAAATGCAGAAGCATCAAGACTCAGCATACGGTTTCCTACGGGAATCTTCCAGATATAGTTCAAATTACCGTTAACTGATCTTTCCGGCTGTAAATCTGATTTCACAACCACTTCACGGGAACCCGTAAGTGCAGCATGATCTTCCGTAAACAAATTGACTACCCTAAAGCCTGTTCCAAAATTGAAGCGCATTGTATGATAAGGGTTTGGGGAAAATTTCCATGCAAACCTTGGTGAATGTACAGAATGATGGATTTTATCATAGTCATATCTGTATCCGATCAATAAGGTGTTTTTATCATTAATCTCCCACTGATCCTGAATAAAGGCTCCCCAAATCGGTGACTTCATAGGTGCGTTGGTTATCCCGTCCGGAGCAAGAGTTCCCGGCGTATTGTCATCATAAAAAGTTCTTTTAAAAGTAAGTCCGGCAGTAATATCATGTTTACCGAAACTTCTATCCCAATAGGTTTGTACAAAAGCAACCTTTTGAAGAGCATTAAATGGATTAGCGCCGTAAAATGAATTCTGATCATGGTAGTTATAAGAGAACTGAGTTACAATATGTTCTTTCATCGGCCATTCATACAATCCGAAAATTTCAGCTCTGTTGGTATAAATACTTTCCCCATATACTTCATTACTTCCACGAAATGATTTATTCCATTGCATTTCACCGCCAAAACGGTCTTCATACAGATATCTCATGGCGAAACTTGCCTGTCTGTTTTCTTTTCGTTTAAAATTCCATTTATTAAAGATAGAAATTCTGCTCTGTAAAGTGGTATCTGTGAAATTGTCCTTATTCTGGTCTATCCTTTCTTTAAAATTGAAATAATTTAAGCTTAATAAAGAAGCGGCATTCTTTCCTACATTAAATTTGGTTGAAAAATCAATATTATTTTCATTCCATGTAGTGGTCATTAGATCTACACTCAGTTTGGGTGCCGTCAAGGCATTTTTGGTAATAATATTGATCACTCCTCCCATTGCTTCGGATCCATAGATAGAAGAAGCAGGACCTTTCACCACTTCTATTCTGTCTACTAAACTATTGGGAATCCCGCTCAATCCGTATACTGTTGAAAGAGAGCTTACAATGGGCATTCCGTCAATCAGGATCATGGTATAAGGCCCTTCCAGACCGTTGATGTGAATATCTCCGGTATTGCAGACAGAGCAGTTCAGCTGAGGTTTGATGCCGTTTACCATTGCTATTGCTTCAAAAATACTTGGTGTCGGGTTTTTCTGGAAAAATTTCTGACCGTAGATTTCCACCGCCACGGGACTTTTGGATCTGCTCATCGGTTTTATAGTTCCGGTAACTACTACGTCATCAATAGTACTTGTCCTGATCTCCCTTTTAGAAACTCTGGCTGAATCTATGTTTTTATTTTGATGTAAACTTAAACTGTCTGTCTCCTGTGCAAAACAATAAGACGACAAAAAAGTAATAGAAAATAATATTCGCTTCATGAAATTATAATTGTTAGACAAATCTAACAATTATTTTTCAATTACAAAACTTAACGAGAAAATATTGATTGAGCCAATTCATGAAAAATGATTAAATTTGAGAAACTACATATGAAAGTAAAATGAGATATCATCTAGCGGGAAATATCCCACCAAAAAGACATACCACCTTTAAGTCTCCGGAAGATAAATTTTACTATGAACAGCTTTTCGGAACAGAAGGCTTTCACGGTATTTCTTCTTTGCTATACCATACGCACCGCCCTACCCAGATAAAATCGATAGGCGAACCAAAGGATGTAACTCCAAAAATTGCAGTAGAGAAAAACATCGCTCCGAGAATGTTCAAAGGAATGAATGTCACTCCTGAAGACGATTTTATGGACAGCCGAAAGATTCTTCTGATGAACAATGATCTGAAAATGGGATTGGCAAAACCAAGAAAATCAATGGATTATTTCTACAAAAATGCTGAATGTGATGAACTTTTATATGTTCATCAGGGAACCGGAATTTTAAAAACATTTGTAGGAGATCTTGAATTTGTTGCAGGTGATTATCTTATTATACCAAGAGGAACAATCTATCAGGTAGAACTGAAATCCGATGATACTGTATTTTTTGTACTGGAGAGCCACTCTCCCATTTATACTCCGAAAAGATACAGAAATGAATTCGGGCAGCTTTTAGAGCACTCACCGTTCTGCGAAAGAGATATGATTGCTCCTACTTTCAAAGAACCTGTAGATGAAAAAGGCGAATTTCTGATCAAAGTAAAAAAAGAAAACCAGATCACAGACTTCATTTATGCAACACATCCGTTTGATGTAGTGGGCTGGGACGGTTATTTCTATCCTTATAAATTCAATATTAAAAATTTCGAACCGATTACAGGAAGAATTCACCAACCGCCACCAGTTCACCAGAACTTTGAGGGGCACAATTTTGTAGTCTGCTCATTCTGTGCAAGAATGTATGATTATCATCCACAGGCTATTCCGGCACCTTACAATCACTCCAATATCGATTCTGATGAGGTACTGTTCTATACAGAAGGAGATTTCATGAGCCGTAACCATATTGATCTTATGGACTTTACCCTTCACCCGGGAGGAATTGTACATGGACCTCACCCTGGTGCGATGGAAAGAAGCATCGGTAAAAAATTTACAGAAGAATATGCGGTAATGGTAGATCCTTTCCGTCCTTTAAAAATTACAGAAGAAGCCTTAAAAGTGGAAGATCCATCTTATAAAACTTCGTGGCTAGAATAAAAAAAGAACAACAATGTAAAAAGCTATCCTAAGCATAAGGAAATTGTTACCAAATACATATAAAAGACACTTTAAATAACCCGTTTAAAGTGTCTTTTTTCGTAAATTTGTAAGGAATGGTTAACATTTATAATCATCATTATTTTTCATAACAAAGCCTTAAGTAATGGTGGTTAAATAAAAATCAATATTACATGTTAGAAAGAATCAGATTAGAAAGCCTGCACCAAAAAGTAACTACGGCGGAAAATGCTGTAAAAATCATTAAAGACGGTATGATCATAGGATCAAGCGGCTTTACAAAAGCAGGTGACAGCAAAGCTATTTTGCCGGCACTGGCGGAAAGGGGAAAAACAGAAGAGATTAAAGTCACTTTAATGACCGGAGCCTCACTGGGACACGGTACCGACGGAAAACTGGCAGAAGCAAACGTGTTAAAGAAGAGGATGCCGTTTCAGGTAGATCCTATTTTAAGAAATAAGATCAATAAAGGTGAAATTCTCTTCATCGACCAGCATTTAAGTGAAAGTGCCGAGCTTCTTCATACCAAAAATCTACAAAGCATTGATGTAGCCATTATAGAGGCAGCCTATATTGAAAGAGACGGAAGCATCGTTCCTACTACTTCTGTTGGAAATTCGGTGACCTTTGCGGCTATGGCTAAAAAAGTCATCATTGAGATCAATACAGAAGTTCCTGAAGAAGTTTATGGAATTCATGATATCTACCAGGCTGAAGATTATCCTTACAGAAACGTGATTCCAATTGTCGCTCCATGGAACAAAATCGGAAGAAAAAGTATTCCGGTGGATCCTGATAAAATTGAAGCCATTGTATTCACCAATCTTAAAGACAGCCCTGCAGACATTGCAGAACCAGATGAAAAGACAACAGCAATAGCAAAACATCTTCTTGGGTTCTTTGAGAATGAAGTGCTTTTAGGACGTCTTACAGACAGATTGCTTCCTCTTCAGGCAGGTATTGGGAAAGTAGCCAATGCAGTACTTACAGGATTCAAGGATAGTAATTTTTATGATCTGACGATGTTTTCCGAAGTCCTTCAGGACAGTACATTTGATTTGATAGACTCAGGAAAACTAAGTTTTGCCTCTGCATCATCTATTACCGTTTCTCAGGAATGCTATGAAAGAGTTTTAGGAAACCTCTCAAAATATAAAGAAAAATTTGTGCTAAGGCCTCAGAACATTTCCAATACCCCTGGTCTGATCAGAAGATTAGGAGTAATCGCCATCAATACCGCTATTGAATTTGATATTTATGGAAATGTAAACTCCACTCATATTGGAGGAACAAAAATAATGAATGGTATCGGAGGTTCCGGAGACTTTGCCAGAAATGCTTACTTAAGTATTTTTGTTACCCAAGCTGCTTCAAAAGGCAACAATATCTCTCACGTACTTCCTATGGTTTCCCACACTGATCATACAGAACATGATGTGGATATTCTGGTTACAGATGTAGGTCTGGCAGATTTAAGAGGATTAGCTCCTAGAGAAAGGGCTCAGAAAATCATTGACAACTGTGTTCATCCTGATTATAAAGAAGAACTTCAATCTTATTTTGACAGAGCATGTGAAAGAGGAGGCCATACCCCTCATCTGCTGGAAGAATCTTTCAGCTGGCATTTACGTTTCGCTGACACCGGAAGTATGAAACAAAAAGCAGAAAATGAAATTCTGAATTAAGAATTTCTATTAATATATATAAAAGGACTGAATGCAATGCATCTAGTCCTTTTTTTTTATCCTTCTACAATACATCCAATATGACAAAAGTCTTTTAAAATCAATTAGGTATATAGAATAAGATATGATTATAAAGATTATCTTTGAGAAAGACAGCTATTTTATGAGATAAAGATAATATCAACAACCTCATAAAACAGTATAAAAATAAAGTATGCCTAATTACATAACTGCAGAAGAAGCGATATATACCATAAAAAGTGGCAACCGTGTATTTTTCCATGGAAGTGCGTGTACTCCAAATTATCTGATTGATGAACTGGCAAGACAGTCAGCCCGGCTGCAAAATGTAGAAGTGGTTTCTATTACTCAGCAGGGAAATGTAGAAATCGCAAAACCAGAATACAAAGACAGTTTCTTTATCAACTCTTTATTTGTTTCTACACCTGTGCGTGATGCCGTAAATTCAGACAGAGGAGACTTTGTTCCTGTATTCTTAAGTGAGATCCCTATTTTGTTCAGAAAAAATATTCTCCCGCTAGATGTGGCATTAGTTACCGTCTCTCTGCCAGACAGACATGGTTTTTGCACATTGGGAACTTCAGTAGATATTGCAAGATCCGCTGTGGATACTGCGAAAATCATTGTTGCGGTCGTTAATCCCAAAATGCCCAGAACACACGGAGACGGTATGATCCACATTAGCAGAATTCATAAGCTGGTCTGGCATGAAGAAGAGTTACCAACAATAGACTATGGAACAAAGGTTGGCCATGAGGAAATGCTTGTCGGAAAAAATGTGGCAGAGCTTATTGAGGACAGATCTACCCTTCAGATGGGGATCGGAACAATTCCTGACGCAGTTTTAAAATGTTTAACCAATCACAAAGATCTGGGAATTCATACAGAAATGCTGAGCGACGGAGTTATTGATCTGATTCAGAATGATGTCATCAACAATAAATATAAAGGCTACAACGATAATAAAACCATTACAAGTTTCTGCTTCGGAACCCGAAAGCTGTATGACTATGTAGATGATAATACCGTTTTTGCATTCAGAGATGTGAGCGAGGTTAACTTCCCGATCAATATTATGAAAAATAAAAAAATGGTAGCGATCAATTCTGCTATTGAAATAGACCTGACCGGCCAGGTATGTGCGGATTCTATCGGGACACTTCAATACAGTGGTATTGGTGGGCAGATGGACTTCATGAGAGGTGCTGCATTAGGAGAAGAGGGAAAACCCATCATTGCAATAACCTCCAGAACAAAAAAAGGTATTTCCAGAATTGTCCCTTATCTCAAGCAGGGAGCTGGTGTGGTCACCACCAGAGGACACATTCACTATGTCGTTACTGAATACGGAACAGTCTATCTATATGGGAAAAATCTGCGCCAGAGGGCACAGGAGCTGATCAGCATTGCACATCCTGATGACAGGGAAATGTTAGAAAGGGCTGCTTTTGAAAGATTTAAAAACTGACAGCCAACCAATAAAGCAATGGTAAATCTTTTGATGCAAAATTCAAAACATATTTTTAATACAAGCCAGCAAAAGATAAAAAAGCACTAATCTTTTGGCAGTATTTTTGATAAAACTCTTTATAAAACAAGCAAATTGAAGACTATATATAATTCGATAAGAGAAGAAATTGTAAAGCATTCGAAAGTAAGGAATTCTGTTTTGGGGAATGTGACTGAATGGAAAAGAAGCCATTATATTATTCTTTCAGAAATTATTAAGAACGAGCTATCTGAAGCTGAAGAACTAAAAGGAGGAAAAAAATTTGAAATTGGAAATACTATTTCTCATGTCACCCTGCAGCGTTTTTTTGAAAATGATTATCAGGATAAAACTCATAATGATCTGAGATTCTTAAAGACCCTGGATAAGATATGTATTTTTCTGGGGTACAAAGAGCTTAATGACTATATTCATATACTAAAAGACAAACAGGAAGAAAGTCAGGATGCAGATGAACTTTCATTTGTTACTCAGATGGTTTATGATTACTGTGCTACTGCTTTTGAGTTTTGTAAACAGTTCCCCAATCATAACACTGATCTGTTCAAAGATCTGGTATTTGAGGATTCTCCATTTTTGGAAAGAGTTTCACAATTCAGCAAAGAACTCTGTGAAAAGGACTTTCATCTGGTAACCAAAAACAACCGTTCAAACTACGAAGTTTTTGACATTCATGTGGTAACTGATGAACCTGATAAAAAAATTCTGGAATCTCAGGAATTCTGGAACCTACTTTTCAAAGTAGGAGAAACAGGAGAAGAACACTTTGTCAATCAATTGAATATGCAAATTTATTTTATCAAGAAAATAGATAATACCTGGAAGATCTGGGACAATTACAATCCGGATGCCGGAAGATTAAACAGAAAGATAGAAACGACCTAAAAAATAAAAAAGCCGCAAATTAATTCTGCGGCTTTCATGTTCGAAATATTTTTTTTCACTTGTGTTTTGTATTACAAATGTAAGAGGTTGGTTTTAAACATATGAAACTTAAATATACTTAAGTAAACTCTTCTTTAATGTTATATTAAATATATTTAATCATTCCAGGGTTATATTTTCGCAATGTCTAAGATTTTTGTAATTTGCATACCAATAAAATAAAAGTAAAAGAGAAAATATGTCAACACTTACATTTGCCGAGAAAATTGCTCAAGCAGAAAATTTCTTACCAATTAACGGTACGGATTACATTGAGTTTTATGTAGGAAATGCAAAACAGGCTGCCCATTATTACAAAACCGCTTTCGGTTTTCAGTCTGTAGCATATGCTGGTCCTGAAACAGGAGTAAGAGACCGTGCATCTTATGTGCTTCAACAGGGAAAAATTAGATTGGTCTTAACAACAGGACTTTCTTCTGACTCCGCTATCAGCGAGCACGTAAAAAAACATGGTGACGGAGTAAAAATTTTGGCACTTTGGGTAGATGACGCTTATGCAGCTTTCGAAGAAACAACTAAAAGAGGTGGAAAACCTTATTTAGAGCCTGTAACTTTAACTGATGAGCATGGTGAGGTAAGAATGTCCGGAATCTATACGTATGGAGAAACCGTTCACATGTTTATTGAAAGAAAAAATTACAACGGTGCTTTTATGCCTGGGTATGAAAAGTGGGAAAGTGATTATAAGCCTGAAGAAGCAGGTTTATTATACGTAGACCACTGTGTGGGAAATGTAGACTGGAACAGAATGATCCCTACCGTAGAATGGTACGAAAAAGTAATGGGATTTGTGAACATCCTTTCTTTCGATGACAAGCAGATCAATACCGAATATTCTGCATTGATGTCTAAAGTAATGTCTAACGGAAACGGATTTGCTAAATTCCCGATTAACGAACCTGCTGAAGGTAAAAAGAAATCTCAGGTAGAAGAATATCTTGACTTCTATGAAGGAGAAGGAGTACAGCACATTGCTGTGGCTACTAAAGATATCATCCATACAGTAACCGAGTTAAAAAAACGTGGTGTAGAATTCCTCTCTGCTCCACCGGAAGCTTATTACAACATGGTCCCTGAAAGAGTAGGCCACATTGATGAAGATTTGAAAAAACTTCAGGATTTAGGTATACTTATTGATCATGATGAAGAAGGGTACTTACTTCAGATCTTTACCAAGCCTGTAGAAGACCGCCCTACTCTATTTTTCGAAATTATTGAAAGACATGGTGCACAAAGTTTTGGTGCCGGAAACTTCAAAGCTCTTTTCGAAGCATTAGAAAGAGAGCAGGAAAGAAGAGGTAATCTTTAATTTTACATTAAAAATATAAGTTTTGTCAGGATACCATATTCTGGCAAAACTTTTTTATAAAACACAGTATATGAGAAAATTTTTAATCGGAATTTTATTCTTTGGGACATTAGGGCTAAAAGCTCAATATGGAACTCTGAATGCAATTCTTAAAAGACTTGAAGAAAGAAAAGGCATCAATCAGAATCTTGAACAGGTAAGTATTGACAACAAGAAATTCGTTTTCATCAAAGATGAAGCCGATCATACGGAAAGAGATTTCATTATTATCAAGGGAAATAATGCAACTTATGTAGAGATTTTTGATGATAAAGCTACCGGAGAAAGCAGTTCCAATGTTTTTACAGGCGATATTGTCAGAAAGAAAAATATGATCTCTCTGAGAGCAGATATGCTTGAAAATAAAAAAGTACCTCTGCCGGTTACCAAAATGTTATTACTAACAAGACAGGATAATATTCTGTATCTTATTGATGTCAATACCAAAGACAGATGGATTGATGAACAATCATATTCTAAAAAGGCAAAATAAACATCTCAGGGGTGTTATTTAATCTAACTTAAATCTAAAATTATGAAATCATTTGTAGACTATTCCTCAAATTCGGATTTTTCAATACATAATATTCCTTTCGGGGTAGCAGTTTTTAATAAAGAATATATCGGATGCTGTACAAGAGTCGGAGACCAGGTTATTGATCTTGCAACATTGTATGATCTTGGTTATTTTGACGACATTGAAGGATTAGACGACAATGTTTTTGAAGCCTACACCATCAACGAATTTATTGAACTGGGTAAACCTGTTACCAATGCTATTCGTACAAAAATCCAGACTTTACTGCAGGAAGGATCCATATTATCGAAAGACCAGAAAACAATTGAAGAGGCATTCTATGACCTGGATAAGGTTAAAATGATGATGCCGATTCACATCCCGAACTATACAGACTTTTACAGCAGCATCGAGCATGCAACCAACGTAGGAAAAATGTTCCGTGATCCAGCCAATGCGCTGTTACCAAACTGGAAACATTTACCGGTAGGTTACCATGGGAGAGCTTCTTCTATTGTTGTTTCCGGAACAGACATCAACCGCCCAAAAGGACAAATGAAGCCTGCTGATGAAGACAAGCCTCTTTTCGGACCATGTAAGCAATTGGATTTCGAACTGGAAATGGCTTTCATCATCAATAAAAATACAGAGATGGGAGAAAGTATTTCTACAAAAGATGCAGAAGATGCCATCTTCGGAATGGTCGTTTTCAATGACTGGTCTGCAAGAGATATTCAATCTTGGGAATATGTTCCGTTAGGGCCATTCCTTGCGAAAAACTTCGGTTCATCTATTTCCCCATGGGTAGTTACTCTTGAAGCATTAGAACCATTCAGAACAGCATCTCCAACGCAGGATCCTGAAGTTCTTGATTATCTGAAATTTGAAGGTGATAAAAATTACGATATTAACCTTGAAGTTTATATACAACCTGAAAACGGGGATCAAAACCTCATCAGCGAAAGCAATTACAAGCATATGTACTGGAATATGACCCAGCAATTGGCTCACCACACAGTAAACGGATGTAACGTTGAGGTAGGTGATCTTTATGCAAGCGGTACTATTTCGGGAAGCGATCCGAAATCATTCGGATCTATGCTGGAACTTACCTGGAGAGGACAAAACCCTTTATCATTAAGCAACGGTGAAGAAAGAAAATTCATTGAAGATAATGATACCGTTACCATGAAAGCATGGGCAGAGAAAGACGGAATCAGAGTAGGTTTCGGTGAAGTTTCAGGAAAAATTATCCCAACGGTTTAAATTTTCACCACAAAAGTCACAAAAGATTTTATGGTTATACAGTCCTTTTTTACAGATTTGACTTATAAGATAAATAGTGCCTGCATAGAAGTTCGCAAAATTCCAGGCTCCGGTTTATTGGAAAGTGTGTAACATAAATGTCTGGAAGAAGAATTCAGATTAAGCAATCTGAGTTGAAAGTTCCGGTACATTACAAAGGAAAAGAGATTAATCATGATTTCTTTTGTGACTTTTTAGTTGAAGATTTAATTGTTATTGAATTAAAAATCAGTTGTTCAACCGAGTGATATTCATCGCGTCCAGCTTATAAACTATATTAACTTAATGAAGAAACCCAAAGGTATTTTAATAAGCTTTAATGTAAAAAATCTATATCACGAAGGTCAGGAAACCTTTGTGAATAAATAGTATATGCTTTTTTTAAACTTTAAGGGTTTAAAGCTATTTTACTTAAAATTTTTGTGCCTTTTATGGTTAAATAAAATATGAAAACAGTAATCCCTTCCGAGATAACCTCCGTACAACTCCAAACCATTATGCAGACGGCTGTCTCACCACGTCCGATTGCTTTGGCTTCTACGGTAGATAAGGACGGTAATCATAACTTATCTCCATTCAGCTTTTTTAACATGTTCAGTACGGTTCCTCCGATTCTGATCTTTTCACCATCAAGGAGAGTTCGTGATAATACCACGAAACATACACTGGAAAATATTCTTGAAGTACCTGAAGTAGTGATTGGAACTGTAAATTTTCCGATTGTACAGCAGATTTCTTTAGCTTCTACAGAATATGAAACCGGGGTCAATGAATTTATAAAGTCCGGTCTCACAATGAAAGATGCTGAACTTGTACAGCCCAAACTAATTGAAGAGTGTCCTGTAAACTTTGAATGTAAAGTTTTAGAGGTAAAATCTCTGGGAGATCAGGGGGGGCAGGAAACCTGATTATCTGTGAGGTTCAGAAAATTCACATCAGAGAAGAATATCTGAATGAAGAGGGGAACCTGGATCAGAAAAAATTGGATATGGTAGCCCGTTTAGGTGGCAACTGGTATTCAAGAAATAATGAAAACAGTCTTTTTGAGGTGCCTAAACCTTTGGTAACAAAAGGAATTGGATTTGATCTCCTTCCGGATGCTGTTAAATACAGCAAAGTGTTCACAGGAAATGATCTTGGAATGCTTGCCAATACAGAAGTACTGCCTTCCGGAGATTTCCATTCAGATGAAAATATTCATTTTGATGCTCAGAAACTACTTCTAGAAAGTAAAATTGAAGAAGCATGGAGTCTGCTTATCATAAAGTAAATCCATCCTATTATAAAAAAGGAAGCCTGAAAAATTTCAGGCTTCCTTTTTATTTTGCTTTTAATGATTCAGTGACTGTAATTTTTTTCTTTTCACTGAAATCTGTTAAACTTCCGTTCTGATCTATTAAAACATTCATATTGTCATCTTTTGAATCAAAATAAATATCTGTTGAATATCCCGGGCAGTCGTGCTGCTTACATCCTGTCACCTTGTAAATTCCGTTTTCAGAAGTAATAGGACTCTCCACATTAAAGTTTTTTACCATTTCATCATACTTCTTTCCTAACAATTTTTTGATTCTGTCTGTAAAGTTTTTATCCTCAAATAATTTGATATCGTGAGGATACTTCCCTACATTTTTGGTAATAATATTTTCTGTACCAGCTGCTGTGCCTGAATCTGCCTTTGTAGATGAGACAACAGAATCTTTAGGCATTGCTGTAGCCAAAGTATCTTTACCCATAGAAGATTCCGTTTTAGTTTCTTTCTTACATGAAACTACTGTTGTGAACAATGATAGCGCTACTGCGCCTGCAATAAGTTTTTTCATAATGGTATTTAAATGTGATGTTAATATATAAAACGGGATTAAAATCGTTTTATTTTAATTTTTCTTGTATAAATATAATGCATTTTTCCGTGACTGTGTTAAGATCTTCAGGCAATTTATCTTCTGCCCACGGCTCTTTTGCCCCAAAAGTATGATTGGCGTTTTCAATAAGAAACAGTTCCGAATTGGGATGAAGAATATGAAGATGTTCTGCCTGCTTCACATCTACGGCCTCGTCCCTTGTCCCATGAATGATAAGCATATGAGCTTTTGCCATCTCTGTTGCCCGTTCCACATCAAAACGATGTATATCTTTTTCATAATCTTCATAAAACTGATAATAATGCGGCATTTCCTGCTTTGTACGTCCATTTAAAGCATAATATACGCCGTTTCTTTTCCAGTTTTCAAAATGGTCTCCTTTTGGGAAACGATCGAGAGTATCCACACTGGCCAGTGTAATCAAACCATTAATCCTTTCATCTTCAAAAGTTTTAATAATAGAGATTCCTCCTCCCCTGCTATGTCCGATCAGAATTATTTTTTCTGCATCTACATGAGGATTCTGAATAAAATGATCAACGACAACACCAAGGTCAGAAAGTTCTTTAGAATAATTATTATTTCCGAAAGCCTCAAGATCTGCAAAATTGCGAGGATCTTCTACCGTTGTTCCGTTATGCGAAAAATTAAATTTAACAAAAAAAAGCCCTGCTTCAGCAAATTTTCTGCCCATCAGATCCCATGCTCCCCAGTTTTTATATCCTTTATATCCATGAACAAAGATGACCAGCGGTTGTCTCTTTCCGTTCTCTGTATAGAAAACATCAGCAAGAAAACCCTTTGTTTCTTTATTTTCTAAAAATATATCCTTTTCAATAATCAAATTCATAAAATAACCGATTTTTATTTAACATTTCTTATATTCACAATCCTATTTTAAATTGAAATTTATGAAAAAAACTCTATTTTTTTTATTTTTAATTACATTTTCTTTTGCATTCGGCCAGACTGTAAAGAGGGTTTTCTTTATTGGAAACAGTTACACTTATGTTAACAATCTTCCCGACCTTATCAAAGATGTTGCTGCATCCACTGGTGACATTCTGGAACATCACAGCCAGACTCCCGGTGGGTCTACACTTCAGGATCATGCTAATAATCCTATTGTAACTTCAGTCATCAACCAGGGAAACTGGGATTATGTAGTACTTCAGGAGCAGAGCCAGCTGCCTTCTTTTCCGGATTCTCAGGTGCAGAGCCAGGTTTATCCATATGCTCTGCAGCTTTCGAACTTAATTAAAAACTCAAATGGCTGTGGAAATGTTATGTTCTATATGACATGGGGACGTAAAAACGGAGATGCTACGAATTGTCCCGGCCTTCCGACCGTCTGCACTTACGAAGGAATGGATGATCAAATCTACAACCGCTATATGGAAATGGCAGCCACCAACGAAGGTGTAGTGTCTCCTGTAGGAAGAGTATGGAGAGCCATCAGAGCACAAGATCCATCTGTAGAGCTTTATGATCAGGACGAATCCCATCCCAGCTATATAGGTTCTATGGCAGCTGCTTATACATTTTATACGGTCTTGTTTAAAAAAGACCCTACCCTGGTTTCCTTTAACGGTAATCTTACTTCCGCAGAGGCACAGTTGATAAAAAATATTGTAAAAACGGAAGTTTACAACCAACAAAATAAATGGCTTATAACGTCCAATGATGTCCACAGTAGATTTACCCATCAGTTTACAGGAACCTCCACTGTTCAGTTTACTAATAAAACCCAAAATTCCAATACTTATCTATGGGATTTCGGAGATGGTACGACTTCCGTTCAGGAACATCCCCAGCATATGTATACTGCCTTAGGAAATTATAATGTAAAGCTGACGACAGATGCCTGCGGAACCAATACCACCAAAACAAAGCTGGTAACGGTAACCAGCCTTGCCACACAAGAATCCGATATCGAAGATCAGGTTCAGATTTACCCTAGTCCTGCACAGAATTTTATTATGATCACTTCTAAAAAGAAGTTTAAAATCCTGTCATTTATGGATAGTACCGGAAGAAATATTAGTTACAGCCAGAGCAAAACAGATTCCGGCTACACAATTCCGATACATTATCTTACAAGCGGAGTGTACTTTCTACAGTATAAAACCGGAGAAAAAGAATTCACTAAAAAGATTATAAAAAAATAAGCTTATTTTTGCCTTATGCAGAATTTAAGAACTGTAACTGTGACACGTTACATTCTGCCGTTGCGAGAAGGAGGTTCTCTTCCTGCGCTGGCAGAAGCTGATGATGACTTTAAATATGTCTTAAAATTCCGTGGTGCCGGCCATGGGGTAAAAATGCTGATCTCCGAACTTTTAGGCGGAAAAATTACGGAAGCACTGGGGTTGAAAATTCCTGAACTTGTTTTTGTAAATCTTGATGCAGATTTCGGGAGGACGGAAGCTGATGAAGAAATACAGGACCTGCTGAAGTTTTCGGAAGGTCTGAACCTTGGACTGCATTATCTTTCGGGCTCTATCACTTATGATCCGGGAGTAAGCGTTGATCCTCTGTTGGCTTCAAAAATTGTCTGGCTGGATGCTTTCATTACCAATATTGATCGTACGTTCAGGAATACGAATATGCTGATGTGGAATAGAGAACTCTGGATCATCGATAATGGAGCTTCCTTCTACTTCCATCACTCATGGCAGAACTTTGATGCAGCTGCAAAAACACCTTTCAAATACGTAAAGGATCATGTACTGCTTCCAAAAGCCAAGATGCTGGATGAAGCTAATCAATTTGCTCATGAAGTACTGAATGACAACCTTTTCAGGGAAATAGTCAATTTAATCCCTGAAGATTGGCTGCACTGGAATGATGCCGATGAAACACCCGAAGAAATCCGTGAGATCTATTTTCAGTTTTTGAAAACCAGATTCAAAAATTCTCAAATCTTTGTAAACGAAGCCAAAAATGCAAGAGGATAAAATATATGAATACGCGGTAGTACGCTTGGTACCCAAAGTTGAAAGAGAGGAATTTTTCAATATCGGACTGGTAATGTTTTCCAAAAAGGAAAAATTCATCAAGGCAGAGTTTTATTTATGTCCTGATAAATTCAAACTGATGCACAGTAAACTGAACTATGAAGATATCATTCAGAATCTGGAAAGCTTTTATAAGATTGCCAGCGGTGATAAAGACGGCGGTCCTATTGCCCTTCTGGACATTCCGGAGCGTTTCAGATGGCTGACAGCCGTAAGAAGTGCCGTTGTACAGACTTCAAGACCTCATCCCGGAAAATCAAAAGATCTGAACACTACTTTTGGTAAGCTTTTTGAGGAGTTAGTAAAATAACACTTCCCTCAAAAAAATCTTATTATGAATTTATACATCAACAACATATCAAACTACAGGTTTTCCAAAAACCTGTTTTTTGTTTTATTTTTAAGCATTTCTAGTTTATTATTTTCACAAAATTTTTCACAAACAACCGTTAAAGCCCCTGCTGTAAAAAGTACATTACTTCCTGAAATTTCCAACTTTTCTGAAGATATCACTTATAAAACCAATAAAAAGGGTGCCCCCATTAAGCTGGATCTTTATACTCCTAAAAATGTCTCAGCAGAAAAGCTTCCGGTAATGATCTATGTTCATGGCGGTGGCTGGATAGAAGGAAGCAAAGTCATCAATTCTGGTAACTATGTGGAAGCTACTATTGCCAAACTAATGGCGAAAAAATATGCTGTCATCAGCATCAATTATACTCTTCTGAATGACAGCATTCACTTTCCTCTTCCTCTGGAAGATACCAAAGACGCAATAAGATGGGTAAGAAAAAATGCGGAAAAATATAATTTTGACATCAATAATATAGGACTTTTTGGAGCTTCGGCAGGCGCTCACCTTTCATTAATGGCAGCCTATACTCCTGATAACACTTATATTGGAAGTCCTGAACTTGCTTCTTATTCTTCAAAAGTAAATTATGTTATTGATCATTATGGGCCTGCTGATCTCAACAAGCTTTTCCATACCAGATTGGGTACGATTCCTGTTTCTATGATTGGGCTAATTTCAAAAAAAATTGTCACTCTGCAGCAAAATCTGGTCAAAGGACTTTCTGGATATGACATCAAAAAAGATCAGGACAGGGCAATAGATTATTTCAAAACCATATCTCCTGTTTATTTTGTTTCAGATGCCGTTCCTACTTTAATTGTTCAGGGAAATAACGACAAAATAGTTCCATTAAATCAATCAAAAAAATTATACCGAAAATTAAAAAGAGCTAAGGTTCAGACTTCTTTAATCATTGTAGATAAAGGAGTACATGGATTTGGTACTACTGATAAAGCTTACCTGGATAAGCTGACAGATCAGATGGTGGATTTCATTCTCGCACAGAAGAAATAGAAAACGTAACATATGGATTTTATAGATAACCATATGTTAACCGTACTATTTATTTCCAGCTTTGCTTATTTTTACGATTACCCAATGGTATTTTTACAGCCAATAAAATATTATCGGCTAACGATAAAAATACTCCGTCTTCCCTAGAAATTCCGTTGCAAGATTTTTGTCTGCTCTGATAATTTTTATACATTTGTTTCGCTTTAGGGGTATTCTGAAAAGAATTGAGAGAGTCCCTTCGAACCTGATCCGGCTTACACCGGCGTAGGGAAAAGCAAAATTACATTATCTGCTAATGTACCTTTGTTTCAGATTTTTTCCTAAAGCTATTTTTATTTTAATGATAACAATGGAAAAAATTCTCTGGCAGCAAGTTCAGCTTGTACGACAAAATTCTCCCCTGGTTCACAATATCACCAATTATGTGGTTATGAACAATACAGCCAATGCTCTTTTGGCTGCAGGAGCATCTCCCATCATGGCCCACGCAAAATCTGAAATCAGGGAAATGATCAACATAGCCCATTCGGTGGTTATTAATATTGGAACCCTTGATGAATACGGGTCTGAATCTATGCTTATGGCCGCTGAAACGGCAGACGCCATCTATAAGCCGTGGGTTTTAGATCCTGTAGGAGCCGGAGCAACGTCATTCCGGGATCAGATTTTACATCAGCTTTTACAGTACCACCCAACAGTGATCAGAGGAAATGCTTCTGAAATTATTGCACTGGCTAAGATCAATAATACAGTCACCAAGGGAGTAGACAGTACTGCAGAAAGCAGCGAGGCTATAGATGCCGGTAAAATTCTGGTCAGCCAATACAATACGATTGTCTGTATTTCCGGTGAAGCTGATATTATCCTAAGCCCAGACCAAACTGTTTTTATCAAAAACGGACATTCCCTGATGACCAAAGTGACAGGTCTAGGATGTTCGGCCACCGCTTTGATAGGCGCATTCATAGGATGTACGGAAGCTAAAGTTAATGGGGTTGCTGCGGCAATGGCATTGCTTGGCATCGCTGGAGAACTGGCTGCTCAGGAAAGCAAAGGTCCGGGAAGTCTTCAGGTCAACCTGATCGATAAGCTATATAACATCACTGAGGAAGAATTTATCCGTCATTTGAAAATCGAACAGAAATGAGTGTACATTGTTTCCCTTACCAACTCTACCTCGTTATTTCTGAAGCCGACTGTGCTGGAAGAAATTTTCTAAAAGTGGCAGAACAGGCTATTCTTGGCGGTGTAGATATCATTCAGTTACGAGAAAAAAACGACAGTACTGATTTGTTTCTTCAAAAAGCCAAACAGCTTCTTGAGATCACAGATAAATATGGAATTCCCCTTATCATTAACGATAATATTGAGGTTGCTGAAAAGGTGAGTTCAGCAGGAATTCATGTTGGGAACAGTGATACGGCACCTACTTACCTGAGACAAATTCCTTTGATTAAAGATAAAATGATTGGTTATTCTGTGGAACATCTGATACAACTTGAAAGCGAAGAGACTGCAGTATCTGATTATCTTGGGATAAGTCCTGTATTTAAAACCAATACCAAAACGGATACGATTACGGAATGGGGGCTTGAGGGTATTGCAAAGATCAGACAGCTTACAGAAAAGCCTCTGGTAGCCATAGGCAGCGTTCATCTGAAAAATGCAAAAGCAATCATTCATGCAGGAGCAGATTGCCTTGCCGTAGTTTCGGCAATATGCAGTGCAGAAAATCCTCAGAAAGCAGCGTATGAATTAAAAAATGAAATTTTAAAATGAAAAAATACAAATACCCATCAGTATTAACCATTGCGGGTTTTGACGGAAGCGGAGGAGCTGGTATTCAGGCGGATATCAAAACGGCCTCTGCTTTAGGCTGTTTTTCTACATCTGTATTAACGGCTTTGCCTGTACAGAATACCCAGGGAGTAAGAAAAATATATTCTATTCCTGTTGAAGCGGTAGCTGATCAGATCAAAGCTATTTTGGATGATATTGTTCCGGATGCTATTAAAATCGGAATGGTTCATACTCCGCAATTAGTGGAGACTATTGTTTCTACATTGGCTCAGTATGAAAGAATACCAATTGTATTTGATCCTGTAATGGTAGCCACCAGCGGGCATCACCTGATTGAAGAAGAAACCATCACTGCAATTACTGAAATGCTTTTTCCGCTTGCTGATGTGATTACCCCAAACATGGATGAGGCAGCCATTTTAGCAGATATGAAAGTAGAAACTCTGGAAGATTTATACACAGCGGGAAGAAAGATCAAAAAATTGGGTTGTAAAACGATTCTTCTTAAAGGGGGCCATCAGACAACCTCAGCGATTACCTCTTTATTCTATGACGAATATGAGAATTTCCATTCTTTTGAAACGGTAAAATTAAACACTAATAATACCCATGGCTCCGGCTGTACCCTCTCTTCAGCAATCGCTGCCTATATTGCTCAGGGAAAAAATTTATATGACGCTGTTTCTTTAGGCCAGGGCTATATTTATCAAGCCATAGAAAACGGAATGGATATACAAACAGGACTTGGCAATGGTCCGCTTAACCACTTTTTTAACCCTCAAAAACTGATCAAAAATGAAATGGTCTGAACAAACCTGGAACACAATAGAAGAATGCTATCAGTCTATTCTTGATATGCCCTTTATAAAAGAATTATCAGACGGCAGCTTACCGCAGGAAAAGTTCCGTTTTTATATGGCTCAGGACTCTTTATATCTGGAACACTTCGGGAGAACACTTTCCCTGATTGCAGCCAAGATTCCGGATCTTCAGGATGTGCTTACTTTCATGCGCTTTGCGGAGAATGCTATTGTGGTGGAAAATGCACTGCATGAATCTTATTTCAAAGATTTCGGAGTGAGTGATAAAGGTATTTTACAACCTGCCTGCCATCATTATATTCACTTCCTGAGAAGTACCGCAGCCTTGGAATCAGTGGAAATAGCAGTTGCAGCAGTACTTCCTTGCTTTTGGATTTACAGAGAAGTTGGAAATTATATTTACCATACTCAAAATACAATTGATAATCCTTATGAAAAATGGATTGCTACGTATGCAGGAGAAGAATTTTCGGCGGCAGTGGATCAGGCGATTGCCATTTGTGATAAAATAGCCGAAAACAGCACTGATAAAACCAGAAAAAGAATGACAGAAGCTTTCACCATGGCCTCCCGAATGGAATATCACTTCTGGGAAGCTGCCTATGAGCTGAAAATCTGGAAATAAAGCTGAAAAATCCTTACGGATGTATAAATTACTTTTTATTACTCGTCCATTCTTAGCAATAAAAAACAACAATTATATATCTTATTTTAAATCTAATACACCAGTAATACCGTAAATAAAAAACGGAACCCAAATATTGGTTCCGTTTTTTTATTAAAAGTATAGTATTGATTAAAAATTGAAGTTCAATCTGGTGAAAACATATCTTCCGTTCTGTCCAAACTGTGAAGTGGAACGTGAATAAATAAACTGGTCATTATTGGTAGACACTGCAAGATTTTTAGTGGGATAAATATCAAAAACATTGTTCACGCCTAATGTCAGTCCTATATTTTTTGTAAACTGATACAGTACAGAAATATCGGTAATGATCTTATCACCTATCTTCTGGTGTTCATTAGGTTCTGTAATACCATCACCATTAGCATCCACAACATCTGCTCCGGTCACTTTTCCGAAATAGGTATTTCTGAGGTAGAAACTTGCATTCTTCCATGAAAGAGTGTGGGAAAGACTTGCTTTCACTCTTGGTACAGCCTCTTCCAGATACACTCTTGATTTTTCAGAGAAATAAATCTTTTCAAGAGCCGGAGATGCTAACAGTCCCGCAGAATGGACTTGCCCTACCTGCTTGGTCTGATTCAGGTTCACTGCAAAATTATTATCTAACTTAAAATCTGAGAATCTTGTATTATGAGAAATCACAACATCCAATCCTTTAGTTTCCGTATCAATCGCATTGGTAAAGAACTGGGCTGCATTCACATTTAATTTGTCGTATTCCAATTGTGCTGCTGCCGGCACATCCTTTCTTAAAAACTGGTCTGTAAGAATAATTCTGTTATTAATTTTTGTAAAATATCCATCAGCAGTAAATGTCAGATTCACAGATGGGATTCTGTAGGTAAACCCTACGCTTGCCGATTTTGAAGTTTCCTGTTTCAGTTTTGGCATATTCAACTGTTCTGCCAATTGAGAATCATTGCTGAAAGTTCCCACTTCCAGAAGCTGGTTATTGGTATATAAAGTAGAGGTTACATTATAATAGATCTGGTGAATAGAAGGTGCTCTGAATCCTGTAGACCCTGCAAATCTCACATTAAAATTAGGGGCTACTTTGATCCTTGAAGCCAGTTTATAATTAAAGGTAGATCCAAAATCAGAATAATTCTCATATCTGGCTGCGGCATCTACCAGAAACCAATTGGTAAAATTAAATTCTACATCCGCATAAGCGGCTAAAGACTGCCTGTTTTTATTCACAGCATTTTCAGGTCTAAAACCGTTAAATACCTGCGAACCTCCGGGAAGAGGCTGTCCAAAGAAATCAGTTGCTCTTTGAGTAGGATCTCCATTCCAGATGTTTCCGTACTGGTCGTATGTCTGATAAGATGCTTCTTCTCCCTGTGTTATTTTAAAATTTTCATAACGGTGTTCTCCTCCGAAGGCAACGTTGATTCCTTCCAATACATCATATTTTTTAGAGAAATCTAAATTGATCGTATTCTGGGAAAATCTTAAACCTCCGGCATTAAATTCATTAGGAGAAGCGAAACGCATTGAAGTATTTCCTGTATTTCCGATGTTATAAGTAAAAGAATTCTGTCCGAAAGTATTGCTAAAATCAATATTCCATCCTTCCCATTTCCCTTTGATCCCAGCGGCTAAAGAAAGGTCCTGAATATCGGTTCCTATTTGCGGTAAATAACCGCTAGGGTATAATCCTGTAAAGGTTCTGCTTTCTCTTGGTCTTCTGTAAAATCCTCCCGAAGTACCATGTCTTATGCTGTACCCTCCGAAAGTATAAACTTTCCAGTCATCACTTATTGGTAATTCAGCGTTTATAAAAAACTGGTGGTTATTGAGCTTGGATTGCCCAACCTGCATATTGAAATCTTTCCTTGTCTGACCTCTGTAAGCAAGCTCCTGATCGGTAATATAATTAAGCTGGTCTGTGGTAAATTGATTAGCACCCAAAACTCCTTGCAAGGCCGCGATAGAATTAGCACCCTGTATAGAACTTTGCAGAGTCGGGGAAAAATAACTTACCTCCTGGGCATATTGATGAACGTAATTAACAATTTGCTGCGCATTGGGGGTATCCTTAATATTACTAAAAAGAGAAGAAAGGTTCACTCCATTGTTCAAAGCACGCTGCTCAATAGCATTATAGGCATTATAAATAGGCGCATTTTCAGTTCCTGCTCTATAGGTTGGATTTCTGAACTGGGAAGTCCATGTAATATTAAAGAAACCACCTCTCTTTCCGATTTTATTTCCGTAGTTAAGGTCCACCTGAATATTCTGGCCATCAAAATCTCCGGTATGGTCATTGGCTGCAGGAGTCAGATTTCCTCCATAGCTGATCTGCCCTGCCAGTTTTCCGGTATCTTTTTTCAGTTCAAGGTTGATCACTCCTGCAATGGCATCCGATCCATACTGGGCTGATGCACCATCTCTCAATACTTCAATTCTGTTCAAAGCAAAAGACGGAATTGAATTCAGGTCGGTACCTACTGTACCTCTCCCCGGTGTCCCGTTTACATTCACCAATGCTGATGTATGTCTTCTTTTTCCGTTAACCAAAACCAATACCTGATCCGGTCCCAATCCTCTCAGCTGGGCAGGATCCAAATGGTCTGTCCCATCAGAATTGGTCTGAACCGTGGAAGTGAAAGATGGAGCAACGGCATTCAGAATCTGTCCGATATTCGTCTGCGGAAGAATCACAGATGATTCTTTTACGTTGAATACATCTACAGGAACCGGACTGTCTATTTTAGATCTGGCACCGGCTCGTGATCCCAATACAACCACCTCTTCAACATTATTTGTCTTTACACTGTCTTTTTTTACTGTAATGCTGTCTTTTTCCTGCCCGTAGGTAAAAACCCCAAGGAAAAACAGAACAGAGGCTGAAACAATAGTCTTTTTATTTCTCATATAGTTTACTTCAAAGGTTGAACATTTATGTTTTTTGAGTCAGCAAAGGTAAAATATATTTATTAGTCTACAATATCAATAGACTATAATTTTTATAAAAGATGTTAATTGTTTATTTCTATTCCCTTATTAAAAATACTAATTATAAAGTTATTTTCAGAAATTTTAACACACAAAAAAACGGACTCAAAAATTGAATCCGTTTTGTATTTTATACGTTTAAAAGTCTAAATCTTGGTCAGTTTAGCATATTTTAAAATCAGATTTTTCTCACCTTCATGGATAAAAATAACCTTTGCTTTGATATTCTGAGGGTCAGTTCCGTCCAGAAAACTAACTTCTCCTATTCCGAAACGATCATGCCTTACTTTATCGCCTACCTCAATATCCTGAGAAGAAGCTCCGCTTGGATTGATAATTTTGGCAGTGCTTACCGGTTTCAGCTTTCTTTGTTCCGGCGCCGGTTTTGAACTATCTCCCCTTTCAATCGTTTTTTTCTCAACCTTTTTGAAACTTTTCATTTCAGAAGGGTGTTCATCAAAAATATTGGATTTTACACCGGCATTATTGATAAATCTCTTTTCCAGTACAGGATTAAGGAATTCAATATATTCATCATCAATTTCACTTAAGAATCTTGAAGGTTCTGCATCAGTAATTTTCCCCCATTGGAAACGGGAAACAGCATATGAGAAGAACACCTGCTTTTCAGCTCTGGTTAATGCAACATAGAAAAGTCTTCTTTCTTCTTCCAGATCTTCCCTGGTTGCTGAACTCATAAAACTTGGGAAAAGATTTTCTTCAAGTCCCACCAGATGTACCACCGGGAATTCCAATCCTTTTGAAAGGTGAATAGTCATCAATGAAACCATATCATCTCCCAGATTCTTATCCTGAGTATCTGCAGAAAGGGCAATATTCTCAAGGAAATTGGAAAGGCTTGCATCTCCATCCTCCAGCTGCATCTGTTCTTCAATGAATCCCTGCATAGAGTTCATCAATTCCTGAACGTTCTCTACTCTGGAAACTCCTTCGGGCGTCTGATCATCTTTAAGGAATTTGATTAAACCGCTTCGTTTAGCTACTTCCATTGCAACACTGTAAGCCGTTTCAGTTTTAAGCAATACCTGGAATGCTTTTATCATGGACCAAAAGTCGTTCAGTTTATTTAAAACGCCATTGTTTAAGCCCAGCTGTGGAGCATACATTGGAAGATTATCTAAAACTTTTGATACCGCAATATTGTGTGCATCGGCAAAAACAATCAGTTTATTCTGTGTCGTTTCTCCAATTCCCCTTGTAGGATAATTGATAATTCTCATCAGCGCTTCAGAATCGTTTTCATTGATCAGAAGACGAAGGTACCCGATTAAGTCTTTTACTTCTTTTCTTTGGTAGAAAGAAAGTCCTCCATATACTTTATACGGAATATTTTTGCGTCTCAAAGCATCTTCAAATGCTCTGGTCTGAGAGTTTGTTCTGTATAAAATAGCAAAATCACTGTACTTTCTCTGATCACGGTTACGAAGTTCCCAGATATTTCCGGCTACAAAGTTGGCTTCATCAGCATCAGAAAGTGAGCGGTAAATCTTTATCTTATCCCCTTCTTCGTTATCACTGAATACATTCTTCTTAAACTGCTGTAAATTTTTTGCGATAACTACATTGGCCGCATTGACGATATTCTGAGTAGAACGGTAGTTCTGTTCCAAAGACACTGTTTTTGCGTCAGTATAGTCTTTTTTAAAGTTTAAGATATTATGGATATTTGCACCACGGAAAGAATAGATGGACTGGGCATCATCACCTACCACGCAAAGATTCTCAAACTTAGAGGCCAGAGCCTTTACAATCAGATATTGTGAGTGGTTGGTATCCTGGTACTCATCCACCATGATGTATCTGAATCTGTCCTGATATTTTGCCAGTACTTCCGGAAAACGGGTTAATAATTCATTTGTTTTTAACAAAAGATCATCAAAATCCATGGAACCGTTTCTGAAACATGCATCTACATATCTCTGGTAGATCTGGCCAATAAATTTCATATTTGCCTTTTCATCCGCTTCCATCAGTTCAGGGTTGTTGAAATATGCTTTTACTGTAATCAGGTTGTTCTTATAGGTTGAAATTCTCGCCTGAACTTTTTTAGGTTTATAAAGATCAGCATCGATATTCATATCCTTCAGTACTTTTTTGATCACGTTCAAAGCATCCTGTTGATCGTAGATGGTAAAATTAGAAGGATATCCTAAATAATGGGCTTCAATTCTTAGTATTCTTGCAAAAACCGAGTGAAATGTTCCCATCCAAAGGCTTCTTGAATTGCTCTCTCCTACTACTTTTGCAATACGGTCTTTCATTTCCCGTGCTGCTTTGTTGGTAAAGGTAAGCGCCAGGATATTGAAAGGATCTATTCCGTTATGGATAAGGTGGGCAATACGCATTGTAAGCACACGTGTTTTTCCGGAACCCGCACCCGCAAGTACCATCAGAGGGCCTTGTAAAGAGGTAACGGCTTCATATTGTGATTCATTGAGTCCTTTCAGGTAGTCCATACTGCAAAAAAAATTTTGGAAACACAAAATTAATGTATTCAGAGGAGAAATCAAATTTTGATTAAGGAAGTTGGATATTAGAGGTAGTATTCTGGTCGAGGGTCCATAGTTGGATGTTACTAAATTTTAAAGTATTTGTAACATTTAATTCACTTTTCTTACTAATTGACCAAACAATTTCTAATTTTATGAAAAAGCGACTTCTTTCTTCTGCTGCTGTGTCTTTCTTCGGACTCATGCTAAATGCACAGCAAATTAAATTTGAAGAGTATGACCTTCCCAATGGTCTTCATGTAATTCTTCATCAAGATAACTCCGCTCCGGTAGTTACCACCGGGGTAATGTACCATGTAGGTGCCAAGGATGAAGTAAAGGGAAGAACCGGCTTTGCACACTTTTTTGAACACCTCTTATTTGAAGGTACTCCAAACATAAAAAGAGGAGAATGGTTCAAGATCGTTTCATCAAACGGAGGACAAAATAATGCTAACACTACTAATGACAGAACGTATTACTATGAGACTTTCCCTTCCAATAACGAGCAACTCGGACTGTGGATGGAAGCTGAAAGAATGCGTCATGCGGAAATCAACCAGATTGGTGTAGATACTCAGAGAGAGGTAGTAAAAGAAGAAAAGAGATTGAGAATGGATAATCAGCCTTATGGAAATCTTTTCCCTACTATCCAGAAAAACCTGTTTACCAATCACCCGTACAACTGGCCAACCATCGGTTCTATGGAAGATCTTAATTCTGCAAAGCTTGAAGAATTCCAGGCATTTTATAAAAAATATTATGTTCCAAACAATGCAACTTTGGTGGTAGCAGGAGATATTAAGACTGAACAGACTAAAAAATGGATTGAAGAATATTACGGTGGTATTCCGAAAGGTACTATTTACCCGAAAGATTTTCCTAAAGACGCTCCTATTACTCAGGAAAAAGAAGTAACGGCAACTGACCCGAACATTCAGCTTCCTGCCTATGTCTTCGCATACAGAACACCAGCGAACAAAGAGAAAGATGCCTATGTTCTGGATATGCTTTCTTCTTATTTAAGCAACGGAAAATCATCTGTACTTTATAAAAAATTAGTTGATCAGGAGAAAAAAGCACTTCAGGTAGCTGCATTCAATCAGGGGCTTGAAGATTACAGTATTTTCGCCTTCTTTGCCATTCCGATGGGACAGACTACTAAGCAGACCCTTCAGACTGATATTGATGCTGAAATTAAAAAACTTCAGACTACTCTTATTTCCGAAGAGGATTATCAAAAGCTTCAAAACCAGTTTGAAAATCAGTTTGTCAACCAAAACTCAAGTATTCAGGGAATTGCGGCTTCTTTGGCAACCAATCATGTATTGATGGGAAATACAAATCTTATCAATAAGGAAATCGACATTTACAGATCTATCACAAGACAGGATTTGCAGAATGCTGCTAAAAAGTATCTGAATCCTAACCAAAGAATCATTATTAACTACGTTCCTGAGAAAAAATAATCTTACCCATGAAAAAGCAATTCACCTATATAGCAGCGGCATTTTTATTTGCAGGAATGCTCTCTGCCCAAAAAATTGACCTTAATGCAATGCCGAAACCAGGGGCTACTCCTGCGATCAATATTGCCAAGCCAAAAACTTTCCAGCTAAGCAACGGCCTTACTGTAATGGTTGTTGAAAACAACAAACTGCCAAGAGTAAATACCACTCTTTCCATGGACAGACCTCCTTATTATGAAGGAAATATTGCCGGAGTAAGTGAGATCATGGCCAGCCAGCTTGATAATGGAACCACTCATCTGAGCAAGGATGATTTTAATAAAAAAATAGACTTTTTAGGAGCTAATCTTAGTTTTAGTTCTAATGGAGCATCTTCCAATTCTCTTTCGAAATATTTCCCTGAAGTATTGGGGCTTATGGCTGATGCGATTGTGAACCCTAAGTTTTCTGCTGAAGAAATTCAAAATGCAAAAGAAAGAACAATTGAGGGCTTAAAATCTGATGAGAAAAATGCCTCGTCTATCGCTGCAAAAGTATCAAATGCGTTAATGTATGGTAAAAATACATCGAGAGGAGAATTTGAAACTATAGAAACGATCAACAAAATACAACTGGCAGATGTTCAGAATATTTACAATAAATATTATGTTCCTGACAATGCTTATTTAATAATTGTTGGAGATGTAAAATTCGATCAGGTAAAACCATTAATAGAAAAGGCTTTTGGAAACTGGAAAAAGTCAAACACAAAATTTGCAGCATTAGAGCCCGCATCTAATGTAGCGAAAACAGAGATTGATGTCGTAGATGTTCCTTCAGCAGTGCAGTCTGTATTATCAGTAAGCAATCTGAATACACTTAAAATGAAAGATCCGAATTACTTCCCTGCAACCATTGCCAATTATATTCTTGGTGGCGGAGGTGAAGCCAGACTTTTCATGAATCTGAGAGAAAAAAACGGATTTACCTATGGAGCTTATTCCACAATGAGCGCCAGCAAATATTCTCCTGAGTTCTCTGCAGATACAAGTGTGAGAAATGAGGTTACTGATAAAGCCATTCAGGAATTAATCAATGAACTTAATGCAATTTCTACGGTAAAACCTGAAGAACTGGCAAATGCTAAAGCCAAACTGAAAGGCGCTTTCATCATGTCTTTAGAGAAGCCTGAAACTATTGCAAGATTTGCATTGAATCAAAAAATACAGGATCTGCCTGCCGATTTTTATACCAATTATCTGAAATCTATTGATAAGGTAACTTCTGCAGATGTTTCCAATGCTGTAAAAACTACAATCCTTCCCAATCAAAGCAGAATCTTCGTTGCAGGAAAAGCTTCTGACATTTCTGAAGGGCTTGAAAAATTAGGATATCCGGTAAAATACTTTGATAAAGAAGCAAATCCTGTAGGTAAACCTTCTGTTCAAAAAGCAGATGCCAGTGTAAGTATCGGTTCTGTAGCAGATAAATACATCAATGCTATCGGAGGGCTGGCAGCTGTTCAAAAAGTAACCTCTATTACCAGAGATGCCACTACCAAAATTCAGGGAATGGATATGACCATGAAACTGATTCAGGCTAAAGGCGGAAAAATGGCTTTAGATATGAAAATGATGGGTAATAACATTCAGAAAATTGTTTTTGATGGTAAAGACGGTTATGCAGTAACGCAAGGAAATAAAACTCCTCTGAACGATAAGCAAAAAGCAGAAATGGCTGAGCCGGAACTTTTCCCTGAGCTTACTTTTGCAAAATCAACAGAGCTGAAATTAGCAGGTATTGAAAAATATAACAATGAAGATTCTTATGTAGTGAAAGGTCCGAAACAAACCTATTACTACAGTGTAAAAACAGGCTTGAAAACCGGAGAAGTAAAAGTTGGAGAAGGAGGATCTATTCCTACCAGCTTCGCTGATTACAAAGAGGTTTCAGGGGTGAAATTTCCGTTCACTATGATCCAGAATATGGGTGGAATGGAAATCAATCTCGCAGTACAGTCTTGTTTGATTAACCAGGCAAAAGATTCTGATTTTCAATAAAGACAATTCTTTTTATAGAAATGCCGACTCAACTCTGAGTTGGCATTTTTTTTACATTAAATTTTTCTCTACCCCTGATTTTATAAATTAAGCAAAAGTTTGTAGAAAAACGCTTTGGGTAGGTACAAAAATTTCATCTGCGATACAATTTATTAGCATTTTAGAATCATTTCAGATGCCTGAATCACCTTTAGGAGCACATTCCCGGCAACAAGCTAAAATTGTTTTAAAATTCCGGAAGCCATAAAAAGCTTATTTTTTTATCATACACCCTTGTTTTTAGCTTAAAATCATTGTCTGATCTTTAAACTTTTGCACTTAATCTATATTTACCTGCATCTTTTTTTGTCGTTCAGTAAAAAAAGATTAAATTTGCCCATTCAAAAAGATATCAGAATTAATGGATACTATATTTACACTATTGATGGTTCTTATTATGATTGCCAGTGTTTTATTGGTGATTATTGTTATGGCTCAAAACCCAAAAGGAGGAGGCCTTTCCAGTACATTCGGAGGTGCATCATCTGCACAGTTCGGAGTACAGAGAACCAATGATTTCATGGAAAAAGCAACATGGACTCTAGGGGGAACTATCATCGTTCTTATTCTTATAAGCGTTGTAATCACTGGTAAACCTTCACAGGTAGCCCCAGCTCAGCAACCGGCGAAGAAAGAAGCTCCTGCAAAACAGTCTGCTCCAGCTTCTTCTACAACCACAACTACTCCGGTATCAGCTCCTGCAGCACCGGCAAAATAAGAAGAATACCATCTTATATAAAACAAAAGCAACTCAAATTGAGTTGCTTTTTTATTTTAATCTTATCTTTTCAATCTGATGGCGGAGTTTTAATCCTGCTTTCAAAAATGAATACTGCATGGGCTTTGTTTCTTTATAATATTTATCAATAAAGATCTGCATAGCTCCATAAAACCTCCCCAGATACACTTCATCCCTCACCGTACTTTCTCCTTTATGATGAAGAATGGAAACCTTACCGTAATAAAAGTTCTTATAACCACTTCTTAGAAAAGTGTAGCAAAGATCAATATCTTCTCCATACATAAAGTAAGCTTCATCCAGCCCGCCGATTTTTTCGTAGACCTCTTTTCTGGCCAATAGAAATGCACCTGTAATCACATCCACCTCCGTTACAACATCTTCTTCTAAATCATTTCTATAATACGACTTAGAATTATTCTTTTTAAAATTGGTAAACAGTTTTTCAAATGAATTGAACATATCAGGTACTGACCGTTTGCTTTCAGGCAGAAAATTTCCTTTTGCGTCGTGCATCCTCACTCCCATACATCCGAAATCAGGCTCAGAATCAGCAAAATCCAGAAGCTCCTCCATATAGTACCCTTCCAGTTCGGTATCAGGGTTTAAAAGAAGCAGATATTCTCCAGCTGCAGTCTGTATAGCGTGATTATTTGCCCTTGAAAAACCACCGTTTATTTTGGAAGATATAAAACGCACTTTAGGAAACTCCGGGATAAGATCTCCCCACGAGCTGTCGGTAGAAGCATTATCAATGACAACCACTTCATAGTCTATATCTTTTATATATTTCTGAATAGATAAAAGACAATTTCTGAGCAGTTGGGTAACATTATAATTAACAATAATAATGGACAGCTTCATATTAATCTTTTTCGTTGTACGGCAATCTGTTGATAATAGATCTTCCTAAAGAAATTTCATCAGCATACTCCAATTCATCACCTACTGAAATGCCTCTTGCAATACTCGAAAAATTCACATTAAAACTTTTAAATTTTTTGTAAATATAGTATGCTGTTGTATCTCCTTCCATAGTGGCACTTAAAGCAAAAATAAATTCCTTCACATGTCCCTCATTTAGCTTCCTTTCAATACTTGGAATATTCAGCTGGCCAGGTCCTACCCCTTCCATTGGAGAGATTTTGCCACCCAGAATAAGATATCTTCCGGTATACTTTCCTGTGTTCTCTATAGCAATGACGTCTCTCACATCTTCTACGATACAGATCAGTTCACCATTTCTCTTTTCATTGCTGCATATTTCACAAATATCAAAATCAGAAAAATTATGACATTCTTTACAGTATTTTATTTCATTGACTAGGTTAATCAGGGAATTTCCAAGACTTACCGCTCTGGAGTTAGGCTGTTTCAATAAATGTAACGCCAGCCTCAAAGCTGTTTTTCTCCCAATCCCGGGCAGTCCCGAAATTTCATCCACCGCCTTTGCCAATACTTTACTTGGGTAATCCATAAGTACAAAAATAAGAATTATAGTTGAGGAAACAGTTTGGGAATGGAAAATTGAAAGTTGAAAGTGAAAAATTGAGAATTGAGAATTGCGAATGGTAATATGAGAAATGTGGATTTAAATAATAATGCTAAGTGATCAACAGTAAAAACATTGATTTACTGATGTATATTTCTCCCTTAAATTTTCAACTTCCTCTTTCAATTTTCAACCTCTCTTATAAAGCCTCATTTTAGGACAATAATGTATTACCGTATAAAACCGGTCTTTCGCTATAAAAAAAACATTTATCTTTGCCGCTTAAATTAAATATGAAAAAAATAAACTAAATGGCACTTAACAACCTTAATTATCCTCTGGATTTCAAATTCAAAATCACTACATTAGCAAGTGACTTCAACATTACAGACAAAAACGGGAATTATGTAGCCTATGTTCGTCAGAAAATGTTCAAGCTGAAAGAAGATGTTATTGTTTTCAATGACGAAAGTAAATCAAAGGAGCTTTTCAGAATCAGAGCAAACCAATGGATAGATTTCAATGCATCATATTCTTTAAATGATATTATTGGCAATAAAAACTTTGGAAGATTAGCCAGAAAAGGAATGCGTTCTATCTGGAAAGCAAGCTATGATGTATTGGATTCCAATGATCAGCCTAAGTTTAAAATTCAGGAAGACAATGCCTGGGTACGATTCTGGGACAGCTTTGTTGGCGAACTTCCTATCATTGGAATGTTTACAGGTTATTTCCTTAATCCTTCTTACACTGTAACAGGAATTGACGGAAAGACTTATTTCAAATTAAAAAAAATGCCTTCATTCTTCGGAAGAAGATTCCAGCTGGACAGAGTGATTGACATTGATGACGAAGAGGAAAGCCTGGTGATCCTTTCTTTATTAATGATGACATTACTGGAAAGAGCAAGAGGTTAAAAAATAAATAAAACCACCATACAATGAAATACCTAATCATTTTATTTTCAGCATTTCTATTGGTAGCCTGCAAAAAGGAGAAAGAAACCACTTCAGGTTCTGCCCCTATTGATTCTTTGAATATTGCTAAAGATTCTGTGGCAGCAGGACATGCTTCAGGAAATATTTTAGTAGGAACTATTCCTTTCCCAAAAGAAATTAAGGAATGCTCATGTTATTTTGCGATCAGCAAAGCCGATTTTGAAAACGAGAGATACATCTATGCAGATGATGCTGGAAAAACAGCCTACATGATGCTCGACGGTAAGAGACTGGCTATGAATCTTATCTCATCAAGTGATATGGAAGTAGATGAAGTACTTACCAAAGAAATAGAAAATGGTGATTACAAGATTTCTGTAAAAGGTAAAAAAATAAAAGGCGAAGAAGCCCTGCTTTTTGAAGGAACTCTTACCATCGAAAAAACGGATGGTACTATTTTCACAACTCCAATCTATGGAGAATGTGGATGTTAAAAATTACTGATTACCTTCCTTTGTCTTTTTATACCTACAAAAAATGCTTCTGTATTCTACGGAAGCATTTTTATTTCGTAAATTTGAGAAAAATAAAATTCAATGGAATTATCTAACATAGAACCGCAAATAATCTGGAAAAACTTCTCCAAATTAAATGCAGTTCCAAGACCATCAAAAAAAGAGGAAAAAGTAATTGCTTTCATCAAAGGATTTGGTGAGGATTTAGGACTTGAAACTACTGTAGATGAAGTAGGAAATGTAATTATTAAAAAACCTGCTACCACAGGAATGGAAAACCGTAAATCTATTGTGCTTCAGTCACACTTAGATATGGTTTGCCAGAAAAACAATGATGTCAATTTTGATTTTGAAACAGAAGGAATCAAAATGGAAATTGATGGAGACTGGGTAAAAGCAAAAGGAACTACTTTGGGAGCCGACAACGGTTTGGGAGTGGCTACTATCATGTCCATTCTTGAAAGTTCAGATATTCCACACCCTGCTCTTGAAGCGTTATTCACAATTGATGAAGAAACGGGAATGACAGGAGCTATCGGTTTAAAACCAGGGCAGCTAACCGGACAAATACTATTGAACCTTGATACTGAAGAAGATGACGAAATTGATATCGGTTGTGCAGGAGGAGTAGACGTTACTATCACTCAAAGTT
The DNA here is from genome assembly GCF_021869765.1 of Chryseobacterium sp. MEBOG06. Classification (NCBI taxonomy): domain Bacteria; kingdom Pseudomonadati; phylum Bacteroidota; class Flavobacteriia; order Flavobacteriales; family Weeksellaceae; genus Chryseobacterium; species Chryseobacterium sp. MEBOG06. Next base: position 1,013,353 of record NZ_CP084580.1, on the reverse strand, counting down.
ATACCACTGAATCTTCAAAGGGGCAAGTGGTGAGAATTGAAGTAAAAGGTCTTCAGGGAGGTCACTCCGGAATGGATATCCATAAAGGTTTTGGAAACTCAAACATCATTTTGGGAAGACTTCTTTACAAAGGTCTTGATCAACAAAATATTGAATTGATTTCTATCGACGGCGGCGGATTGAGAAATGCAATTCCCAGAGAAGCTGCTGCAGTGGTCTCTGTAAGAAATGCTCATGAATTCATTGCAGAAGCAACTGCTCTTAAAAAAGAAATTTTAGAAGAATTCGCTTCTGTGGAACCGGGAATTCAAATCAATATCGAAAGCTCTACTTCATCTGACAAAGCAGTTTCTGAAGCTGATTCAAAGAAAATCATTCTTACACTGAAAGCTCTTCATAACGGAGTTTACAGAATGAGCCCGGATGTGGCTGATCTTGTAGAAGCTTCCAATAATGTTGCAAGAGTTGAGTTGAAAGAAGGTGGGCTTAAAATATTAAACCTTACAAGATCATCAGTAGATTCATCTAAATATTCTACAGCAGAACAGTTAAAATCTGTAGCAGAATTAGCAGGAATGAACGTTGAATTCAGCGGTTCTTATCCGGGATGGAAACCAAAACCAGGTTCTGAAATTGTAAAGGTTATGGAAAAGATCTACACAGAAAAATTCAATGAGAAACCTCATGTAGTAGCGTGCCACGCAGGTCTTGAATGCGGTATCATCGGAGCCAACTATCCTGAAATGGAAATGGTAAGCTTCGGCCCAACCATCAGAGGAGCACACTCTCCTGAAGAGAAAGCCAATATCCCTTCTGCTCAGAAATTCTGGAGTTTCTTAAAGGATATTTTAGCGAACATTCCGCAGAAATAGGAAATTAAAATTACTATATATGAATATCCAAAGTCTTTTGATTTTGGATATTTTTAATTTTTTAAACCTTAATTTAAAATAATGAAAAGTATAACAGTATTTTGTGGCTCAAGTTTCGGGTCTGATAAAATCTATGAAGAACAGACTTTTTTGCTTGGACAAACCCTGGCAAAACAAAATATCCAACTTATTTATGGTGGTTCAGAAACCGGTCTGATGGGGACAGTAGCCAATGGAGTCTTAAGTGAAAATGGAAAGGTAATTGGAGTTCTTCCCCACTTTCTGCAGTCTAAAGAAATTGCTCATAAAAACCTTACTGAGCTTATCATTGTAGAAACCATGCACGAAAGGAAGACAAAAATGAACGACCTTTGTGATGGCGTGATCGTTCTTCCCGGTGGATACGGAACCTTGGAGGAGTTCTTTGAAATGATAACCTGGGCACAGCTTGGTCTTCACAAAAAACCAATTGGGATATTGAATATTGACGGATTTTATGATGATCTGATCAAACTGATTCAAACTATGGTAGATAAAGGATTTTTAAAACAAGTCAATAAAGACATGCTGCTGATCAGTGAAAGCATTGATGATTTGTTGGAAAAAATGAAAAATTATGAGGCACCTACTGTTTGGAAGGTGATTTCTAAAGATAAACTTTAATAATAGAAAGAAGTACTCAATTTTTTTTATAAAGCTTATCTTTTTGATAACCTAACTTTAGTAAATTTGCAGCTATGAAGTTATCACCATCTAAAGAAATAATAAAGATGAAAAGTATATTTTTATCAGGCAGTTTATTTTTAAGCCAGCTCGCTTTTGCTCAATATAATTATCCTAAAACTCCGGAAAAACCAGTAACAGATGATTATTTTGGAACAAAAATAACTGATAACTACCAATGGCTGGAAGACCTGAAAAGTCCTGAAGTAAAAAATTGGTTCAAAGCTCAGTCAGATTACAGCCATACTATTATTGATAAAATTACCAATCGTGATGTGCTCTATAACAGCATGAAACAGATCCAGGAAATGGGTGGTGATTCTTACAGCTATGCAAGACAGAGAGGAAATATTTACTTCTATGTAAAGACTCAAAAAAAAGAAAAACTTTCCAAGCTCTATCAAAGAAATCTTTCTACAGGAAAAGAAACTTTGATTTTTGATCCGGAAACATATAAAAAAGATTCACAGATCACTAATTTCTCAATAGATTCTAAAGGAAATCAAATAGCAATATTGCTATCCAAGTCGGGTGGTGAAATTTGTGAGCTCAGAATTTTAGACTTAAAAACAAATAAAATACTGGATGATGCACTTAGCCCTATCTGGAGTGAATTCAACTTTGAGTTTACTCCTGATGACAAGTCTATCATTTATACCAAAATGAGTACCGGGGATCCAAATAGCAATATGCTGCTGAAAGAGATGAAAGCAATGCTGCATCAGATTGGTACTCATCCTGATAAAGATATTGTATTGGCATCAAAGGAAGAATATCCTGGGCTCAATATACTAACAGAGCAATTTCCGATGGTTCATTTTTCTGAAGATTATCAATATATCGTGTTAAACATTGGTTCTACAAAATCTGAAAATCCACAATTCTATGCACCTTATTCTTCAATAAAAGATAAAAAGACACCATGGAAACAAATTGTAAAAGCTTCTGACGAGATCACCCAAACCTTTATCAATGGAGATCAGCTTTATTTTCTCAGCCACAAAAAGGCACCAAATTACAAAATAGGGGTAACAAGTTTATCTAATCCTGATTTTGATCACGCAAAAATTATTATTCCTGAAAGCAATGATGTAATCAGGTCTATGAACAACTCTAAAAATTATTTATACTATTCATTGAGCAATGGTATTACCCAGGATAAATATCAGATTGATCTTAAAACATCAACGGTAAAAAAAGTTCCGCTGCATGATGGAGTAAATAATTCGAATCCGCTCAATTCAAGGGAAAATGACCATCTGCAATGCTATAACAGCAATTGGCTTACTCCAGCTACAGCATACGAATATAATCCTCAAAATGAGAAAGTTGTAAAAAGCAAATATTTCAATGGCAGCAGCCATTACCCAGATTATAACAAATTGTATGAAGTAAAAGAAATAGAAGTGAAAAGCCATGATGGAACAATGGTTCCACTTTCTATCATTTATCCTAAAAATATAAAAATGGATGGTAATAATCCTGCTTATATCACCGGATACGGTGGCTATGGAATTTCTTCTACCCCCCGCTTTTCCAACAGGCTGGTTGCATTGCTGGAACAGGGAGCTGTACTTGCAATTGCACATGTAAGAGGAGGAGGCGAAAAAGGTGAGAACTGGCATACTGGAGGAATGAAGGTCAATAAACCTAATACATGGAAAGATTTTATCGCCTGTTCAGAATATCTCATTAATCAAAAATATACTTCTCCTTCAAAACTCATTGGAAACGGAGCTAGTATGGGAGGGGTTCTTATTGGAAGAGCTATCACTGAGAGACCGGATTTATATGCCGTAGCTATTGCTGAAGTAGGAATGACAAATGTCCTCCGCTCACAGAATTCAGCCAATGGTGCTAACCAGATTCCTGAAGTCGGAAGCCTAAAAGATCCTGAAGATATTAAGTATCTCATTGAAATGGATGCTCAAAGCAAAATAAAAAAAGGAGTAAAATATCCGGCTGTCATTGTACGTACCGGAATGAATGATTCCAGAATTACGCCGTGGGAACCTGCGAAACTGGCTGCTGCATTACAAAACAGTACTGCCTCCGGAAAGCCCGTTTTATTATATGTTAACTACGAAAACGGTCATTTTACAAATGATCTGGATGTAGTATTCAAAGAATATTCTGATATTTTTGCCTTTGCATTGTGGCAGATAGGACATCCTAAGTTTCAGCCGGTCAATAAATAATCCGCAAAAACAAAGCCCGTCCGGAAAATCCAGACGGGCTTTTATTAAGATTAAAAAATATTTTCTAAGGATAAGGAGCAATTGCCACTTCAAGGCCCTCCATTTGATCTGCAATATGCAACTGGCAGCCCAATCTGCTGTTATCTTTCACGTGGAAAGCTTCAGCAAGCATGGCATCCTCTTCATCTCCCATAGGTTCCAGACCAGGATCATTCACTACATAAACCTGGCATGAAGCGCACATCGCCATTCCTCCACATACACCAATAGTACCTTCTTCTGCCAATTCATAAGCACGAATAATCTCCATTAAGTTCATGGACATATCCGTTGGAGCCACAACATCGTGGGTTACACCTTCTCTATCGGTGATTTTAATATTAATATCTGACATAATTCTGCAAAATTAGTCAATTTTTTTCACAACAGCCTTCTCTGCTTCTTTACGGCTTCCGTCAAATCCGTCTACCCCGCTTACTGTTGTATATTTTAATACGAATTTTTTACCCGGGTTTAGTCTGTTGTAAACACTCTGACACATTAAAGTAGCTTCGTGGAAACCACAAAGAATTAATTTAAGTTTTCCAGGATATGTATTAATATCTCCGATAGCATAAATACCATCAATATTTGTCTGATAATCTAGAGCATTGTTTACAACGATTGCATTTTTCTCGATGTTTAATCCCCAGTTTCCGATCTCACCCAGCTTTGGAGTCAGTCCGAATAAAGGAATAAAGTAATCTGTTTCAATGTCGTATGCCTCTTCACCGTCTTTTTGTACTGTAATTGCTTCTACTTTTCCGTCACCTTTAATACCTGTAACTTCAGCAGGAGTAATTAATTTGATTTTTCCCTGGTTTTTAAGATCCTGAACTTTCTCTACAGAATCCAAAGCTCCTCTGAACTCATTTCTTCTGTGGATCAATGTCACTTCACTTGCAACATTAGAAAGGAAAACACTCCAGTCCAATGCAGAATCTCCACCTCCGGCGATCACTACTCTTTTGTTTCTGAAATGTTCAGGTTCTTTAACGAAATATTCAAGACCTTTTTCTTCATAATCAGCTACATTTTCGAAAGTAGGCTTTCTCGGTTCAAAAGTTCCCAATCCTCCGGCAATGGCAATAGCTTTACATCTGTGAACGGTACCTTTGTTTGTGATCACTTCAAACCACTCATCATCAACCTTTGTATAAGAAACAGCAGTTTCTCCTAAAGTAAACCCAGGCTGGAACTGTTTGATCTGCTCCATTAAATTATCCACCAATTCTCCAGCGTTCACTGAAGGATACCCTGGAATATCAAAAATAGGTTTTTTAGGATAAAGTTCAGCCAATTGACCTCCCGGTTGTGGAAGCGCATCAATAATATGGCACTTCATTTTTAAAAGTCCTGCTTCAAAAACTGCAAAAAGTCCTGTAGGACCTGCACCTATGATCAATATATCAGTGGTTATCATAATTTAGATAATTTAATTATACATGTAACTGCAAATTTACTAATTTTAATGCTACGCATATTTAATTGATTCTAAATAAAAACCTGAGATTTGTCAAATATCTATCAATTAAGATTTTAAATTTGGCAATGTTTTTGTAAATGTCTTGTTATGAAGAAATTTTTAAACCTCTTTGCCCTATTAATATTCTTTTTCGGCTCAGCCCAGATTGATAACATCGCAGATGGAGAGTCCATCACCCTGAGAATCCATTATGGCTTTCTAAATGCCGGAACAGCCAATCTGACGACTCAAAAGACCAATTATAAAGGAGTTCCCCATCTCTATGTAAAAGGTACAGGGCAGACTACGGGGGCTGTAAAAGCATTCTTCAAAGTAGAAGACCTCTATGAAAGTTTCATCAATACAGAAACGGGGTTGCCAAGTTTTTATGTAAGAGATGTACGGGAAGGAAGTTACCGCCAGCACCTTGAAACCGTTTTCAATCACGATAACAATACTTTGATTTTAACAGATAAAAAAACACCGGCCAATGGTTCTAAGGTCTTAAAATCTGTAAAAGGGGTGCAGGATATGCTTTCATGCTTTTACTATTTAAGGAGCAAGAGCCCGGATGAACTAAAAACAGGAACCATTATCAATATGAATGTATGGATAGACGATGAAATGTTTCCTTTTCAGCTAAAAGTGGTAGGAACAGAAAACTTAAAAACTAAGTTCGGTACCATCAACTGCCTGAAAATTATCCCTTCAGTAAAAAGCGGAAGAGTATTTAAAGAAAAAGAAGGAGTTACCATGTGGGTGTCCAACGATGCCAATCATCTTCCGATGCTGCTAAAGGCTGAACTGGCTGTCGGTTCGTTAAAAGCAAGTATTGATGATTATAAAAACGTAAAATATCCTTTAAAGTTTACCAAGTAAGCGTATAGATTTAAAAAAAATCAAAAATGTCTGTAAAGTTTTTTGCAGACATTTTTTATTTTGGATGTAATAAAATCAACGCACTACTTGTCTTTATTATAGAAGCAGTTGAGGAGACTGCAGTATGTCAATACCTCATTAGAATGCCTCTGGCATACCTGAAGAAGTATGGACATAAGAAACAGACACGTGTAAATTTTTCAATAAAATTCCGTTTTTAGTTACGTTTTGTTTCTTAGGTCAGTAATTAAAAACAAAAACCTCCGGAGCTCCGGAGGTTTATTTTTTATAATGTTTTGAACTGTTCCAGTGTTCTGATATCATTTTCAAAGAACATTCTGATGTCACTCATCTGGTAAAGAAGCATTGTAATTCTTTCAATTCCCATTCCGAATGCATATCCCGAATATTTTTCAGCATCTATATTCACGTTTTTCAGTACGGCAGGATCTACCATTCCACAGCCCATAATTTCAAGCCAGCCTGTTCCTTTCGTGATTCTATAGTCTGTTTCTGAGTTCAGTCCCCAATACACATCAATTTCAGCACTTGGCTCTGTAAATGGGAAGAATGATGGTCTCATTCTGATTTTAGACTTTCCGAAGAGCTCTGTTGTAAAGAACTGAATGGTCTGCTTAAGATCTGCAAAACTTACGTTCTCATCAATATATAATCCTTCAATCTGATGGAAAATACAGTGAGAACGTGAAGAGATTGCTTCATTTCTGAAAACTCTTCCCGGAGATAAAATCCTGATTGGCGGCTGATTTTCTTCCATAAAACGAGTTTGTACAGAAGATGTATGCGTTCTCAAAAGAATATCCGGATTCTGCTCAATAAAGAACGTATCCTGCATATCTCTTGCCGGGTGGTATTCCGGAAGGTTCAGCGCAGTAAAGTTATGCCAGTCATCTTCAATCTCAGGGCCATCTGCTACTGCAAAGCCAATTGATTTAAAGATTTCAATAATTCTGTTTTTAACCAGGTTGATTGGATGTCTTGAGCCTAATTCCAATGGAAAAGCAGGTCTCGTAAGATCTTCTTTTTCTAAGACAACAGAAGATGCAGAAGTATTTTTCAAATCTTCTAATTTTACAGCAACTGCTTGCTTCAAAGTATTGATCTTCTGTCCGAATTCTTTCTTCTGGTCGTTAGGAACTTCTTTAAATTTTTCAAAAAAATCATTCAGAACCCCTTTTTTACCGTTGTACTTGATTCGGAAGTTTTCGATATCTTCCTTAGAGCTAGCATTGAAGCCGTTTACTTCGATCAGTAGTTCTTCTATCTTTTCTATCATTATTTTACCCTTTCAAAATGTTTTGCAAAAATACGACTTTTAAGTTTAATAATTAATTGAGTCATAAAAAAATCTGCCTCTTTTTCGGGAGGCAGACTTCAATCACTTATTTCACTTAAATAAAAAAATTATTTCTTCTCTAAAGCTTTAACGTTGATCTGAAGAGTTACCTCATCTTTAATGACCCCGTTTTCAGCAGGAGCCTGGAATTTCACTCCAAACTCTTCTCTTTTAATATCCTTTGGCTCAGTAGCTACACTTACTTCTCCTTCTTTCACAGATACATTAGCCTTAAACTGAACTGGTTTTGTAATTCCTTTAATAGTTAAATTCCCATCTAAAATAGTATTATAATCTCCTTCTGTGGCTGGGGTAACTTTTGTAATTTCATAAGAAGCTGTCGGGAATTTTTCAACTTCAAAGAAGTCACCACTTTTAAGGTGTCCATTTAGTTTTCCCATATCTTCCGGACTGTCTTTCAAATCTACAGAAGTTAAGGAGTTCATATCAGCAACAAATTTTCCGCTTTCCAGTTTTCCGTCTTTCACGGTCACATCTCCGCTTTCAAATCTGATTGTTCCAAAGTGGCTCGTATTTTCAGATTTAAATACTTTATATCCTTTCCATTCAACCTTACTGTTTAGCGTATCCAAACTGTACTGGCTACCATCTTTGGTAGTCACTACCTCGTTACTTTCACTGCTAAGCGGTTTATCTTTTTTACAAGAAACCATTACGGCAGCAACAAATAAAGCAGGAATTGCTAATGAAAACAGCTTTTTTCTCATTTTTGATTTATTTTTATTACTTCCGCTAATATAATAAAAAAAATTGTGTTTTCATAAAAACCTTACATTTGTAATATGCTACTAGAAATAAACAATTTATTTTTCTCTCACAATCAAGATAAACCCCTGTTTCAGAACCTTAATCTAAGATTTGAGGAAAACAAAATCATTGCCCTGGCAGGAGAAAGCGGATGCGGAAAATCTACCCTGCTGAGTCTGGTCTATGGTCTTCTTGACTGGGAGAGCGGAGAGATTATTTTTAACGGAAGAAAACTTTTGGGGCCTAAAGGAAATCTTGTTCCCGGAGAAGCAGAGATGAAATTTGTAGCACAGAATTTTGATCTTATGCCGTATGCTACCGTTGCAGAAAATGTAGGGAAATTTATTTCAAATATCAATCTAAAGCAAAAAAGAGAAACCGTAATGGAACTTCTTGAAGTGGTAGGACTTCAGGAATTTGCCCACGTACTTCCCAAGTATTTAAGTGGTGGACAACAACAAAGAGTAGCCATCGCAAGAGCGCTTTCTGTATTACCGAAACTGCTTATTCTGGATGAACCTTTCAGTAATCTGGATTTCCCGAGAAAAATTGAACTTAGAGAACGACTTTTCCGATATGTAAAGGAGCATCAGATCTCTCTGATTATATCCACACATGAAATTCAGGATATCATGCCATGGCTGGATCAGATTGTTATTCTTCAAAACGGAAGATTGATACAGAATGACAGCCCGGAAGAAACCTACCGAAAACCTTACAACTCATACGTTGCCAAATTATTCGGAGAAGTGAATATTTTCAATGAATCTGAAGCAGCGGATTTTCAGCTTTCTAAGTTTTCCTATTATCCTAAAGAAATAAAAATAACGGAAACCGGAATTGAAGCAGAAGTTCTGGAAAGTAGATTCGGAGGAAATTATTATTGGAATAAACTTATTGCGAAGGGAAAAGAACTTGTTATTTATACTGATAACAAGCTGGAAGGAACTATTAAAATCTCCTTTGTTCAGAACTCATAATCTGTATAATTTTAGTGCAGCATTGATGATGATCATATAACAGATAATATGTAGAGTAAAAAGTAAATTTATCATTTATTTTTGACAACTTTACAGCTTAATTTCTTCAGCATCCCTCGCCTTTTCCTGCCTTAAAGAAAAACATAACCTATAGATTTACTTATACTTATCCATAAAAAAAATACAAACATAAGAAATTGTTATCAAACTTTTTCTTACATTTGTACTTCTACAGCATAAGGAAATTTTTGGTTAATTCTCTTTCTGCCTTCCGGACGGACATTAGCAGTTTTGCAATTAAGTCTTTTGAAAGATTACACTGTCCAATTTTTTCCTTTTCTTATGCATTTATGTCAAACAATCTTTAACAATCGGTCAGCCTTTAAAGGCTAAATGTTGTAGTTAAAGATCTGTTATATTATGCCTTTTTTACAAATTCCGATTTTAAAGCCATTGCTCCAAAACCGTCAATTTTACAGTCTATATTATGGTCACTTCCGGGTCTTAAACGGATATTTTTCACTTTAGTACCTGCTTTTACTGGTTTTGGTGCTCCTTTTACCGGAAGGTCTTTAACAACCACTACAGAATCCCCATCCTGAAGTTCATTTCCGTTAGAATCTACTATCTTTCCTTCGCTTGCTGCTTCAGAAACTGCTTCTTCAGGATTCCATTCGTAGAAACACTGAGAACATACCATCATATTATCGCTTGGGTAAGTAAACTCAGAGCTGCATTTCGGACAAAGTACTGTATCACTCATATTTTTATTTTTTACAAAGGTAGAGCTTTTTGCATGATAGAGTCAAGAGCAAGGCGAAGAACCGGAAATGAAAATACGGAACAAGAGACTGAAACGGCAAAATCAGCAGCTTTTATTATTCAGACTAATCAATCTCTATTTTGAATTTTAAACTTTAAACGCTCAATTTTCCACGTTCAATTTCCCCTTCTAATCCTCCTATTATCAAACTCTCCTACTCCAAATCCCAAACTCTCAACTTTAATTCGTATTTTTGCAGATTCAAAACAGCGAAGCAAATTTATGGAACTTATTCACAGAAACTTAGCGATCGGAATTCACGATGCTTTACAGGAAACCTTTTTCGAAAAAAATAAATATGCGGATAAAGTAATTGAAAGACTTTTAAAAGCTAATAGAAAATGGGGAAGCCAGGACAGAGCTGTTGTTTCTGAAATTTTCTACAATATTATCCGTTGGAAGAAACGTATTGAGTATTATATGGGAGAAGGGGTAAAACCTAACAACATCTATAAACTTATCATTGCTTACCTTCTTTGGAGCAAAACCAATTATAAAAAGTTTGAAGAATTTGACGGAATCAAAATTGCGGACATTCTTACTAAACTTAAAAAAAATACAGTGCCTACCAAAGCTATCGAGCATTCTATACCTGAATGGCTAGCTGAAACACTGGAAAAAGAACTAGGTGCCAGCTGGGAAAGAGAAATGCTTGCCTTAAACGAGCAGGCTCCTACAGTTTTAAGAGCAAATTCTTTAAAAACCACAACAAGAGAACTGATCTCTGACCTTTCAGATGAAGGAGTAACAGCCTTCTCAATTAAAAATTATCCTGATGCTGTTCAGTTGGAAGAAAAAAAGAACGTTTTCTTAACAACAGCCTTTAAAGAGGGATTATTTGAAGTACAGGATGCTTCATCACAAAAAATCGGATACTTCCTGGATGTAAAAGAAGGCCAGAGAGTAGTAGACGCATGTGCAGGAGCGGGTGGAAAAACACTCCACCTTGCAGCATTAATGCAAAACAAAGGACAGATCATCGCACTGGATATTTTCGAGTGGAAATTGGCAGAGCTGAAACGCCGTGCTAAAAGAGCCGGAGCTCACAATATTGAAACCCGTATGATTTCTGATAATAAAGTAATCAAACGTCTTCATGAAAAAGCTGACAGACTATTGATTGATGCGCCATGTTCTGGTCTGGGAGTTTTAAAAAGAAATCCTGATAGTAAATGGAAAATCGATCAGGCTTTTATCGACAGAATTAAAAAAGAGCAGCAACAGATTCTTCAGGATTATTCTAAAATGTTGAAAAAAGGAGGACAAATGGTATATGCTACCTGCTCTATTCTTCCTTCTGAAAATAATCTGCAGGTAGAAGAATTCATCAAAAACAATCCTGGATTCAGAATGATCAAGGATCAGAAAGTAATGCCAAGTGAAGGGTATGACGGATTCTATATGGCTTTGATTGAGAGAGTTTCTTAATCTTAATACAATATAACATACAAAGACTGCTCTATTTTTAGAGTAGTCTTTTTTATGAATACATCCGGAAAAAAGTTTTTGTAACATTTTTTGTAACAATTCAATTAGGTTGTCTACTTATTATATAGATTAACCTGTTTTGATGCTGTGAAAAGTTAAGATAACTTTGCAGTAAACTCATTTATATGCATACAAGAACTGTCTTCAATTTTCTGGCTGTTTTCTTATTCTGTCTGTTTTCTGCACAGACCTATGAAATTCAATATAGCAGCTCGTATAACGGGAAGCTACTATCAGATCAGCCTTCCACAATAGTTTGGGCTGACGAAAAAGAAAATTACATTTTAAGCACTACCATTAAAGAACAAAAAAGCAGTTACCCTTTTGAAATCACCAAAGTGGAGAAACCCGGAAACACTATTGTTTCTTACGCTTTTTTAAAACCCGGATCTATTATTTCTGCCGCAGATAAAGAATCTGTAGGAAAGCAGAATTTTGAGCTTACCAATGAAACAAAGAAAATTTTAGGATATACCTGTAAAAAGGCAATTACCAAGGTAAATTCCAACACCATTGAAATCTGGTATACGAATGATCTGAAACTGCAGGGCGGGCCATCAGTCCTTGGGCAGAATTTAGGACTTGTTCTGGAGGTGGAGAGAAATAAAAACTCTTTAATTACCGCCAGCTCAATAAAAAAGATTAAAAACACCGGAATAGAAAATATTATAAAAGGTACCATCCAGACTACTGATCAGCTGGGATACAAAGATCTTCTATGGAAAAGCAGATTCACAACACTAAGCATTTTTGAAAATGAAACGATCAATTTCTCTGATGCTTCCAAATCCGATGATCAGATAAAAAGATATGCTAACGGAACTATTATTCTTAAAAAAGTAAAATTCCCTACTATCACAGAAGGGGAAAATATTTTTGTAGAACTGAAACAGCAATCCAATGGAGATGCTTATGACAGAACAGGAACTGTATTTTTCATTCCGCAGGATAAAGAACAGTCATTTTTTGACGGACTTGAAAAAGGAGCAAAAACACTTCCGGTCTTCGAAAATGGAAACGGGAAACAATACTTTGGAGTAACTGCCACAGAAAATTATACCCCTGCCACGGAAATGATGCGGTTCTTTACCGCATTTGGAATCCAGCAGTTCAACCATATTCAGCTTAAGGGAAAAAACTGGCAGACCATCAGTCCTTACCGGCAGGACATCACAGAATTAAAACCCTCTTTATCCGGAAAAGAACTTTGGGTGGGTACATTTATCGGAAACTATGATAAAGGAGGTCATAGAGTCAGCCTTGAAGTTACGATTCATAAAAGCGACCAGAATGTTTATAAAAACAATGTGGCTATCCCCTTATTCAATACTTTGAATATTATGGAAATGGCCGGGCAGGACTACTCTACAATGTTCAATCAGCAAAAGGGCCTTTTCATGGACTTCACTTTAAAGAAAGATCTGAAAAATGCTCAGCTAAGATATACAACTACGGGACATGGAGGCTGGGAAAACGGAGATGAATTCGTTCCCAAAATGAATTCTATTTTTATAGATGGGCAATCTGTATTTTCATTTTTACCATGGAGAACAGACTGCGGCTCATACCGATTATACAACCCTGCTTCAGGGAACTTTCAGGACGGACTTTCATCGTCAGATCTCAGCAGGTCAAACTGGTGCCCTGGAACGGTTACCAATCCCAATTTGATTCCTCTTGGAGATTTAAAAGCCGGAAAACATACCATCCAGATAAAGATTCCACAAGGTCCTACAGAAGGAACAAGTTTCAGCTCATGGAATGTTTCGGGAACTCTGCTTGGGATCCAATAAAAAACAAAACCTTCTTGCATGAGAATTGCAAGAAGGTAAAAACACAAATGATGAAAAAAAATTATTTCGAGCCACAAAGTAAGGGTTAATATTTGTATAATAAATTACCATACATTAATAAATATGTCATTTTTATTTTGTATAGAAATAACACTAATATAAGTGCGGCGAAAAAAATCAATCAAAATCATCATAATTGATATAAATAGTTAATATTTTTCTTCAAAAACAACTATTTAATTAATAAAATTCTATTTTAAACATTTTTCATTGTTATTTATAAACGTCCGTTCTACTTTTGTTTCATAAATAATAAGAATATGTGTGGAATTGTATGTTTATTTGACGCCAAACAGAAAACTGAAATAATAAGACCTCAGGTTTTGGAAATGTCAAAAAAAATCCGTCATAGAGGACCGGATTGGAGTGGTGTTTTTCAGGATGAAAAAGTAATCTTTTCTCACGAAAGACTAGCCATTGTAGACCCTACCTCAGGAAAACAGCCTTTATTTACAAAAGACGGAAAAGTAGTATTAGCCGTAAACGGTGAAATCTATAACCATAGTGAATTAAAAAAAGAATTTACAGATTATGAGTTCCAGACTCAGTCTGACTGTGAAGTTATTCTGGCACTCTATAGAAAATACGGAAAAAACTTTGTTGAAAAGCTGAACGGAATTTTCGCTTTCGCATTATACGACACCGAAAATGATGTTTATCTGATCGCACGTGATCATATGGGAATCTGCCCGCTTTATCAGGGTTGGGACAAACACGGAAACTATTACGTTGCCTCCGAGCTTAAAGCCCTGGAAGGTGTTTGCAGAACAATTGAGACATTTCTTCCCGGGCATCTTGTGTACAGCAGAGATGGTATTGAACTTCAGCAATGGTATACCAGACAATGGGAAAGTTTTGATCACGTAAAAGATAGCGAAACCGATATTTCAGCATTAAGAAAAGGCCTTGAAGATGCTGTCCACAGACAATTGATGAGTGATGTACCTTATGGAGTTTTACTTTCAGGAGGGCTGGATTCTTCAGTAATCTCGGCAATTACTGCAAAATTTGCAAGACAGAGAGTTGAAAGTGGAGACACTCAGGAAGCGTGGTACCCAAGACTTCACAGTTTCGCAGTAGGTCTTGCAGGATCACCGGATCTGGCAGCAGCACAAAAGGCAGCCAGACATATAGGATCTGTACACCATGAAGTTAACTTTACCGTTCAGGAAGGGCTGGATGCTATACGCGATGTCATTTATCATCTGGAAACCTATGATGTAACTACCGTCCGAGCATCTACCCCGATGTATCTTCTGGCAAGGGTGATCAAATCAATGGGAATCAAAATGGTCCTTTCCGGAGAAGGTGCTGATGAGTTATTCGGAGGATATTTATATTTCCATAAAGCTCCTGATGCCAGAGAATTTCATGATGAGACCGTAAGAAAATTAGGAAAACTACATCTTTATGACTGCTTAAGGGCAAACAAAGCCCTGATGAGCTGGGGAATTGAAGGCAGAGTTCCGTTTCTGGATAAAGAGTTTATGGATATTGCCATGACCATTAATCCACAAGATAAAATGATCAGTGCTGAAGAAGGAAAAATTGAAAAATGGATATTGAGAAAAGCCTTTAAAGATCTCCTTCCCGAATCTATTGTATGGAGACAAAAGGAACAGTTTTCAGACGGTGTAGGCTATTCATGGATTGACACTTTAAAAGAAGTCGCAGAAAAAGAAGTAAGCGATGAAATGATGGCCAACGCCAGATT
Organism: Chryseobacterium sp. MEBOG06; assembly: GCF_021869765.1. Taxonomy (NCBI): domain Bacteria; kingdom Pseudomonadati; phylum Bacteroidota; class Flavobacteriia; order Flavobacteriales; family Weeksellaceae; genus Chryseobacterium; species Chryseobacterium sp. MEBOG06. The sequence goes on along the minus strand of NZ_CP084580.1, from coordinate 998,194 downwards.
CAGATTCCCGCTAAACACTCCTCAAAATAAGGAGGAATACCGATACAGAACTATTTTTGAAGAACATTTCCCAAGTGAAACCTCTGCTGCCACCGTACCTTCTGTACCTTCAGTAGCCTGCTCCACTCCTACCGCTTTAGAATGGGATGAAGCATTCAAAAAGATGAACGATCCCAGCGGAAGAGCGGTAAAGGTGCATGAAACTTCTTATGAGTTGAAAATGGAGAGTTAAAAATTGAAAACGAAAGCGAAAATGAAAATGGGATGATCAATCGTTAACAGTAAATTCACTATTGACATTCAAGGTTTAAATCTTAATGCTTAAAATGATGTGTCACCTTTTCATTTTCAATATCTGAATATTGTTTCAGGCCTGTCCGAGAGCTAACTTTCAGTATAATAATTATTAATCCTGTAGCAATACAGGATTTTCTTTTGAATTAACAGCAACAATATCGACATAAATTCACTGACAATCAAAAATAATATCTAATAAATAATTATATTTGGAAAACGAAAATATCAATTATAAAAAAATGAGAAGAAACCTTACTGTTTTATTTGCCATATTATCCTTCAGTTTAGCTTTTGGACAGGGAAAATATGGTAAATACCTGAGTTCAAAAAAGCTTGCTTTAGCTTATAAAAGTGTGAAAGATGCAGATAAAGATGACTACTATCAACAATTCTATTGGCTTGTAAAGGCAGAGCAGCTGAAAACGTATCCTCACCTTAAAGATATAAAACCTGTCGTTTTATATGAGTTTGTAAAAAAAGTAAACCCTCAGAATCCAACAAAAAAACTGGATGCTACCGGCAAAGAATTGAGAGCTACTGCAGAATTATCTTTAAATCAATATTTTAAAAATAAAAATTTTGAAAACAATTCTGTTTTGATGTATAATCTGGAAACCTATGTAGACCCTTCCAAAGGACAATTCTACACAAAGGTAGACCCGGAAAAGATCAAAGAACTGGTACCGAAAGAACTGTTTGCTTTCAACTCTGTCAACAGAAATATGGGTGAAGAAAAAACCTATTATCTTTGGGTAGATAAGAAAAAAGATGATTTAAACATTGTCGATATCATTCCTAATGAAAAAGAAGATAAAGCTTTCTACGCAAGATTAAAACAATATCTTCCTAGCTATAAGTTTTCAAAGTATGTTCCTACTGTAAAAAAAGGAAACAAATCTGACAAAACAGATATTGAATATTACTATATAATGCCGTTTGAACAAAATACCGATAATATAGAATACAAAACAAAGGATTTCAAAACCTTTATCCTGAGCCAGTATAGAAAAGCTGGTGATGAATGGAAAGGAGTAGAAAAACCTAGAAAATAAATCAAAAAGTCCTGTGAAATCTCGCAGGACTTTTTTAATTTTATATGGATTTCTTTATCTAAAGATCAAACCGCTTAAAGCAAGCATTTTCTTCAAAATAAAAATAAGTCTGGAAATCTTCCGATTCCAGCCTATACAAAATGACAGAAACAAGCCCGCAACAGACATCCATAAAGAAAATATTACCCCTGATTCTGGCCACCGCCATTTTCATGCAGATGCTGGATTCAACGATTCTGAACACGTCTTTACCTTCGATCGCTAAAGACCTCAATGAGTCTCCTCTCAATATGCAGAACGCCATTATCAGCTACGTTCTTACATTAGCTGTTTTCATGCCTGCAAGTGGATTTCTCGCAGACCGTTTCGGAACCAAAAAAGTATTTATCATCTCATTGGTGCTGTTCAGTCTGGGGTCCTTATTCTGTTCATTATCTCAAAACCTTACCCATTTGGTGATTTCAAGGGTTATTCAGGGAGTTGGAGGAAGTCTGATGACTCCTGTAGGGAAATTAGCATTGATTAAAACTTTTGATAAAAGCGAGCTTCTTAAAGCCATGAACTTTGCTATTATTCCCGCTCTTATAGGGCCTGTACTAGGTCCGCTTGTAGGAGGTTACATGGTAGATTACCTTTCATGGCACTGGATCTTTCTGATTAATATACCAATCGGATTTTTAGGAATTCTTTTAGGATTAAAATTTATGCCCGATTATAAATCTGATTCTGTAGATTTTGATTTAAAAGGCTTTTTAATTTTTGCAGCGGCCTCTCTTCTGCTTTCCATTTCTCTGGAACTTTTCGGAGATATGCAGAATATATCTCCGGTTTTACTTGTATTTATTCTTGGCTTCCTGTTTTTATATTACTATTATAAGCATGCAAAAAGAGGCGGAAATCCTATTTTCCCATTAGATCTGTTTCAGGTAAGAACATTCCGGGTAGGAATTGTAGGAAATCTGGCCACAAGATTAGGAATAAGCTCCGTTCCTCTGCTGCTGCCACTGATGATTCAGATCGCTTACAAACAATCGGCAGTGACGTCAGGATGGATCATTGCTCCCATGGCATTAACCGCCATCTTCGGAAAATCATCTGTTATTAAAATTTTAGATAAATATGGGTACCGTCAGACTCTGATGGTAAATACCTTCATTATCGGAACCCTGATCTGCCTGCTTGCCATTCCTGATATTCACACTTCTTTATATTGGTTTATCCCTATTATTGCGGTATTAGGATTTTTCAACTCTATCCAGTTCACTTCAATGAATACCATTTCCATTGCAGATCTGCGGAATTTTCAGACCAGCAGCGGCAATTCTCTTATATCCGTTAATCAACAGCTTGCCATCGGCTTTGGAATCGCTTTCGGGCTCATTGTTTTAAAACTATTTGAAAACACAGATCTCATCGGAGGTGAAATTCACAATGCATTCCGTTATACATTTCTTACGGTCGGAATATTGACTATCCTGTCAGGCCTGGTTTTCAGGAGACTGCATATTTCGGATGGAAAGAATATGAAATCAAAAGAGGATTAGCGGAACATTAAAAGTCACAGGAACTTATTTCCTCCCTTCATCATCCTACGAACTTAACACAGATCAATGCTTTTCACTTATAAGTATGGTAATTTTGTTTACATAAAAAATCAACAGTGTGATGGCAACAAAAAAAGTACAAATCGTAGTATCTCCAAAACCTGCCCATTTTGTAGGTGATGGTTTTAGAGTTCATAATTTTATTCCCGGCGTACCCGGATTGGATATGAAAAGAATGGATCCGTTCATTATGCTTGATTATAATTCAAAATTTCATTTCAACGGTTCAGACAGACCCAGAGGTGTGGGAGTTCATCCTCACAGAGGTTTTGAAACGGTCACTATAGCTTACAGCGGTAAAGTAGAACATCATGACAGCGCAGGCGGGGGTGGCGTTATCGGAGAGGGTGACGTACAATGGATGACTGCAGCCAAAGGAGTTCTTCATAAAGAATACCATGAAACAGAATGGGCAAAAAAAGGAGGAATCTTCCAGATGGTTCAGCTTTGGGTGAATCTTCCGGCAAAAGATAAAATGAGCACTCCGAAATACCAGGCTATTGAAAATTCTACCATGAAAAAAGTAGATCTGGGTGAAAATGGTTTTGTAGAAGTAATTGCCGGTGAATATAACGGACAAAAAGGTCCTGCAGAAACTTTCACACCAGTACATATGATGAATGCAAAGTTGAAAGCAGGTGGAAAAGCAGATTTTAGTTTCCCCGCTCATTTCAATACTGCAGCGTTAGTGATTGAAGGAAATATTATGCTGAATGGTGAAGACCATGTGAAGGCAGATCACTTTGCTTTATTTAAAAATGAAGGAGAAACGTTTACTATTGAAGCGAAAGAAGATACAGTCGTTTTAATCATCAGCGGAGAGCCTATCAACGAGCCCATCTATCCTCACGGACCTTTTGTAATGAATTCCAGAGAGGAAATCATGCAGGCTTTTGAAGACTTCAATACCGGAAAATTCGGTTATCTTGAGGATTAAAAAGAATTAAATTTATCTTAATCTTTGATTATTCCTTTTTTTATTAACTTTATATATCATTAAGTTGGGTTACTTATAAAGTAAGATTGATATGGAGGATAAACCTGATAGGCTTTAGAAATCTATAAGGTTTATCTATTCCTATTTTCATATCACACTCTATTACAAGCAGACCACTTTCAATACCAGAAATATGAAATCAGAATTTGAAAATATACCTCTCGTAAAAGCGGATAAAAGATTTGAAATCAATGTCAATGGATATTATGCTTTTATTGATTACCATGAGAAAACGCATCAGATCTCTTTGATCCATACTGAAGCAGACCCGGAACTGGCTGGCTCAGGTGCTGCCGCTGCAGTAGTGGAAAAAACGCTCAATTACATTGAAGAAAGTGGTAAAAAGCTTCTTCCGTTCTGCCCTTATGTTTTTGCATTTATTAAGAAACATCCTGAATGGAAACGCCTCGTTGATGAAACATTTGAAGGATATAATAAACTTTAGATTTTTTCGTGACCTCTATCAATTTAAATACAGTAAAATTTTAAAAAGCATCACATCGTTATGTCAAATATTGGACTTATCATAGAAGAAAAAGCGGCTGATATAGGAAACTTTCTGGTAGGAAGACTTCTTCCTTTCCGGGAAAAAAGAGCAGTGGGACCATTTGTCTTCATCGATCATATGGGACCGTCTGAATTAAAAGATTATCAGAATCTTGATGTACCTCCACATCCGCATATCGGATTGTCTACACTTACCTATCTGTTGGAAGGGTCTATTTTCCACAGAGATAGTATAGGAAGTTCCGTCGAAATAAAACCGGGAGCCGTGAACTGGATGACTGCCGGAAAGGGGGTTGTACACTCTGAAAGAACTCCTGAATATTTAAGGCACAGTGATAAGAGTCTTCACGGATTTCAGATCTGGGTAGGGCTTCCCAAGCATCTTGAACAGGCAGAGCCTACCTTCCACCATATTGAAGCGGATGATATTCCGGTTTGGGAAGAAGACGGCATTCAATATAAATTAATTGCGGGTGAAGCATTTGGAAGAATATCTCCTGTTCCTGTACACAGCCAATTATTTTTTATTGAGATCAAAACCAAAGAAGCGAAAAAAATAAGCATTGGTAAAGATCTTTATGGGGAGGCAGCCATGTATGTTCTGGACGGAACGGTAACTGCTGATGGAAATTCTTATGGTTCAAAACAGCTGATGATCGCCAAAGATACCAAGCTTTGTGAGTTTGAGATGAGTGAAAACGGTACTGTTTATCTTTTTGGCGGCGAGCCTTTTGATGAAGAACGTTTTATATTCTGGAACTTCGTTAATTCTGATAAGGAAGTGATTGACCAGGCTAAAGTAAACTGGAACGACCAGAACCACGAAGCCTTTCCATTGGTACCAGGTGATGACCAGGAATATGTTCCGCTTCCAAAAGCCATTTTAAACAGAAAATAATATCCGTACCGGATGACAAAAGCCATGAAAATATTAGCATTTGCAGGAAGCACTTCTTCCACCTCCATCAACAGAGAACTGGTAAAGTTTGTACTGCGGGATTTTCAGGATCAGGAAATCAACCTGATTGACCTCAACGATTTCACGATGCCCGTTTTTTCTGTAGATCTCGAAAAGAAAGGATTTCCGGACAGCGCTCATCAGTTTTTAAAAGTGATTGAAGAATGTGATGTTATTATCTGCTCTCTTGCTGAGCACAACAGATCTTACAGCGCTGCTTTTAAAAATATTTTTGACTGGGCATCAAGAATCAATGTAAAGGTATTTCAAAACAAACCTATGTTTCTGATGAGTACTTCTCCGGGAGGCTATGGCGGAGGAAATGTAATGAATACGGCGAAGACATTTTTCCCACAGTTTGCAGCAGATATCAGGGATACTTTTTCACTCCCTAAATTCTATGAAAATTTTGATATGGAAAGCGGAGTGATCAACCCTGATATGCTTACAGACCTGAAGAACAAAATAGAAAATTTTAAAATCCAGGTTAAAAACAATGACTAAAGGGAGATTAGAGGCTTTCAGTGATGGTGTACTTGCCATTATTATTACCATTATGGTGCTTGAGCTAAAAGTACCGGAAGGGAATACCTGGACCAGCCTCAAACCTCTTCTCCCAAAGTTTTTGGCTTATATTTTCAGTTTTATTTATATAGGAATCTATTGGAACAATCACCATCATTTGTTTCAAACGGTAAAGAAGGTTAACGGCAGTATTCTTTGGGCTAATCTTCATCTTTTATTCTGGCTATCCCTGATGCCTATCGCTACGGAATGGATCGGAACAACCGGTTTTGCAGAAAATCCTGTTGCAGCTTATGGAATGGTGCTCATTATGTCCGCCATTGCCTACACTATTCTGGAAAATCTGATTATAAGGTATGAAGGTGAAAATTCACAGCTCAAAGAGGCTATACATTCAAAATCTAAAGAATATATATCGATTATATTTTATGTACTCGGCATAGCAACTTCTTTTTTTTATCCTTATATTGCCATAGGTTTTTATTATATCGTGGCGCTCATATGGCTGATTCCGGACAGAAGAATCGAAAAATCATTAAAAGAAAATTAATATGGAAATACACGAATATACCAACGGTCCCATCACTGTCATCTGGCAGCCCCAGAAGTGTATCCACTCAACTGTATGCGTAAAAATGCTTCCAAAGGTCTACAATCCTAAAGAGAGACCCTGGATAAAGGCAGAAAATGCAACCCCGGAAGAACTTAAAGAGCAGATAGACCAATGCCCTTCCGGAGCATTAAGTTATAAATTCAACACAGAAAAATAATGGCGGTAACGGTAAAAGCAAGTTTAGGAAAAACAAAATATTATACGGAGGTAACGGCTGGCGAAAACCAGATCATTACTGATGAGCCTATCGATAAAGGCGGACAGAATAAAGGGTTCAATCCTCTGGAAATTCTGGCCACTTCTCTGGCAAGCTGTACAGCTGCTACTCTCAGAATGTATATCGAAAGGAAAGAATGGGATGTGGAAAATATCCATGTGGAAGTAGAACTCGAAAATTATCCACTCACCAAAAGAGCAGTTTTCAAAAGAGATATCACCTTTGAAGGGATTCTGGATGATGAGCAGCTAAAAAGACTGCACATTATTGCTGATGCCTGCCCTGTTCATAAAATACTAACTAACGACATAGAAATATTAACTAAATTCTCATAGTATGATCGAAGTAAAACAAAACAACGACGAAAAACACGGAAGTTTTGAAGCTTTCATAGACGGAAGACGCGCAGGAATGATGACTTATACCTGGGCAGGAGAAGAAAGATTTATTATTGACCACACGGAGGTGGAAGAAGCCTACAACGGAAAAGGTGTAGGTAAAGAAATGCTTTTGGCAGCTGTAGATTTTGCCCGGAAGAACGGGAAAAAGATTATCCCCCTCTGCCCTTTTGCGAAAGCGAGTTTTCAAAAGAGTGAGGATATTCAGGATGTTTTGGTGAATTAATCACTTTTCCACCCCTTACCATATAAGCCTTTCAGAAGTAAATTTTGAAAGGTTTTTTGTTTTATTGTTCAGCAAAACGGGATTATATATCTATAAAAACTGACTGTGAAGTAAATTCACGATTCACGAGTGATCTTTTTTATATATTTGCTAAAATTTAAAATTAAAGCATGAATCCAGGAACTATCCTTTTGCTATTTGTTTTTATCTACTTTATCGGTCTTTTGGTGATTTCTTATTTTACCAGCCGTAATTCTGATAACCAGTCATTTTTTATCGGCAACAAGAAAAGCAAATGGTGGCTTGTGGCATTCGGAATGATAGGAACCAGCCTTAGTGGGGTTACTTTCATTTCAGTTCCGGGAACGGTAGGTAAGATGACCGGCTCCGAGTATATCTACGGAGGTTTTGAATATTATATGATGGTGATTGGTTTTTTCATCGGGTATTTTATTGTGGCTGCGGTGTTACTGCCATTGTATTATAAGATGAACCTGACTTCCATTTATACCTATTTGGGGAGAAGATTCAATGTAGAAGCTCACAAAATAGGATCAATATTTTTTATCATTTCAAGAGCAATTGGTGCTACAGCAAGGCTATACCTTGTAGTCAATGTATTGCAGATCTTCTTACTGGAAGGTCTAGGGGTTCCGTTTTGGGTAACTTCGATGGTCCTTTTGCTGATGGTCCTTTTATATACTTTTGAGGGAGGGGTAAAAACGATTGTGATTACAGATACTTTACAGACTTCTTTCATGATTATCAGTTTGGTGGCCTGTATTATTTTTATTCTTTCGAATCTAAATCTTTCTTTTGGGGAAGCTTATACTATTTTAGGGCAGAAAAATTACACGCATTTCATCAATTTTGATCCGAATTCCAAGACATTTTTCCTTAAAACCATTTTAGGCGGAATTTTTATTACTATTGCGATGACAGGTCTGGATCAGGAAATGATGCAGAAAAACATCTCGGTGGATAACCTTAAAAATTCAAAGAAAAATATGCTGACTTTCGCAGGAACTCTACTTATTGTGAATCTGGCATTCCTGTTTTTAGGTGGATTATTATATCTTTTTGCACTTCAGAACGGTGCAGAATATGGAACAATAAACGCTGAGACGGTAACTAATATTTTTGGGTTCAAAGATTCAGCAGGCAATATTAAAAATATCATGGGGGATGACCTTTTCCCGGCTTTATCTCTTCAGGGATATTTCCCGATGTTTATTTCCATTATTTTTATTATCGGACTTATTTCAGCATTATTCCCTTCTGCTGACGGGGCTTTGACTGCAGTAACAAGTTCATACTGTGTAGACCTTCTTAACCTTAATGAAGATAAGACGAAAACAGAAAAAGAAAAGAAACACCTTCGTATGAAAGTGCATTTGATTTTCACTGTAGTTTTCTTCATCTTAATTATGATTTTCAAAGCATTGAATGACAAATCTATTGTGTATCTGATCATGGAAATTGCCGGTTACACATATGGACCTCTTTTAGGACTTTTTGCTTTTGGGATTTTTACGAAATTTCAGATTTCCAGAAAGTATTCTATTCTTGCGGTTACCATTTTAGCCCCTGTTATTACTTATTTTATCAATTTGGCCGTTACAACATACACTGATTACAGAATTGGCGTGGAATTGATTGTTCTTAACGGGCTGCTAACGTTTATTGGTCTTTGGCTGGTGAAAAACAAGCAGTATCTGAAACTTGTAAAATAATTATAAGTTCTGACTAAAACCAAAGAGCAAGTTCAATTGATCTAAAATAGAAAGATTATATTTTTAAATAATTAAAAAAGCTGTTTTCACAATGTGTGAAAACAGCTTTTTTTACCCAATTAGTTTATTTAAAAATTGTTTATTCTTTAATCCACTTTACAGTTTGTTCAAAGTCTTTGGTTTTAACTTTTACTAAATAATTTCCTTTTACCAGTTCGGTAAGGTTGAAAGTCCCTACTTTATCCTGATTAAGTTTATTATTCTGCTGAGTGAATACCAGTCTTCCGCTTACATCATATACTGTAACATCGTATGTTTCGTTTTGTTTAGCAAATTTAATATTAAGGATTCCCTTGCTTGGGTTAGGATATACCGCAAATACATCTTTATTTCCGGATATTTCATTAACGCCTAAGACTTCTTTATTAATTGTAAAATTAACAGGGTTAATATTAAAAAATACATTTCCTTCTCCTGCCACCATAATTCTGGCCTGTGTTGTATTTACATCAGGGATAGTGATGGTTTCTGAGCCATCATTAGGTGTAGAAGCTAAAATTGTGATTGGATAAGTGAAGCCTCCGTCAGTAGAAAGATAGATACTTACATTGGCACAGCTTACAGGAGCAGCAGCAGTATTTGCTACATTCCATGTTATGGTCTGTGTACTGTTGCCTGTCCAGCTTACTGCAGTACCCGGTGCTGTCACTGTGAATGGCCCTGAATTCCCATCAACAACAATACTAGCATCATCGTTGGCAACTCCCGCACAACCCGGATTATTATCTCTTACTGTTAATCTGAACTCCATTGTTCTTGCATACGATGGTAAAATCTCACCTATAGTAGTGGTATTATTGATGATATCAGTAATTTTCGGGAAATATCTGTAAGGCACGGTTGTTGGTAAAAAAGATCTGAAAATCGGAGAATTTCCTGCTGGAGCATTCCAGTTTCCTCCTGTTGATGTTGCATCGTTCTGTTCCCAGCAGTAGGTAAGTGCATTGTTCTCAGCATCTGTTGCAGAACCAGTTAATTTGAACGGTGTCCCCTTAGGTATAGTATAATTGTTTCCTGCATTTACAACGGGAGCTGTGTTGGTAACAGGAGATGTCACCTGACACGTTGTTGACTGTACTTTTGTAGTGATAGACTGAAAAGAACGCGTATGGAAAATAGCGATACTATTTGCTGCTAAATTATTTGCTGCTCCACAAATACCTGCATAGGCCATAATGGTAATTCCGCTTCCGGGTTCTACGGCATTCGCTGCGCTGCGGTTAGTTCCACCGCAATTTCCTGTTGTTGCATTGAAAGTATGCTGACCTCCAAACTGATGTCCTACTTCGTGGGCCACGTAGTCAATATCATAAGGATCACCTACAGGATTTGGTGAACCTGTAATTCCTCTTCCTTTATTTGAATTGTTGCAGATAACACCTAATCCGGCCAGTCCGCCGCCACCTGTACTGAACGTGTGTCCAATATCATAGTTTGCGTTTCCTATCAGCAAATCAATCTGAGTCTGGCTTTCATTAATTAATGTATTGGCATTATCATTTCCATTAAAAGGATCAGTAGCACCATTTGTAAAGATAACATTGGTCTCATTATCCACCAATATCAATCTTGAAGCAACTTCCTGTTCGTACACTCCGTTTACCCGGTTTACAGAGGTTACAATAGCTGATAAAGTCTGAGCGACTGTTGGTGTTGCAGAGCCCGTTGCTGCCACTGCATATTCTCCCGTACATGCTACTGCAAACCTGAAGATTCTAATTTGAGTTCCTACGCTTGGAGTGACGGTTTTTTGTGCATTTTTTTTTTCTAATGGAGCTTCCTCATCTTTCGATCCACATATTCTCGGATTTTTATCAATCAGATCACTTTTCTTATAAATAATATAATTGTTAGTATCCTGTTTTGCATAAGGATCAATGTAGGTATCCCCCGATACTACTGATTTTATCTGAGCATGGAATCCCAGTTCTGTAAAATCCAGTTTTATAGTAGCATACTGATCGTCAACTCCCTGGCCTGTAAAGGTAACAAGCTGAGGAAACTGCTGTGCCAGTTTAGGAGCCATTACTGATGATTTCCAAATTCTGAATTTAGCTTTTGATCCATCGGGCATTGGCAGCACAATAATCGGAGCTTTATCTTTAAAATCACTATCACCCAGTTCCGGAACTGTGTTAAAATAGTTTTTCATTGCAGCCACGTTCAGATGATAAGTAAGAAATTTTTCGGGCTGTACCGTTCTGCTTTTTGGGTCTGCTTTAATGGACCTTTCGCTGATTGAGGTAAAAAAATCCTGTGCTTTTCCCAGGGAAATGGATAAAACAAATATCCCCAGAGACAATAGTTTTTTAATTTTCATAATTCATGGTGTTTGAGTTTCACAAAATATAGTTAAATGGGTTAAAAACATAAAAAAAAATACATTTGCTGTAAAAAAACAACATTTTAAACTACAAATATTGATAAAAATAGTAAAATTTATTCAAAAAAAATTAAATAAAACACAAAACACTCACTATTACATAAAACGCTCAATACTAATCATACAATTAAAGTCTTTCGAAATACAGAAATCACTGAATATCACTGATTCCGGCGATACCTGTAAAAGATACTTTTTAAGTATCTTTGAATTCAGTAAATGAACGAAAATAATAACTCATTACTACCCCAAAAACTATGAAAAAAATCATTTCAACTTTCGCATTTGTATTACTATTTGGCTTTATAAATGCTCAGGAAAACTTTGAAGTCTCCACTTTAAGAATCGGACCTTATAAAATCTTTATGGACAAAAGTGAAGCAGAAAAAATTTCGGGTACTTCTCTTAAAATTTCTGACAGCGAGAAAAAGAATTTTGTAAAATATAATGGAGAGCTTATCAGCGTGGAAGTTTACCAGGGATATGGAGGTGATGCCAAGCCTGATGCGATTACGATCACAGGAATGACCACAACCAGTAAAAAATTTAAAACAAAAAGCGGAATGGGAGTTGGGAGTACCAGAGATGAACTTATTAATACCTATAGAAATTATCCTACATTCAGTATTCGTCCGGAGTATGATGATAACGGCAAGCGTCTGAAAGATTCGGGATACTTTAATATTGAAGATTATGATGCAGGAACAGAGCTTACGTTTAGATTTGTGAATAATATTGTCACGGAAATCAAAGTTTACGTCAATGAAGGCTGCTAAAACAGTGAAATATGCATACACATCAAAATCCGGGTTTTCATATCCGGATTTTTGCATTTCCATAAGCCGTTAAAAAATTGTAAATTCGCGTGCAAATAAATCAGATATAATGAGTAAAAGTATTGAAGAGTTAAAATCTCTTACTACGCAGATCAGAAGAGACATTTTAAGAATGGTTCATGCTGTAAATTCAGGACACCCTGGCGGAAGTTTAGGTTGTACGGAATACTTCACAGCCATTTATGGAAAGGTAATGAATTATAAGCTTCCTTTCACAATGGAAGGAAAAAATGAAGATCATTTTTATCTATCAAACGGGCACATTTCTCCAGTATTCTACTCTACTTTGGCAAGATTTGACTTCTTCCCGGTAGAAGAACTCAGCACTTTCAGAAAATTAGATTCAAGGTTACAGGGCCACCCTACTACCCATGAAGGGCTTCCTGGTATCAGAATCGCTTCAGGTTCTCTTGGACAGGGACTTTCTGTAGCTCTTGGTGTAGCGGAAGGTAAAAAACTGGATGGTGATAAGTCTCTTGTTTACACGCTTCACGGAGATGGTGAACTTCAGGAAGGTCAGATCTGGGAAGCTCTGATGTATGCTGCTGCTAAAAAAGTAGATAACATTATCTCTACTATTGACTACAATGGGCGTCAGATTGACGGAGATACTGATGATGTATTAAGCCTGGGTAATCTTCACGCTAAGCTTGAAGCATTCGGATGGATTGTTTTGGAAGAAAAGAACGGTAATGATCTTGAAGCTGTAGTTGCAATTCTTGAGAAAGCAAAAACAGAAACAGGAAAAGGAAAACCAGTTGTAATTATCCTTCATACGGAGATGGGTGCAGGTGTAGATTTTATGATGGGATCTCACGCATGGCATGGTAAAGCTCCTAACGACGAGCAGTTGGATACGGCATTCAAACAATTGTATTTAGAAGCTCCGGCAGATTATTAATTATTAAAGTGAAAGCTAAATTATTTTTTTTACTATTATTCATATCCATCAAACTATGGAGCCAGCGTTCTGTGATTTTAAAATATGAACTGGATTATCAAAATGATAATAAAGTATATGTTGATCAGGATAATGAAATGATAATAAAAGAAATTAGCGCAGACATTCCATATAATATTGAGATTATAAAAAACAGAAAATCCAACTATTATGGAGGGAGCATCAAAAAGACCTTTAATTTAGTAGTAGCTTCTGATTATAATACTGAGGTTAAAGATGTTGTAAATACCTATGAAATTTTATACAACGAGAATAAAGGAGCCACAGATATAAATGGCTTTACCTGTAAAGAATATGTAATTCTGAAAAACAAAGAAATTTATTTCCGCGTACTTATTGATAGTGAGAATGCTATAAATAATACAGAATTACTAAATTTTATGACAGGCATTCCTTTTTCACAGGTTATTTTTCCCAAAGGTTTAATTATAGGCATTAAAAATGAAAAAGGTAAAATGTCATTTGAACTAAAGAAAATAGCCAATATCAATTTCAAAATTAGGTACGATATTGAGAATGACATCAAGAAAAACAATGAATTGGAACGTAAAAAATCACAAAATTTCAAATCTAGCGGTGTTTATTATACTCCCCCTAATTAAATTTAAATAGAAAAAAATGAAATATACATATACAGAAAAAAAGGACACTCGTTCAGGATTCGGAGCAGGATTAGCTGAACTTGCTGATACAAACCCCAATGTAGTAGCACTTTGTGCAGACCTTATCGGTTCTTTGAAAATGGAGAAATTCATTGAGAAAGCTCCGGAAAGATTCTTCCAGATAGGTATTGCTGAAGCTAACATGATGGGTATTGCAGCAGGTCTTAGCATCACAGGAAAAATTCCTTTCACAGGAACTTTCGCTAACTTCTCTACATCAAGAGTATATGACCAGATCCGTCAGTCTATCGCTTATTCTAATAAAAATGTAAAAATCTGTGCATCTCACGCAGGTCTTACTTTAGGAGAAGATGGGGCTACTCACCAGGTATTGGAAGACATCGGTATGATGAAAATGCTTCCTGGGATGACGGTAATCAATCCTTGTGATTACAACCAGACCAAAGCGGCTACTATTGCTATTGCTGAGCACGAAGGTCCTGTATATTTAAGATTCGGAAGACCTACTGTTCCTGTATTCATCCCTGAAGATATGCCTTTCGAAATTGGAAAAGGAATTATGCTTCAGGAAGGTACTGATGTGACAATTGTTGCAACAGGGCATCTTGTATGGGAATCTCTTGTAGCGGCTGATGAGCTTGAAAAAGAAGGTATTTCTTGTGAGGTAATCAACATCCACACGATCAAACCTCTTGACGAAGAGATTATTTTAAAATCTGTTGAAAAAACAGGGAAAATTGTAACGGCTGAAGAGCACAACTACCTTGGTGGTTTAGGAGAATCTGTTGCGGGAATGCTTGCAAGAAGAAGACCTACAAGACAGGAGTTTGTAGCTGTAAATGATACTTTCGGAGAGTCTGCAACACCTGCTGAACTAATGAAGAAGTATAAGATTGATGCTGCTGCAGTGAAGGAAGCTGTCAAAAGAATTTTAGCTTAATATAAGCTAGCTTATATATAAACTCCGGCGGTTTCTTCGAAACCGCCGGAGTTTTGTTTTCATTAGTTATTATTGTTTTTACCCCCGCTTATGATTCTCGTGTCCTGTTTAACGGAACTCCTATGGCTTCCAGCACCGGACATAAAATCTTTTCTATATATTCATCTTCCCTTCTGTTGGAAGCTTTTGATCCTGAAAAATAGTTGCTGATCCTATAATTTTTTACAAACTGATTTCTCTTTTTTCCCATCGAGTAATAATAACCTCCGCTTTCATCATGCACAAAATAGGTCATCTCATCAAAATTCATAATTTTCTTAGAGAAAATCTGCTTTCTGTAAATACACTTTTCTGATTTATCAAAAGTATATTTCACAGGCACATGGAAAAGCAGATCAAAGAGGAAATAAGCCATATAAAGACCCCAAAGTCCCAAAGCAACTTTAAAATATTCTTCGGACATTTTATCCCGAAAGTAATAGGTCATTACCGGAAGAGCAATTACCCCCAGCCCCAGCCACCACACCAATGTACGCAGGAAACTGTAATTGGGCATGAAGCTTATTTCGCTTCCGTTGTTTTCAAATTTATACCGGTCTGTTACGTTCATTATCAGCCTCATTAATGTTCATAATATCTTCTGTTTCATTGATCATTTTTTGTATCCCTTTGTGGGTAACAGCCTGCCCTATCGTAAGCTTTTCCTGCTTTCCGTTGACTTCAAAATGCATAAAAAGGGCTACATTGACTGTAAAAAGGCCTAAATATTTAGTACCTATTACTTCAAAATTGGTAAAATCCTGTATTGAATACGTCTTCGCTGAGGCAAAAACAGTATGCTTCCCTGTAATGGTTTTCTGATCCATATCAATGATAAACTTCTTGGTAAAAAAATTGATTACAATAAGAACCACAAGGGCAATAAGAATAAGGCTCATAATCCTTACACTATTAAAAGTAAAGCCTGCTACTACCAAAAAAAAGAGAGAAAGGACAGCGACAAAAACCGGCTGATTTTTAAAAATGTACTGGCTTCCTTCTTTCTTATAAAAGTTATAGTTATTCATAATTTAATATTTATTTTTTTTGTTTTGATTGAGTGTGTCTGTAACCTTAGTACTGCCTTTGGGCAATCTCATCTTCATTGATGATTTTCAATGTATTTAAATCTGTTCTGAAATAGGAGTCATGAATTGAAAAATAGGCATCTATTTTTACCATAGTCTGTGCTGATGCTTTTTTCCAGCAGTCGAAAAACCATTGTTCAAACAGCAGATACTTTTCCTCATCATATTCCTCCAGAATATCATCCAGATCATCATCTTCATATTCATCCTGAAACTCTGCAGCAGCAGTCCATATTTTCTCAGGGATAAGGGCGGTCCATTCGCTATTTCCTTCTGTAGTCTGATTCTTTTTTGCAGGAAGAAATATTTTATTTGAAGCCATTCTGCCTGTAGCATCTACTCCCCAGGATATGATGTTCAGATAATCATATTCATACTCAAAATAAAAAGCTTTGACATCAGCCTTAGTATTCTCGTTAAGGTACGTTACAGATTCCCCTTTCAGGAGATGAATCAGATCTTCGGTAAGCTGTGAACTGATCTCGCCAAGATAATGTTTAAATTCAATATTGAGTTTTTTAAGATCTTCCATATCTATAGAATATTCATTTTTAGAGTTTATCTGTCTATTATATGTCCGGTCCATTTTTCCAGTTCAGAAAACATCTCATCAACAGTAAGTACTTTCAGATCCGGATGCTCCTTTAGCCATTGAGAATGAAGCTCGGTTATGTTTTCATCCAGACTGTAAAATGTATCGTTTTTCAAACCATCCCTTGTTTTGTTGGGACCGAAATACTCACTTTCCAAAAACTTCTGAAGTTCACTTTCTTGAAGCCTCTCTACTTTTGAGCATTGTTCCTGAAAAAGCTCCAGATGTTTTTCTGCTCCTATTTTCTTTAAACCTACTCCAATCATTTTATTAAGTTCTGGAGACCATCCGGAATTCCATACAAACTGGGAGAAATTCCCATTACTGTACTGACCTGCATAATAATCTATATAGTAGCTGGTTATTGAATCATCATGTATATTTTCTGCATCAATTCCCTCTTCGTTCAGAAGATTAACGACAGAAATATTAGAAAGAATCAAATCGTAAGGATCACTGCTCTTATAGGAGGTATCCGAAACAATTATTTTATCTGATTTCATATTATATAATAAGGTGTTGTTTTATTCTTTAATGCCATGTGGCCATCCACTCCAGATATTCATTTTTATATTCATTATCATTTAGTCTGATAATGATCTTTTCCAGATCCTCATTTTGAAATTCATAGTCTGAAACTGTAAAGGTGACGAAAATATCTTTGCCTGTGATCTGTGTAAAAAAGTTCTCATCTTTAAGCTTTTCCAGCACTTCAATACATGTAGAATACAGCTGGGCCTGAAAATCCCCAAACCATTGATCATCTTCTTCATTCTCATCAAGCGCGGCTCTCAGCCGGGTACAAATTTCCTCAAACTCATGATGAGCACCTTCCATTTCATAAGCCCATTCAGCAGGCTCATATTTGTAATAAAGAATATCATCCTCATCCACTGTTTCAAGCATCTCTAAAGTATTGGTTGCAGGACATACCGTCATAGCTCCTTCATCACTATACAATGCAAAACTGCAGATACCTTCTGTACCATGTTTTTCATACATTTCCAAGAAGGCTTTTTTAGCGGCATTTTCTATCTGCCCTTTCAAAATTTCAAAATCCATATTCCTCTTCTATTTTAAAATGGGCGGTAAAAATACCCTTATCCTACCAAATTAGTATGTTATATTTCATAAAAGTATAGCCAGTTTCATGATTATGGCTATATCATTTTGTAATTAATGCTTGTTTTCATTGCTACACATGAGCAGTCAGAGAATCATATCATTAGTATTGTAAAAAATGAGGACAAATTCCTTACTTTAATTGTTGAAACAGACAATCTGAAAATACGATTTTTATACTTGCCTATAATAATTGTACGACTATCGTAGATAATGGATTATTGTGTACAATAGAAAATATTAGTATTCCTGATTGTATTGATTAATATTTTACTCCTTTTCGACAGCCCCTTTTTTTCAGTTACTTTGATTTTTGGCATTCTATTAAATCTCACTACAGTTTTCTGATCTGAATGTGTACAAAATACATGGATAAACCAGTAAAATCAATACAGAAATCTGCACATAATATACAATAATTGTCACTTTAAAATGATCTAATTATTTATAGTTTTGAAAACATCAACGTTGACGAAATTTATTCTACATCTTTAAATTGTATATGTACAGTGCATGATAAACATGAGAATAATTCACCCCAATGTCAGGGATTGTATGACACAAATAATTTTATATAACACTAAAAAATTATCAAAATGAAAAAATTAAATGGAATGAAGAGCAATTTCTCTTCTTTAGAAAACAAAAAAATGAAAAGTCTACAATCTATCAAAGGTGGTGGAGAATCTGCAATCAACTATGTTTCTACAAATAATGGAGAAGTATATGATAAAGAAACATGGGTTGATCATGAACGCAAATCAACTTTATACATCGGCTAAACTCAATAACAAAGTAAATACATATTATGTAAGGGAGGAATTATTTCCTCCTTTTATAAACTAAAAGAATCTTATTGACTGAATAAAACTGATTATATAATGAAACGAAATTCCATTTTGATATATCTATTCATCATTATTTCTATTGTTCTTTCCTGCAAAAGCAATGATTATATTGTTTATTATAACAGAGTGAATGAAATTGATAGCCTTTTTCGGATTGCTAGCCAACCCGAGAAAGCTATAAAGCAATACAGAAAACTGTTTAAAAAATACAACCCTAAAAATCAGGAACGCATTAAAGAATATGAGACGTACATCAAACTGGCAGATCAATATCAAAAAAATTTCGGCGGAAAGAAAAGTCTTTACAAGCTTATCCCTTTGATTGCTCCTTATGAAGGGTCGGAAAAAAATTACTTCAGTCTGTTCCAAAAATACGGTATAGACAGCACTGAAGTGAAACAGAGAATTGCAGACTGGAAAAAAGGTTTGAATAAACGGCTTGTAGATTCTTTCAGTATTGCTTTTATCCGTGATCAGGCTGAAGGCCGAAGAAATCCTCAGCGTATGGAAAAGAACGACAGAATAAATGCAGAACTTTTGAAATGGACCTTTGAACATTATGGCTATCCTTCGATACAAAAAATAGGACTTATTGGAAATGATGGGGTATTTATGCCCATGCATCCCTTGTTCAGCCATATGGTAAATTCAAAAGAATATCCATATTTCAAAGCAAAAATGCTTGAATATATAAAATCCGGAGACTGCATTCCCAAAGACTACGCCAATATGGTAGATCGACACAATCTGCAAATCAGTAAGAAAGGAATACTATATGGTATTTACCTAAGCTATGATGCTATTGTAGATACAATAAAAGCTGATCAGGAAAGAAAAAAAATAGGTATACCTAGTATTAAACATTCTTCTAAAATCACAAAAGATTACTTTAAAAAATGATCCTTATTATTTCCAACAACAATGAAAGGACAACCGTAAAAATTATTGAATGGCTCCTTGAAATGAAAAAGAAATTTATCCGTATACATGAGGATGAAATTTTTGAAATTAAAGTTGAAAACAAAAAAATCTTTTTAGAAAGTAACAGAAACACTTTTTTCCTGAGTGAAATAAGCAGTGTATGGTATCGAAGAGGCAGGTTAAAAATCAAACGTCTGCGATGTGACAATCATTCTGTGAATGCTCATATGAATGAAGTACAGCATTGGCTGGAAGATTATGTAAGAAAAACGCTGGAATCTAAAAAACATATCAATAAAGAAAGTAACAGCGATATTAATAAGCTGCTGGTATTGGAACAGGCTAAAAAAGCAGGTTTAGAGGTTCCTGAATACTTTCTGGCAGACAATACCAATCAGGTATCTCTACATAATACCATTATCAAAACAATTGGCGGAAACCCAATATTGGACGATATAGATAAAGATTTAAACGGTATTATGTACACTACAACTATACAGCAAAAAGAGAAAAAAGATTTCTTTATCACTTTCTTTCAGGAGCAAATTGAAAAAGAATTTGAAATAAGAACCTTCTATCTGAACGGAAAATGCCACTCGATGGCCATTTTCTCTCAGAACGATGAACAAACCAAAACAGATTTCAGGAAATACAATTTAGAAAAGCCTAATAGAAATGTTCCTTATGACCTTCCTTATGATGTTGAAGAAAAAATTGATCTACTGATGCAAACCCTGGATTTAAATTGTGGTTCATTAGATTTTATAAAAGGTAAAGATGGAAGATATTACTTTTTGGAAGTCAATGCAATTGGGCAATTCCTCGGACTCTCCAATATATGCAACTATTCGCTGGATAAAGAAATTGCAGAATATTTATGAAAATCAAAGTAACAGAAACGAACAAATTACCCCTCACGTTCAAGCATATTGAAACTTTTCGTAATCAGAAACTTAAAAAAGGAAATGATATCGTCTATGTTTTAGATTGTGAAAAATATCAAAGTAATTTTCACATAAGAGAAAAACCTCAAAAACCCCTCACCCGGTTATCATGAAATATTTTAATCTATTCAGTAACATCCAGATCACCAAGGGAGCCTGCAGAATTCTGATTTCCGATTTACAGCGAAATGTATCAGAGCTGTATCCTTTAGAGTTGTATGAGATCGTAGAAGAGCTGAAAAGTCTTTCTATTGAGGATATCCGGAAAAACTACGATAAAGAATCCGTAGAAATCTTTAATGACTATCTCAGCCTTTTACTGGAAAAGGAATATGGTTTTGTCACAGAAAATGATTGGGACAAAAATTTCCCGCCTCTTTCATTAGAGTATCTGGAACCAAGCAGGATCACAAATATTTTTATCGAAACAGAAAATATTGATCTCATTAAAAAAATTAGACCTTCCGTAGAAAGTCTGGGAATACAGCATCTGACGCTTTACAGTACTGCGCCATTAAGCGCGGAAGATTTAATAGAAATTGATAAAATATTTGAAAGTTCAGTATTGTCCGGAATAGAAATATTTTCGCCATTTCATCAAAAAATCGATGAGTTTTTCATCCAGCAGCTTCATAAGAATACAAGGCGAATTTATAGTTTTGTTTTTTATGGTTGTCCGCAAAAACCATTCAAAACCAAAGAAGAATATAGATTTTCTATACAATACATCAAAGAAGACCTAAAAATATCAGCCTGTGGCAAAATAAATGTGAAATATTTTAACACTAACCTTCCCAAAGTCCTGGAAGCCGTCCATCACAATTCCTGCCTGCATAAAAAGATGGGGATCGACAGAAACGGCAATATTAAAAACTGTCCGCTGATGCCGGAAAGCTTTGGAAATATTCAGCATCACAGTCTTGAAGAAATCCTGAACCAAAACAGATTCAAAAAATACTGGAATCTCACCAAAGACTATATAGAAGTGTGTAAAGATTGTGAGTTCAGATATGTCTGTACCGATTGCAGAGCGTATACAGAAAATACTCACCACAATAAAAAAGGGCTGGACATTTCAAAACCATTAAAATGCAGCTACAATCCTTACACCTGCACGTGGGAAGAATAGGCAGGAAGAAAATATGAATATTACAATCGGTTCTGTTGTTGAAATCATATTGGTTCTCATTATAGGATTATGGATGGCTGCACGGTCTAAACCAAAGTACAGTGTGTATAATCGCTCCAAATATTCTTTAACACCCAAAGGCTCATTTATTTATTGCAGCCTGGAAAAACAGCCTTTAAATAATATTTAAAGGCTGTTTTTTATTATGGTATGTGTAATTATCTGAAAAACTTCCATTTTGGAATAATGGCCAGCATCCCAAATCCTGTGAAAAGGAAAAGGTTCGTAACATCTGTGTACAAAAATGTAGACAGATAGTAATTGTGCATAAAGAAATGCATTACCAGTAAAGCCGGAAACATAAAGATCCCTACTTTACGATAAAAGAACATCAGGACCAGGCCAACCATCATCAATACATCAATTGAAAAAATAACATAAAAATACCATCTTGGGATCTGAAGGTATTCGTGCTGCAAATATTCATCACCATCAATTCCCAATCCCATTATTGTAAACAACATCAAGGCTGCAAAGGCCAGTATAAATCCCCATCCTTTCTTCGGATCCTCGTCAAAATAGCTGTATTCTTCCATAGTACAAAAATAAAGAACTTATGAGAGATTTCATAAGTTCTTTTATAGTTATTCGTTTAAAATTTGAATTAAATAGAGATCGCGTTGATCAATCTATTTTTGTCGCTTAAATACTCTTCCATAGAGATCATACTTTCAGTCCTCATTACATCCTGAATGTCATCAATCTGATAAATAATTCTCTTGGCATCTTCTGTATTCTTTGCTCTTACTTTACAGAAAATATTATATTTTCCGGAAATAACACTCGCTTCGATTACGTTAGGAATAGTTGACAATTCTTTCAATACTTCCTGAGTACGGTTGGATTTTGTCAAAAGGATTCCGATGAAAGCTGTAAAGTGATAGTCCAGCTTACCATAATCGATGTTAAGAGATGATCCCAAAATAATACCTGCATCTTCCATCTTTTTCACTCTTACGTGAATTGTTCCAGCAGAAACGTCCATCTGCTTTGCAATTTCAGTAAAAGGCATTCTTGTGTTTTCTACTAAGAAATCAAGAATTTTCTTGTCTATTTCGTCCAGTTGATAGTTCATATTAGTTAAATTACAATTTCTTTAAAAAATCTATGTATTTTTTGCAAATTTACGAAAAATAATTTAACTAAAAAATATATATCAAATATTAACAATAATTAACACAGATGATAAAAATCATTAAAATATTCTAATTATTTACCATTCGATTTTATAGAATCTGTTTTTATTTCCCCTTTTGTTTCAGTGGCTTTTTTGTCTTTTTTCTTCTTTTTAAACAAAGAATTAAAGCTTTTACTCCACACAACTCCCCCTCCATAGGCTTGATTAGCAGTTCCGTTTGTACTTACCATACCGATATTTGTAGGCTTAGAATATGCCCTCACAACAAGTGTACCATCGTTTTTCTTAGAAAAGTCATACTCTACAGAGCCTTCTGTAGAAAGATAGTTATTCTGGGCACCGTCTGTTTTAGACAATGGAATTCCCAATCCGGTTTTGATATTCACTCTGGGAGAAAGTGCTACACTCACACCTGCATTGGCTCTGTCTGCCACACTTGCACTCTGATCCCCTTTTACATAATTAAGGTCAATCTGGAATTCATTACTCATCGTATTAAGAACAGATCCCAATTGCTTAAGAAGTATATTATATCCGGAGGATTCTGCCACATTTCCAACATTCACATCCACTCCTCCAGAATTGGAAACATTAAAGGTACTCAGTAACAGAACGGAACCGAACTGAAGAACCTTCTCTCCTTCCTGGCTCATTTTGGCTGCCAAAGTCTCTCTCACCTGGCTGGAAACATCCAATGCAGTAACATTCAGGTCAATTTTAGGTTCTACCAGCGACTGGGTGATATGAGCCTGCAGCAGGACGCTGATAGGCTGTAGTTTTCCCATACTCAGATATTCTCCTACATTGGAAACCATTCTTACATAGTTGGCATTGATATCTAATGCAGGCTTCATGGCATCTCCATCCCACCTTATACTACTGTTTTTCTCAATCTGGAATGTTTTATTAAGGATCGCCTTAGAGACAAATGTTCCGTTATCTACTTTATACGTTCCGCTCATACCGATATTCCCCTGTCTGTTCATCTGGAATTTCAGCGGGTCTGCAACTCCTTTTACCGTAATATTCCCCACATCATCACCCACCAGTACATTTACCGTAGTCCCTTTATCCACAGCCAGGTTGAAGTCAATGTTCATGTTGGCACCGGTCTTTTTCTTTTCTTCCAGCGTTACCAGCCCGTCTTTTCCTTCTTTCAGGAACCTCAGCATTTTAAACTCTTCAACGTTGGATGTAGAGCTTGAATTAAATGTAAAGGTACTTCCGTTAAGTGCCTTCATATTAGGTGTTGTGATACTCAGTCCTGAAACCGGCCCATCCACATAAAGGTCTCCCTGCCCGTAAACTCTTCCCCAAAACAGGTCAAAATCTTTCTGAGCAGTATTAAGCATCAGAAGGTTGTCTGCTCTCATTACCAGAGAGACTCCCATTGAAGAAAGGGTTTCAAACTGGATCGCACCGGAGATGTTTCCTTTGGAATTCGATCTTCCATCATGCACTTCAATATTGTTGAGAATCGCAAGTCCTTTAGTCAGCTGAATGACTGTATCATCAAATGCATAATCTACCCCTGTAAACAGAAGTTTTAATCCAAAATCTTTTAAAGCAATGTCTCCACTATAATCAAGGTTATTAAGCTTACCGTTAATCTTAAGATCTCCTGTTGCTTTTCCTCGAATATTTCCAAAAACAGTCTGTACAAACTGCTGTGTAAAAGACAGATCAAAATCACGCATTTCTGCTGTAAGATCAATAATAGGCGAAGACGTATTATTATTAACTGTTCCTGTCAAATTCAGGCTGTTACTTCCAAGAACCCCCGCAGAATGTACTTTTACATCGATATCATACACGTTCAGAGAGAAACCGTTGGTTGCCGAAATGGAAATATCTCCCATATCATTACCATTCATCTTAATATTATCAATGTTAAGATCTACCAGAGGCTGCAAGGTACTCTTATCCATTTTGATCTTTACAGTTCCATTGGCGAGCCCTTTGATATCCATACTGTTTCCTCCTGACTGCATGTCAAGAAGTTTTTCTATAGCAAACTCATTAATATCAGCATCTACATAGAAATCTTTCGCTGATTTAAACTGGGCTTCCTTAATAAACAGAGCACTTTTATCTGAATAAACTCTCAGATTCCGGATATCAAAATCTCCGGTTTTCTTTCTATAGGTAATAGAGTGATTAAGTTCCGGGCTGGTATCAACCGCCCAGGTCACTTCATTGAATTTTACTTCTGTAGGTTCGAATTTAAATACATAGTCACCAGCAGCATCAGTGGACTGATCTACATTAATAGCATAGTCTTTAAGCTTTTCGTTAATTTCATCATCAGGGCTTCCATGCTTAAATATTGTAGCAAGATGGAGTGTATTTCCATTTTCATTACTTCCTTTGAGCTCGAAGTCTTTGATGATATTCTTATTATATTCTGCCCTGTTGATCTTAGCATACAGCTGTTGATTAAGGTTGGCGGTGTTAATTCTTATTTTAACACTATCTACCATCGCACTGTCTTTGTTAATATTTTTTCTCTCGTGAATTTTATAATCAGGATTAGAAGTTGCCAATGCTTTATCTGCATCGGTAATTTCATCTTCTTTCGTCATAATATACTTTAAAGAAGCAGCATCAAGATTCAGCGTAAGATTATTGGAGTTTCCATCATACCCCCCTTCTACAACCGCTCCATGAGGCAGCTTCAGTTCGGGTAAGAAATAATTGACCAATCCCTGCTGAACATCAAAGTTCAGGGTAAAATTCTGTCCGTGATATAATTTTCTGGGAGGAGGCCCTACCAATATTCTACCCATTCCATTTTCCACCATTCCTACAAGATCTGCAAGGCTGTATCTCCCGGATATCTTTCCAGTAGCGGCTCCCGGAGCATCTACATCGATAACGCGGCCATCTGCAGTAATAAATGTTTTTAGCTTTGCCGTCGGAATATCATATTTCTGGGTAGCGGTTGCAAAATGAAGATTATTGGCATTCACATCCACCGTAAGGTCATTGATGGAAGACATTGACATTTTCCCTTCAACCTGTCCGCTTACCACCTGACTGCCCGGTTTACCGGTAAAATAATTCATATTCAGGTAGCTCACATCGGCATTCACATCCATCGCTACTTTAGAAGTGCTGAAATCTATTAAACCTTTGATCGTTGCTTTTGCCTGTTCATCATTAACGGTAATGAGTCCGTTGTATTTTTTATGGTCCAGCAACCCATCCAGATAGAGGTTATTAATGGTTTTATCCATAATTTCAACACTCGTAATCTTAGATTTCGTAGTCAGACGCATTGTATTCACATCAAAGCTTTGTCCGTTAAGATCAAATTGACCTGATATTAAGCCTACTGTTTTATTCTTGGTAATCACAGATGTATTAAGGTCTTTTACATCAAGATAGCCTGAGTATTTAGGCATTGCCGTACTATAACCTGTAAGGGTAAGTTTAGAAATCTTCGCCTGCCCTATTCCGGTCATTAAATTCCCGTTCTCTACATAGATCTGATCCGGATTTACTTTTGCGGTTCCATTGTACTTTAATTTCCCAAAATCATCCGCAAAGTTCTTCATCTTGTTGGAGATGAAAGAAGGCATCATTGCCTTTAAATCTTTATAGGTAAAATCTGTAGAAAGGTCTTTGGTTTCGATTGAAAAGTGTCCTTTCAGCAAATTGTCTACTTTCAATGTTTTGGTGGCAATATTAACATCAGGATTTCTGATGAGAAAATTTTCCAGATGAAATTTATTCAAAGGCCCCGTCATTGTTCCTGAAAGATTGAACGGCTTGATATTGTCCCAGTTCGTTACAAAATAGCTGATATCATATCCACTGATCTCGCTGCCCTGATCAATCTTCATATCCCATCGAACCCTGTCTGCAAAATCAGACCATGAGCCGTCATGAAGGTTAAATTTAATATTTCCCTGAAGTAAGGTATGATCTGTATTTAAAGTAAGATCCTTTAATGACAGAAACTGCTTGGTCAAAGACAATTCTGTGGAAAAAGTGTCCACAATATGGGATTTACCCCATCTTGAGGTAACAAATGACATATTATTAATTAGCGCCGATACATTCGGGCCATTGACCTTTACATTGGGTGCTTTCAGATTAAATTTTGTAGCAGTAAGCCATTTTCCATGTTCTCCCTCGGAGTTTTCGTTAATGATGGATACTTTAGAATCGATAATCTGCACTCTGGAATTCAGCTGAAAAGGAGGTTTACTGGGATCTCTTTTCTTTCCGTTATCAAAAAGTTCTGTAAATCTGACAAAGTTTGAAATACTGTCCCCTTTATAGGTAATAACTTTCACATCGGCATTCACAAGCGTAAGAGAGTTGAAACTTAAAGAATTACTGCTTCCGGAGATGGCATTTACGGCAAGTGAAATCCAGTCAGAATCGGCACGGAATTCACGGGCTGTAATAAAATTAAACCCTTTATAATCTTTGACCTTTAAGCCTTTTATGGTTACATCTCCAAAATAGTTAACATCTACACTTTCTGTAGAAAATCCTGATTTAAAATCCTGATTAACAATCTTAAGTGCCTGATCAGCTGCCCATTGTTTAGTCACCGGAAGATTGATAACCACCAATATGCTTCCCACCAGGAAAAGTCCTAACCAAAAGAGAATCAGGAGCAGTTTTGCCCACCAGGTATAGCTGACAACGTCTTTCATTGCCTGTTTCCCAAACTCTCCAGCCGTCTCTACGGGATGATGTATAGCATCTGAAGCAAGCTCAGAGGCTTCTTTTACGGTCTCCCGAACTTTACCTTCAACATTATCTACAGTTTTCTGTACCTGATCTCCTAGGTTTTCAGCTATAGATTTTTTATTTTCATTCTCGTTATTATTCTCTAACTTTGCCATTATTATGAGCGACTCTATAATTTTAGGTATTGAATCGTCCTGCGACGACACCTCAGCAGCTATCATCAAGGGAAATTCTATTCTTTCAAACATTGCCGCGAATCAGGCCATCCATAAAGAATATGGAGGTGTGGTTCCTGAATTGGCTTCACGGGCCCATCAACAAAATATTATCCCCGTTGTTGAAAAATCTTTTTCCCAAGCAAATATACAACAAAATGCTATCTCAGCTATAGGATTTACACGCGGACCTGGACTTTTGGGTTCTCTTCTCATAGGAACATCATTTGCTAAATCTCTGGCTATGAGCCTCAATGTACCTTTGATTGAAGTAAATCACCTTCAAGCCCACATTCTGGCCCATTTCATCGAAGATGCAAATCCTGTGCCGCCTACCTTCCCTTTCCTGTGTCTTACAGTAAGTGGCGGACATACGATGATTGTATTGGTAAAGGACTATTTCGATATGGAAATTATCGGAAAAACCATCGATGATGCCGCAGGAGAAGCTTTTGACAAAATTGGAAAAATATTTGATCTGGATTATCCGGCAGGACCTATTATTGACAGGCTGGCGAAAGAAGGAAATCCTGATGCTTTTACCTTTAATAAACCAAGATTAGAAAACTACGATTATTCTTTCAGTGGTATCAAAACGTCCGTGTTGTACTTCATTCAGAAAGAAGTCAGAAAAAATCCGGATTTCATCAAAGAAAACCTCAATGACCTTTGTGCTTCTGTACAAAAAACAATTATTGAAATTCTGATGAAGAAACTTGAAAAAGCAGCCAAAGAACTGAACGTTAAACAAGTTGCTATTGCAGGAGGCGTATCTGCCAATTCTGCATTGAGAAAGGCAATGGAAGATAATAAAGAAAAACTGGGATGGAATATTTATATCCCAAAATTTGAATATACAACAGACAATGCTGCCATGATCGCCATGGTTGCACAACTGAAGTTTGAAAGAGGCGAATTTACAGACCTGAGAACTACTGCTACAGCAAAATATGATTTATGAAAATACTTTTAGAAGAAAAAATACTGGGAACCCATTCTAAAAAGAACTCAAAATATTACTGGGTATTAGAAACAATTACCGGAAAAAATGCTGAAACGGAGAATTATGTAGATTATTTTCCATCAAGTTCTGAAAAAGGGTATATCCACGATATAAAAGATCAGATCCTGGAAAAAATAAATTCTGAGCATCTTTTCAGTTTTCCTTATACTCCAAAAGAAGGAGATTATTTATCGATCAAAAACAATTTGAGAAAACAGGAATACTTAAATCTGATTTTCATAAACAATATCTGGATTGAAGAAATTTTTATTTGCAGTTACAGAAATTGTGATACCGATATATACACAACCCTAAAAACGGGAGTAGCATTCTTAACTCAGGATATATGAAATTATTTTACGGAGAAATAGAAGGTCCGAAAGTTACGATCAACGACGAGGAGCAACAGCATATTGTGAAGGTTCTCCGCATGAGAACGGGTGAAGATATTCACGTAACGGACGGAAAAGGAAATCTTGCCTCAGGAAAACTTTTTATAGAAGGTAAAAAAGCAGGTATTGAAGTTGCAGAGATCCAGGAACATCTGCCTGACTTTAATCCTAAACTTCACATTGCCATTGCTCCGACAAAGAATATTGACAGGATAGAGTTTTTTGTAGAAAAAGCTGTGGAAATGGGTATTTCGGAAATCAGTATTATAATCACTGAAAAAACGGAGCGCAAGAACATCAATATTGATAAAATAAGAAAACAGAGTATTGCCGCTTCAAAGCAAAGTTTGAGATTCCATTTTCCTGTGATCAATGAGGTACTGAGGCTTCCGGATTTTCTGAAGAAAATAAACCCGGAACATACTTTTGTTGCCCATTGCAACGAGAATCTGGAAAGAATTGAACTCAAAAACATTCCTCAACTGGAACAGTTGACTTTTTTAATCGGGCCCGAGGGAGATTTTTCTGAAAAAGAAATCCAATATCTATCCGGTCATAAAGTAAAAGCTGTATCACTTGGAAACCAAAGACTAAGAACCGAAACAGCCGGTGTATTCGTATCTGCGTGGAATTACTACAGATTAAAATAGATCAGTCAAAACAATAAATACCAGCATATTTTAAATATTTTTGCGCCTTTAAATTTATAACATGAGGCGTTTTTATTTATTTCTAGTATTTTTTCTATTTAATTTCTATCATTCACAGCTTGACAAGGTTCATTATCTGCAGCCCATTATCTTTGGGGACTATACAACAGCAACCATTGTAGAGGAGTATGTATACCTGTCTACTCCGTCTACCACGAATATTACAGTTAATATTAAACTGGCAGATGACACCACCATTCCAAGATTATCGGTATATGACATCACTGCTGCAACTTCAACTGTAGTAACCAATGGTGTTGTGACCGTAAGCAACAGCAAACCGGTCAGACTTTCCGTTATCAATACATCCAATACAATATTGCCTCCAGGGCAGACCCCTCTCACCATGGCGGCTAATAAAGCAGGAACGATCATTCCGGCCAACACCGGTGGTATGATCTTCCGCTCTAATGATAACTTCTTTGTCAATTACAGAGGAGCATCAGGTTCTCAGGCCGGATCAGTTCTTACAAAAGGAAAAGTAGCCCTTGGTAAAAATTTCTTCTGGGGAGGAACACCCAACGAATTTACGACCTCAGTAGCTGAAGTAGGTAATATGGCTTCTATTATGGCCACTGAAGACAATACAGTTATTACAGTATCCAATATAGATACCGGCACAGAATTCATCAATGGATCCGGTACGACTCCAATCACCGGAAATACAGTTACCCGAACTTTAAGCAAAGGACAATCTTTTGTTTTATATGCCAAGGTAAAAACAGGCACACTAAGTATTCAGGATACCGGCTGGCTGGGTGCAAAAATAACTGCTGACAAAAATATCGCGGTAACGGTAGGAGGGCTTATGCAGCAGGGCAGCATTGATACAGGAACCAATTCCGACAACCGTGATTTTGCAGTAGACCAGCTTGTTCCTGTAGAACAGCTTGGTAATGAATATATTGTCATGCAGGGGAACGGAGGTGCTTACGAAAGAGTAATAGTTATTGCCACTGAAGCCAACACTACCGTACGTATGAACGGCAATACAGCAGTGAATTATACATTAAATAATGCCGGAGACTACGCGATTGTACCTGCTACATTTTTCACCAATAAAAATATGTATTTAAAAACAAATAAAGCAGTCTATGTTTTTCATAAACTGTTCGGAAGTGCAGGTTTAAATACAAACAGTTTTATGTTTATCCCTCCTATTTCATGTTTTGGACAGACTTCTGTAAATATGATTCCGGATGCCAAACAAATTGGAAGCACTATTTACCCCAATACTGAGTTAGCGGTGCTTGCAGCCACCGGTGCCAATAACATTCCCACTGTAACTGTAGGCGGAACAGCCATTACGGCGATATCCAATGCGGTAGTTCCCGGAAATCCAAACTGGACAAGTTACCGGTATAATATTGCAGATGCTGTGCCGGCAGCCGGAAATATAAAAAATGTAAAAATAAGCTCTGCTGGCACTATTCAGGCAGAACTTCTGGGTGCCAATAACGCTGCAGGCTTCGGTGGATATTATTCCGGTTTCGGAACTTCACCGATTCTTTCCATAAGTATGAATACTCAGTATCTGAGGCCTTGTACTTCTACTACCGGAAGCACTATCTTATCGGTTACATCAGGATTAGGAAACTATCAATGGTACAAAAACAACAGCCCTGTTTCCGGTGCCACTTCTAATACGTACGCGATTCCTTTGGCAGATACTTCAGCCGCAGAATACAATGTGATTGTGAATGTTCCCGGTGGATGTACTCTTTATTCCAATGTTGTGAAATCTTTTGCATGCCCGTGTTATAAAGCTGGCGCAACTGGAACTCCTGAAATCACAAAGATCGGTATATCAACAAGGGAAGTACATAGCAGCCCCAACTGGCCTGCGGATGTTAACAATGGTTTTATAGCTCTTGAATCCAATGATAAAGGTATGGTGATCACGAGAATACCTGATCCTGAAGCATCGATTAAAAATCCGGTGGACGGAATGATTGTTTTTGATACTGATGATGTATGTCTGAAAGTGTATAATGGAACCAAGTGGTACTGTATTAACCAAACCTGTAATTAATCATGAACTATAAATTGAACATATTAGCGTTAGCATTATCAACGGCCGTAAGTGCTCAGATTGGCATTGAGAAGAGTACAATAGATGGCAGCGGACTTCTTGATTTTCCATCCGGAACTACAAAAGGGATTATTCTTCCTCAGGTACAAAATGCCGCTGCAATGTCTGGAACTTCCGGAGGGACATTTGTATTCGACGGAGCCGCGTCTAAAGTAAAGTTTCATAACGGCAGTAGCTGGATAGATCTAACTAACGCGGCCGGAGTATCAAAAGCACTGTTGCCGGGCTCAGAACAGAACAGATCCAAAGGAGTAATTATGGGAGCGCCGGATTCCTCTGCAAGAGGCGTTTTGATATTGGAATCAACCGACAAAGCATTAATTCTTCCAAAAGTAATAAATCCGGCGTTCAATGTAAAATCTCCGGCAGCAGGAATGATGTGCTATGATCCTACAGCTAAACTGGTCTGTTTTTATAACGGCACCGAATGGAGCTTCTGGGGTAATACAGATTAGATCAAAGTCAAAATAAATGGGAAATTAATATCTATTAATTTCCCATTTATTTTTCAATATTTTCTTTTATATTTTTGATAAAGAAAGTTTTTATCATGATAAGTTCGTCATCATATTAAAGACCGAACCATTACATCTTTATATTATTCTCTCTGAGATATTTTTCAAAGATCTGCTGGCCGCTTCTTATGGAATTTACCGCCCATAGAATTTTCATTCTTAAAAGCTTTTCTTTATCTAATTTATAATCAATATCAGATTTTATAAGCTTTTGTTTCAATTCATACATACAAATTGAAGCGGCTACAGAAACATTAAAGCTTCTTGTAAAACCATACATGGGAATCGCCAGGGTCTCATCTGCAAAATCCAGAATTTCCTGAGAGACACCTTCCATCTCTGTTCCGAAAACTAAAGCAATAGGTTCGGTAATTTCATACTCGGGCAGCATTTTAGCGTTGTTTTCCAGGGAAACTGCAACAATTTTGTACCCTCTATCTTTAATCTTCTGAAAAGATTCCATACTACGGGGAAGTTTTTCTACCTCAACCCAGGTATCAGCTCCTTTGGTTACCCGAAGATTAGGTTCAAAACTATACTCCTCCTGTAACGCCACCACTTTATGAAAACCACAAGCTTCTACAGAGCGTACAATGGCTGCTGCATTTCGAAACTGATAAACATCTTCTACTACCGGAAGAACAAAATCTGAGCTTTCCTGGGAGAAATGTTCAATTTTCGCAAGTCTTTCTTCTGTTAAAAATTGTTTTAAATACTCAAAAGTTTGTGCTAAATCTTTCATTCATTTTCAAATCTTTGCAAATTAACGTAATTTTGGGCTATGAACCTTGATTAGGCTCCAATTCTTACTTAAAAATAATACATGAAGCGAAAAGTCCTGCTCATCTACACCGGTGGAACCATCGGAATGGAAAAAGATTACGAAACCGGAAGTCTCCGTGCCTTTGATTTTGGAAATATATTTGAAAAGATGCCTGAAATGAAGCTCATGGAATGTGAGGTTTTCGTTCATCCTTTTGCTAAACCGCTGGACTCTTCAGATATGGGGCCTGAAGAATGGAGGATTATCGCCAATTATATTCTTAAAAATTACAATGATTACGATGGTTTCCTGATTCTTCACGGAACGGATACGATGTCTTATACCGCATCTGCACTAAGCTTCATGTTAAAAGGATTGAGAAAGCCTGTCATCATGACCGGTTCTCAGCTTCCTATTGGAGATCTGAGAACTGACGCCAAGGAAAACCTTCTGACAAGCCTTTATTATGCCAGTCTTTATGAGAATGACGAAGCAGTTATTCAGGAAGTTGCGATTTATTTTGAGTACAAATTATTAAGAGGAAACAGAACGCTGAAATATTCTGCTGAGTATTTTGATGCCTATTCTAGTCCGAATTATCCTATATTGGGACAGTCGGGGGTTCATTTAAATATTCTTAAAGACAACTTATTCCGTTGTGATCCGAGAATAGAATTTCATGTGGATGAATATATTTCTGAAGATATTTTATTCTGGAGAATTTTTCCGGGGATGCACCTGAGCCACTTCAAAGAAATCCCCAAAATGAAGGTCCTTATTCTGCAGGTTTTTGGTTCGGGAACCATTTTTAGTAGTGAAAAAACTCAGGAAACCCTTCAGGAAATCAGAAATAACGGAACTGAAATTGTAGTAGTAAGCCAATGTATATCAGGAGGCATCTCATTTGGAAAGTATGAAAACAGTAATATTTTCTCCAGAATAGGTGCTATCAGCGGAAGAGATATGACTGCAGAAACAGCGATTACCAAAGCGATGCACCTTATAGGCAATCCAAGCTACTCAGGAAGCTTCGCTGATAACTTTACAAGAAGCCTTTGTGGAGAAATTACTGATTAATTGCAATAATAATTTGGATATTAAAGAAAATACACTATTTTTGCAATCTCAAAAAGAGAGGTGTCCGAGTGGTTGAAGGAGCTACCCTGGAAAGGTAGTATACGGGTAACTGTATCGAGGGTTCGAATCCCTTCCTCTCTGCAATAAAAAGTCTTAAGTTTTTACTTGAGACTTTTTTGTTTTATAACTTCATTACTTTTAAGTAGTTATACTGGATCAGGTACAAAAGTTGGGGACTAAGCAAAAAGTTTGGTTAATCTGAATAGAAAAAACGATCTGTCCTTCACCCCTCTGAGCTGCATCCTGAAGTTTTTAATTTTAGCATTGAAAGATTCAGCCGCTGCGTTAGTGCTTCTTTTATCAAAATAATTTAGAATATCTCTGTAATGGTGCATTATGGTCTTTCTTAAGGTGGAAAAAGATCTAAAACCTGCTTCTTCAACCTTTCTAAACCAATGCGCAAGTTTAGTCATAGCCACAGATTTTGTAATAGGCTGATTATAGATCTTTCTAAGGCCATCCGTTAATCCATACGCTTTTTCCAGATCAGGATATTGAGCAAAAAGGATGGAAGCTCTTTGCCTCTGGGACAGCGTCCATTTTTCCCGGCTCTTGTAAAGCAGATACCTGCTTCTTGCCAGAAGCTGTTTGCGGGAATCTCCATTTTCAAATACTTCCGTCTTTAAAATTTGCTCTTCAGAGGCTTCTTCAAGAGTCTTATTTTCCATTTCAAGGGCTTCCCAACGATGTTTGATCCTGATTTCCTGAAGGGCTTCCAGAGCAAGCTTTTGAACATGAAAGCGGTCGATCACCTATACTGCATTAGGAAAGCATCTTTTAGCAATACGCTTCATGGAGCCCGCCATATCCAAAGTTATTTCCTTTACCTTCATCCGAAGTCTCCTGCTGATTTTTAAAAGATGCGCGATGACAAAATCACTCTGAGTCCCTTTTATAATTGCAACAATACTTCCTTTTCTCCCTTTGGCTCTTTTGGAGGTAAGAACGGTATACAGTTCTCCATCAGATAAAGCAACTTCGTCTAAGGATAGGGATGCTGAGAGATTTTCAGGATAAATGATCCAGTCTTCTGCATGAGGTTTTTGTTCCCAGCTATGATATTCGCTGAGTTTATTCTTGTATTGTCTCTGGAAGGTCTTACCCTTGATACCAAAAAATCCTGCTATAACTTTGATAGAGAGAGCTTTAGTGTCTGCTAATTTTTTTTAAGAAGACGGCAAATTCATTTGTCATGCGCGTTCCCTTAGCTACAACCTGCCAGTTTCTTTGAAGGATTTCTCCTGAAGACTTATCGGTCCATCTTCTTCTTTTCACGTGAAGCTTTACGATTTTACCCCTTAACGGGTAATCATCTACAATAATTTCAGGTAAAAAGCCTTTTGATTCCAGCAGTCTTTCTTTAAATTCCTCAGGAATACTGCTTTTTTCTTCAAAATAAATATGAAGTTCACCAGAATGTTCTTCTGCTTTGAGGATATTAAAGTGTTCAACTAGAAATTCTGGAAGTAAAAATTTAAGAAGGTTGTAATCGCTTAGCATAAGACAAAGATATAACCACTAAACATTCCCCCCAACTTTTGAGACTGATCCGTTATACTCTTCTGTATCCTTAAATACAATTTTTCTTATGTTCTCATTAATCAAGTGAAACCTCATTTACAGGTTGTATAAAAGGTTGCATATTATTTCTTGAGGTTGCATATTAAAACAATAATAATCAATAAGTTAAAAACTATAAAAGTAATGGAGATAAACAAGTTAAATATCTTATTTGTTATATCTAAAAGCAGAATTAATAAGGTTGGTTTAGCACCTCTATTTTGCAGAATAACATACCAGGATCAAAGGAAACAGTTTGCCATAGGGTTATTCATAAATCCAACACATTGGCAGAATACCAAACAGAAAGCACATCCACCTAATGAACATAATAAGTTCATCAACTCTCAACTAAGCCTGATTAAGAATGAAATTAATCAGGCTTTTTTATTTCTACAGCTTCAAAAATCTGATTTTGATACTGAGAAAATCTATAAGCAATACAAAGGTGAAACTCAGAATGAGGATAAGACATTACTGGATATATTCGGTTTTACTTAAATACTCAATTCTAATACATATAAAGTTAATTAAGTAGGGTTTATTTATCCTTCTAAAGGGAAAACTTGTCTTACAAACTTCATGAGTTCTTCTATGGTTTTAAATTCTTTTTCAACAGGAATCTGTCCAGTGAAATATTCTATTTTTAGTTTTTTATCAACATCTTTAATAAAGAAAACAGAATTTAAATTACCTTCTATATAAGAGTAAAGACATTCTTTGTTATCAATAATTCTTACATTGGAATTATACCCCAATTCCTCTAATTCGTTTTTAATATCTTTTAGCATAATACTTATTTTACTTTAAATGCATAATTTCCTCCTTGAGCCCAAATAGTGGCAAATTCTGCTTCATTAATAACAGCTTCTACTCCCTTCCCTTTGTTAATACCTTCAATAGGCCAAGGGTCTCTAATGAAGACTTTCCCATCTTGAATTTTATCTATGATAATAGCATGAGGAATGCTTCCACTAGGTCTAACTATAGTAATCCAGCTACCACCTTCTGAAATAGCCTTTGCCATATCAATATCAGTAATTTTTGGATTATAAAACATACCAGCTTCAATTTCTTTATCTTTAAATACCTTTTTCAGTCCATCTAAAATTCCATCAGGAAAAGTTCCCATTTCTTCAGTAGTTCTTGCAAACTCCCTAATAACTTTTTCAGTTAGTTCAATTCCATGATCTTTAGCTAATTGCCTAATACATGCAGCAGCACAGGACATATTATGCTCTTGAGCAACCATATTTCTGGAGAGGACTTCAAGATATTTTAAAATTCCTCCTGTTCCAGTACCTAACTTTGGTTTCAGAGTCTTATTCCAGAAAGCATTGACCTCTTTGAAATCACCTTTGAAGATAGGTTTTTCCTTCCACTTCAAAAGATAACCATCAGCTTTAGCCAGAATCTCAATACCAAGCTTCTTAAAACCTATTCTGGCACTAGCAAGAATATTGAAAATGCTTTGAGCTTTTTTTCCTCTTAATACAATTTCTTCAATTTCCTCTGCTGTCATGGCTAAGTCCTCAGCCTTAACACCATTTTTAGCGCCTTGCAGTAACTCTTCAACAAACTTGATAAAACCTCTAAACCCTTTAGCACAAGCCTTTCCAAATCTAATAATAAATCTTGAAAGAAAAGCCAGTAAATCTGTAATTCCTAATGTAGCCACAGAAACAGTTTCTCTTGCCAGAACCTTTAATAAACTTGCTGCTTTTTGTACATAAGTAGCTCCTTTTACGACATTACCTGCGCCCTCTGTAAAGATAAGTAACAGGATGTTAATTAGTAGCTCAAAGGCAAAAATACCTGCATAGAAAGCTACTGTATATCTTGAAACATCACCAAAGTATTCTTTCATCTTATCCAGTATTCCTTCCATATCAGATTGAGAAATGTTTCCACTAGCTTTGAATAGGTCTTTAACTCCCTGCAAGAACTTAGGAACATTCTCTGTTACCCAATCCAATACATCTTCTGCTTTTTCCATCAAGTCTCTTCTTTCAAGATACTGCTGATAAGAAAAAGTTGTTGTAGGCTGTAAAAGAAACTCTAAAATATAAAGCAAACATTGTATAAGACTAATTAGACCACTATTAACACCGCAATAGAAGGCATTAGCTAATTTAAGGACCTCTACCCCTTGTTTTACCATGTCACTAAGATCATCTGTTATATTGGTAAGAAAGGATTTAATATCAGTAATGACTCCTGTAATCTTATTAACCAGCTTTTTAAAAGCATCAGGAAGATGGTCTATAGAAGCTTCTTTAACTTTGTTTGCTGCCTGTTTTACCATTGACCAAACCTTTGAAAAGGCAACTTCAGCTCCTTGAACAAAAGGATTGTCTCCCAAGTTCTCAAAGAATTGAGCAGCCTTATTTATATTAACAGGAACTGTAATACCACCTATAATAGGAACCAATGGAGAATAGTCTTTAGCTTCAGGATTATAATTTTTCTCAGTAGGCTTAAAGACTTCTAATTGTTCAGCACACCATCCAATAGCATCAGCAGGAATAGATGAAATATTTCCTATGATCTCTTCAAATCTTCTGTCTCCTGTATAAAACTGATATTCTCTCATTAAAGCCTGATGGACAAGGGTAGCATCTATTTTATCCTTCTCAAAAGTATAAGCTAGCTGTGTCAAGTAGGCAGCTTCATCTTCCATAGAGGTAATATTCCTGAAAAACTGACCATTTACATTGGAGGGTAATGGTTCTGGAAATCTCTTGAAGAGCTGTACAAAGTAATCTCCCATCTTGGCAATGTAAAAATCACCAGAAAAGTTTGATTTGTTAGGATTAGGTTTTTCATAGAACAGAAATAAAGCCTGTTTCTTTCTTGCATTAGCCTGATAGCTTCCATATACCTGTGAACCTGTTTCACTAGGAAGAACTTCTGCATAATACTCATATCCTTTTTCTCCTTTGTCATTGACTCCTGTTGAAGCAAATACAGATACTGGATTATCTGTAAGATAAGAATAGCCTAAAGGAGTATTTCTGTAGTCATGGAATGGGCTTCTGTAATCAGGGGAGTTATCTTTATTGATTATATGGTCACCCAAAGCATTTTTATCTCCTACAAATCCCTAGTTTAAATCTTCTATGGAAATGACCTTAAATTCAGAAAGATCATCACTCCACTCATCATCAAATAGTTTCTTCATAAGCTGTGTTTTAGCAATTAATATTTTGTTTTAATGTTACTAAAGCAAAGCTATATCTGGAATGCGCCAAAACTTGACGTGTTATATCTTGATTATTTATACACATAGCTAAAGAAATCAATCTCAACAAAAGACATGAGAAGTTGATCTATTCAAACATAAGTCTGATGTTGACAGTAGAGAGAACCACATGACAGTGATCAAAAAATCAGAACAGGAATCAGTTGAGTTATTTAAAATTTAGTAGTGACTTACGCAAAAAAATTAAATAATACTACCCTTTACGGAAAACCATTTTTTACTTATAAAGTAAAATATTATATTTACTCATCAAATTATGAAATAAACTATTATGTACACAAATTATGATACATGGGAACATTTTGAATACTCAATAAATTCTTTACACTTAGACTTAAGCAATCCCGTAAAACCATTCCTAAGTAAGAATGGTTTTATTTATATTATCTGATTCAATTAATCTGGTTTGATTATATCATTTTCAGTTATTTCTATTCTCTTGATTTCCCCCAGTTTACTGGCAGTTTCACCATCATACATATCAATCACTATAAAGTAATAAACCTTATTGTTAAAGACCAACTTAGGTGGGAAAATACTATTACTCTCATTAAACCTGAAATCATATCTGATTTTATCAAAGTTATATAGTACCAAATAGCCTACATCTTTACTATAATCTTCTGTATATTTAACAATCTGATGAAAGCCAGATTTTATTCTATTTAATCCATACCCTTTATCTTTATCTAATATTTTGATTTCAATTATCAAAGGATCTTCTGTATCTAATGCACCAACTATATCAGTCCTTCCAGATGCTGATTTTGGGGTAGAAAATGGATAGTCTATTCCTTGGTCAAATAAAAACAATCTTAAATCTTCTTCCAGAATGTCCTCAAATTCCTTTTGAGCATTCTTATACTTGCTTGCAAGATTTGATTTTGTAAACCATTCAACTCTTCTTTTATTCTTTTCAAGCAAATAGATGGTTGAATTAGACTTATCTAATTTATCATGAAAGAAATAGACTATAGAAGTTACTATATCATCAATGATAATATTTTTAGCTCTATCATAGCTGCCAAACAGATGTGTATGATGAATATTATAATTACCTAATAAATGATGCAGATATTTAAGCAGTTGATAACAAAAAGCAGGCTGTTCAGCATCATTTTTATAACTAGTATTATGAAATACTCCACCCCTGTCTTTAAATTTCACATCAAAATATTCTATATCAAAGTTATATTGATTAATTAATCCTAAAAGAAATCCATGTAATATTTTATTACCTTCAACATTGTTAACAAAGTAGTTAAGCTGATTTCCTAATTGAGCATACTCAGCTCTGGCAAGTCTATTTTTCCATTCTTGCAAATCAGTTCTTAAATTATGGTTGTAATACATTATTTACCTAAGTTTTTCAGAGTTTTATTTAACTTATCAAAAGTACTATTAATATCACTTATTCCTTTATGAGAAGAAGCATCATTATCTTTTGGTAAACTTCCCAGTGTCAGAAAACAATAGAGTATCTTCATC
The DNA here is from genome assembly GCF_021869765.1 of Chryseobacterium sp. MEBOG06. Classification (NCBI taxonomy): domain Bacteria; kingdom Pseudomonadati; phylum Bacteroidota; class Flavobacteriia; order Flavobacteriales; family Weeksellaceae; genus Chryseobacterium; species Chryseobacterium sp. MEBOG06. Next base: position 957,539 of record NZ_CP084580.1, on the reverse strand, counting down.
AAAAGAAAGGATTTTAGAATATTTTTTTAGCTTAGAAGAGATATAATTACCTTTGGTAATGGTCAGAGTTCTTAGGTTTTCATCATTTGGAAATGGTTTTAACTCAAGTACAACTCTCATCTTAGCTTCAAATGCTTGTGAGCCTAATACATTATCTTTGGAAGCAGAAAATTTACTAACTTTCTTTCCTGTATGATGAAGAAAGAGAATTAGACAATTGTATGTTTTAGCTATTTTACTAAACTGGTTTAAAAACTCTCTTACTTTTGTACTGGAATTAATATCACCACTAAAAATATCAGTAAAAGCATCAACTACAATTAAATCTGTTGGATTACTTTTCAGATCTCTTGCTAGTACATTGAAAATGTTATCAGGATTTGTCAGGTTGGTGTCTACTTCAAAAATAAACTTTAGATGATTTAATAGACTAATATCTTTATCAGTATCTTGAATGATCTTTGAAATAGGCTTCTTAATTGAAATACTGGTAGAAGTTGGATCATCTTCTGTACTGATGAAAATTACATTTTGATGCTGAGGAAAGAGCTTATATCCAATGAATTCATCTGCAGTTCTTCATGTTCAAAATTGAAGAGATTTAAAGCAGAATAACTATTAGTTTCAATCATGATTTACATATACAATTAATAACATAATTACACAGGAACATAAATGTCCAATGTCCATTTTATTATAGGGTTGGACAAATATAAGAAAAAGGCATATAAATAGGAGTACATTTAAGTAAAGGTAACATGAGTGGTTGAAGGAGCTACCCTGGAAAGGTAGTATGCGGGTAACTGTATCGAGGGTTCGAATCCCTTCCTCTCTGCTAATTTTAAATAAAACCTACTATAATCAGTGGGTTTTATTTTTTAGTAAAGTTTTCTTCCCCACATTTTCCCTATATTTCTTATATAACAAAGATATTTATTTCTAATTTCACTACCTTTTCAGGTTCAAAACTGACTGCTATATCTCTCAAAAAACCTCCAAACCAAAAATATTTTATCTTTTTTCAGATAAATAGGGATAAGCCCGATTTCAAAAAGAGTGGGCATTACCAAAACTAAACCTACAGGAGGGGCTTGTCGTTCATATAGTAGCTTGAACTACATATATAAGTGGTTCCGGTGTTTAAATGTGCTTTCACATTCTGGATAAAACCAAAATCTTCATCCAATGTGAAATTTAACATAATAAATTTGTTTGAAAAATAATCTAATAATTTTAATTGGGTAGGTATTAATTCATATATTCGTTATACAACAAATTCAATTTCTGATGAAAGATTTAAAAAAATTAAAAAAACTCTCACTTAAAGAGTTAAAAACAATTAAAGCTGGTGCCAATGGAATTACAGATGGTACTAATTTTCATCCCTCTGTACCCACTCCTACTACTCAAAGTTGTACAGGAGGATGTACATCGGATACAAATACAAGTACTGGAGCTTGGACTCCTACAAGTGGTACATGGACATATGATTGGTAGTCCTTTTTTTACTAGCTTAAAAAAAAATAAGAGGAAGTTAATATATTTCCTCTTTTTTATTAATTTTTCTTTCTATTCAGGACAGGTGGTGTTATCACAAAAAGTGTATAACCCATTTATAGACCAAAATGACAGTAAGGTTTTGATTTATAAGATTGAATCAAAAGACACAGTTTTTAATAAGAATATACTCCGGTTAGAATATAATTCACGTTTTTTCATGAGTAACCAAGAGCAGTTACTATTTGATTATTGCCATTCTTATGATGAATGTACAGGAAGTTTCGAAAAGATGGATGGGGATAAAACTATAATAAACCATTATGAAGTAACGGGTTTTACTAGAAAGAGCAATTCTTTATGGTTACACCCTCCACGTTCTGATTATTTCAAGATTCTAGAACTAAATGCTTTTCCTTATTATATAAAGGATAAAAATGAGTGGGATTATTCTGTTTCTTTTGGAAAAGATTGGGGTAACAGATTAGGATTAAATTATGAAGGTTATCTATTAACTGCATCAACAAAGTATAAAGCAGTAAGGGAAATATCTTATACATTTAAGGATGAGAAAATTTCATGCATAGAAATACAAGCAAAAACAACAATACCTCAGATTGGAGATACTAAAACCATTTTCTATTATAATGAAAAATATGGTTTTGTAAAAATGCTATTTACTACTTTAAACAAAAAACAAATACAGTTTAATCTAATTGAGATTTTATGATTTTAATTTTGTCAGAAAAGTTTGATATACCAACACAAAATATCATAACTAAATTAGATAATTATAATGCAAAATATAGAGTTATATATGGCTCTGACCTCTTAGAAAAGTCTTTTTTTATTGATGTAAATCAAAAATATATTTATTTCGATGATGAAGTTATTGCAGATATAACAGTAGTTTGGTATAGACGATGGCTGAGTTACAAATTTGTTTTTTCACAAAATCCCGATGAAGATAGATATTTGAGAGAGGAGTTTGAATCATTGTCTTCATATTTCATGAATAATATTACATCAAAAAGATGGATAAATACCCCTCCATTTATTCAACCATATCCATCAAAATCAACTCAGTTACAAAAGGCAGTTCAAGCTGGTTTAAATATTCCTAATAGTATTGTTACAAATAGTAAACTTTTTTTGAATGAATTTTATGAATCAAATAAAAGGAGTATAATTACAAAGAATCTAAACAATCCTTATTTTTTTGAGAAAGGGAATGAAATTTTGGGGACTTACACTACAATTATAGATGATGAAGATGTAAAAAGACAAGATAATATTTACTTTCCATCTCTTTTTCAAAACAACATAATTAAAGATTTTGAAATAAGAATTTTTTATTTTTTAGAAACCATCTATAGTTATGCTATATTCTCTTCTAATAATTCTAAAACAAATACTGATTTTAGGTTATATGATTTTAATAAGCCAAATAGAATTATGAAATGTGAACTTCCAAATGAGATTGAATTAAGCCTCATTAAATTCATGAAAAGTTTAAATCTACATACAGGTTCAATTGACATGATAAGAGATATAAGTAATAATTATTACTTTCTTGAAGTCAACCCACAAGGTCAATTTGGTGGGCTTGAAGAATATGGCTTGTTTATCGAAGAAGATATTGTTAAATATTTAATGTTTCAACACTAATAATTTTATCTTAAAATGAAAATTGACACATCAATATTGATGAAAAAAGCACAGAAAGTCCCTATTTATCAAGCACAGGTTTTGAAAAAAGAAAATAATGTATTTTATGTTGGTAAATACTATAAACCCATTGTAAAAATTCAATAAAGAGCTAAAATGTATTTAAAATTATTTTCATCTTGTAAAATAGTTGTAGGTAAAAAATTCGCACTAATACTTGACACTCAAAGACAAATGTATTATCAGATACCTGATACGATGTCTGAGGTTATTGATATGTTGAATGATTTCTCTATATCGGAAATAAAAGATTCTCTTCAATCTGATTCGATAGAGATTTTTGATTCATACATAAAATTTTTGATTGAGAATGAATTTGCATTTTATACTAATACTCCTCATCAATTTATATACAATGATTTCAATAAATCATATCTCAATGATGTAATGAATTGTATTTTAGAAATTTCTTCATTTGAAAGATTAGAAAATTATATTGGAGAGCTAAAAAAATTGAAAATTCAAGCAATACATATTAGTTTGTATACTAATGTTTCTTTACAACAGTTTTCTGAATTAATAAATAAAATAGCAACTGAAACAGCAATTATTTCAATTTCAATTTCATTTACTTCTGACTTAGTTTTCGATGTAAACAAGTTGAGTGGTTTAAAACACCAATATCCAATACTTACTAAAATATTTATTCATAACTCAACTCTTGAAAAAAATGAGAATTCAGATTTAGTAAACTATATCAAGAAAACACCATTAACATCCTGTGGAGCGATTAATTCTTGTTTTTTTTCATGCAATGCACAGTTTTATCAGGAATCACACTTTGTTAATTCATGCTTAAATAACAAAATTTCAATCGATAAGGATGGGAATATCAAAAATTGCCCTTCAATGTCTCAAAGTTTTGGAAACATAAGAGATACAACATTGGAAGATGCATTAAATCATGCTGAATTCAAGAAATATTGGAACTTAACCAAAGATAGTATTGAAGTCTGCAAAGATTGTGAATTTCGTTATATCTGCACAGATTGCAGAGCTTATACGGAACAAACTGATACCAATACAGAAGGTTTGGATGTTTCTAAACCCTTAAAATGTGGATACAATCCTTATACCGGTGAATGGGAAGAATGGAGTAAAAACCCATTAAAACAAAAAGCAATACAGCATTACGGAATGCAGGATTTGGTCAAGAAATAAAATCTACTGTTTTTCAGGCACAACTTCATATGTAGCTTTATAAAAGTAAAGTGAAAATATAATAACGGGAGTCATTCCAGAAATGCAAATATAAAAACCTAATTCGGAACACTTGAATTTTAAAGCCCAGCAAAGCATAGCTACCATTGTAATCTTCCCTAAAAACTATAGCACTTAAAAATATAGTTTTTAAATTTGGAATACTATGAAAAACAGTAAATTTTCAGAAGTTCAGATCATCAAGATTTTATCTGAACAAAATCAGGGTAAAACAGTCAATGAGATTTGCAGGGATTACGGTATCAGCCAACCGACCTTTTACAACTGGAAGAGTAAATATGGTGGATTGGATGTGCAGCAACTCTCTAAAATGAAGGAACTTGAAAAGGAACTTTCGCAGTACAAAAAAATCGTAGCTGAACTTACGTTGGAAAATGTTGTGATGAAAGATGTGATTGCAAAAAAGTTTTAACACCTTCCGAGAAACGGGAACTGGTTGTTTATTCCGGATCAGAACACGGAATAAGCACTCGGAATGCGTGTAGACTTTTCATTATAGGCAGTTCGGTATTTTACTATAAAAAGAAGCAGAACAATGAAGACGACAAGATTCGGGATGAGCTGTTTTTCCTTGCTGAGCAACACCAAACATGGGGGTTTTGGACGATGTACCACCGTTTAAGAAACTTGGGATTTTGGTGGAATCATAAACGGGTTTACAGGATTTATAAATCGATGAAACTGAATTTAAGAAGCAAGCGAAAAAAACGTCTTCCGGCACGGGTAAAAGAACCTTTGCTTCGACCGATTTATCCGAATGTAACGTGGAGTATGGACTTTATGCATGACACTTTAGAGAATGGTAAAAGCGTCAGAAGCTTGAATATCATTGATGATTTTAACAGAGAAATTTTGAATATTACGATTGACACCAGTTTACCTTCTGCGCGGGTAGTTTCTCAACTAGAACAACTGATCGACTGGCGCGGAAAACCGGAAAAAATAAGAGTTGATAATGGTCCGGAGTTTATTGCAGAAAAATTAAAAGATTGGTGCGGTAAAAATGAAATTACCCTTCATTATATTCAACCTGGAAAACCGACACAAAACTCTTTGGTAGAAAGATTCAACAGAACTTTCCGTACAGAATTCTTAGATGTCTATCTCTTTGAGAACATAAAACAGATGAGAAATTATGCGCAAATCTGGATGTGGATGTATAATAATGAGCGCCCACACAAGGCTCTCCAATATCTTACACCAAGGGATTTTTTATTGAAATATGGAAAACTCACCCAAGCTCAGGCTATGGAGTTTCCCACATTCCAACAAAATTATTACAACGACAACAATAAATTATTAACCAAAAACTCTACTTTTGAATGTGCATAGACATGGTGAGATTACACCATGAGGCAATAAACAATTAATGAAGTTGAGCAGGCTATTGCAATATAATTGTTAATTATTTTGTAACGACGGCTATTATAAATTTCTCTTTGCTTTAGTTTGATGCCTTTCCTGTAGGGATAAAGCATAATTAAAATTGTAATTACTGAGCAAAGCATGTTAACACACTATGTATAGGGACGAAAATTCCCTCTGAAATTTAGAGGGAATACGTTTTCTAAAACCTAGTAATATATATAGTTTTATTGAATCAAAATAAGACCTTACAGAAACCCGTAAAATATAAATATTCGAATAATTGTATATTTGATCAAAACGTAATCATGAAATTATTACTTTTATTTTTATTTTATCCCTTTTATTTCAGTTTTTGTCAATCTAACAATATGGCGAAAATGGATAGTATATTGAATAATTATAAATATCGTTATGATAGCATTGGGTTAAAATCAAAAATCATAAATGATCAAATAGGTAAAATAACATATTGTAAAATGTTTTTTAATAAATTACTACTTAATGAGAATTACAAAAGTAAGGACAAGATTAAGAATACTATCAATGAATTTGATTTTACTTTACCTAGTAAGTGGGATTACAATAAATTATTAAACGACAAAGAGGCTGTGTTGCAATTAATGAATACTGTTTTATTTTCAGAAAAATATAAGTTAAAAAAAATCTATTATTCAGAAATTAACAAGTATTACGATGAAGAGATTAATAAACTAGAAAACAGAATTTCATATCTTCTTACACTTGAAAATATTGACATCAACTATTACAATAATTTAACTGCAGATGAAAAAGAAAATTTACTAATTGAACTTCAAAAAAAGCACAAATAGAGCAAAATCAAGAACTATTAATCTTAAATTCTATATTGCGGTCTGAACATTTGAGTAAATGATTAAAAAACATCTGTTTTTTCACACAAACCCAACCTATAAATCACTAATAATCAATCAATAAATCTACATATTGGAATCCCTTCCTCTCTGCAAAGAAAAGTAAAGCCTGTGCTAATTTAGCACAGGCTTATTTTTTTATAAAAAAATAATAAAGGCTCAATCTCACATCCCGAAGATTTCCATAAAATCTTTATCTATTCCCCCCAAATACTTTTACTTTTCCAACTGATGATACTCTAAAATCAATTCTTAAAATATACCCTCCCATTTTAATTTTCCATTTCTCCGTATTTATACCTGATTCCACTATTGGTTATTTATACTATAAAAAATCTCTTTTGTTCTTTGTTACTTTGAAGTACAAACTAATCACCTAAAATCAATTTAATATGTCAACAACAAGCGTAAACGTAAATTCATCCGGCCAGGTACAACTTGGTGGAGGAGCACAATTCTGGGTATATCTTTCTCCTCAAAATGATACTTCCAGAATGATTTCTACATGGCGTGTCACTTTCTCACAGGGAAACTGGAGTGACACTATTTCAAGCGAGGATCCTACAAAGCAAATTAAGACCCCTAACCTATCAGGAATCTTTGAAATAAAAGTAGAATTACTAAGCGGCTCAACGGGTACATGGCGTCAGATTCCACCTCAACCGGGAAGTCATAATGAAATTGGCTGTAATTCCAATTGCGCTTCAATGGTAGGCATTGTTGCAGACAGCACCAATCCTCCTATAGGAGCCATTAATGCTCATTTCTGGACTACATGGGACGCGATGTGTAAAAGCGGAGCCTAAAAGCTTCTTAATAAATAAAACCAGTCCATAAACCCCGATTGCCACAGTATTGATATATTGTGGCAATTTGATCGTAAAAGTGATTTATTATTCTTGGTGATGAACACAGTTAATCAATACAGTCATTTTGATATTTTGCTTTTTTACTAAATTTGCCCTTTAAATACGATTCTATCAAAATGTATAAATTACGAACGATACTTTCTCTGCTCTTATTTACAGCTATTTTTCTTCTTCCGCAATTTACAAAAGCAAGTGCTTACTGGATGGAAATTCACGGATCAGGAAAACTAAAAGACCCGGTGAAAGTACAGATGTTTTACGGCTTTATCGATGACCTCAGCGAAAGACACCGTACTACCGGGGCTGAGTTTCAGGAGATCAAAAATTTTCATTTCTTTATTCTTACTGCTAAAGGAGAAAAAATGAAGCTTGAATTACTGCAGAAAGGAGATCACTGGGAGGGTACTTTCACTCCTGATAAAGAAGGGGTATACCGAATTCTGGGAATGAATGAACAGCAGCCTGTTCTTATCCGCTCAAAAAATCCTCAGGAAAATGTTCGCCCAATTGATTTTATGTCCGGAGCCTATTATGTTGGGAAATATTCTGCTAATGATTCACCGGCTCAATTTCTGGATATTATTCTTCAGGAAAAAGAAGGCATTTACACCATTTCTCCTTATCGAAATATGAAACCTGCCGAGAAAGGGACGATGCTGAGAATATTTAATCCTGAAAACTGGGAAAAGAACATTCCTGTTGATGAGAATCATCAGGCGGTTTTTAAGCCTACTCTTCCGGGGCTTTATGTGATCAGGCAAGACTGGTATGACAATACTCCGGGAACTTTTCAGGGAAGTCCCTATGGAAAAATACGTTACCGAAACAATTACTGCCTCTGGATCAACTGATTCTTTTTTAATCATAGGTTGGTTTAAACTTTTTCGTTAGAAAATCTATAAAAACAAAAGTTCAGACAGGCCTCATATAAAAGCAGAAAGCCCGGATTATGAATCCGGGCTTTCTATTTATTAATTTAAAATATAATTTTAGAATTTCAGTGAAACACTTCCAAGAAAACGGGAAGGCGCCTGAGGTGTTAAACGAACAGACCACGCTTTTTCATTGGTAATATTATCAAACTTCAGTCCTACTCTATATTTTGGCTGATCGTAGAAAATCCCCAGATCAAACATTTTGTAAGAAGGTATAATCACTTTTGCCGTTTGTGTATTTGTCTGATAGGAAGATGATCCCATATTTCCACCTCCGCCTATTCCAAGGCCTTTTAACTTACCTTCAGGAATTCTGTAGCTGACCCAGAAGTTAAACATATTAGCCGGGCCCGATAATGCAGGTCTTAAACCATTTACAGATTGATTGGCATTGGTAAACTTGCTGTCGTTATAAGCATAACCTGCCACAACATTGAATCCATCAAAAGGATTGGCAGTCAATTCTGCTTCAAATCCTTTGCTCAGCTGGGTTCCATCCTGTATTGAGTAATTGATATCGTCAGGATTTGTTCTCAGAACATTATCTACTTTGATGTTATAATAACTTAATGTTCCAACAAGCCTGTGATCAAAAATATCCGCTTTTACTCCAAGTTCCAGCTGATTGGCATATTCCGGCTTGAATGAGTTTCCATTGATATCAACACCACTGACGTTATTAAAGCCATTCATATAGTTCCCAAATAAAGACACTTTATTTTTCAATACCTCATATACGATTCCCATTTTAGGAGAAAGCGCAGTCTGTCCATAGGGTCCAGACTGTACTCCACTGTTACTTAACCCTCCTTTTATTTCTCCTGTGGTAATATCATATACTCCTTTGAACTGAAATCGGTCTATCCTCAAGCTTCCCATTACCATAAGGCGGTCTGTAATATTGAATACATCCGAAACATAAGCAGCATAGGTATTGTCACTATTGTTTTCTCTTCTGAAAGCAGAAGTTGCCGTAAGAGCGTCAATCGTATTCTGATTAACTCTGAAATCTGCCGAAGGGTGAACGAAATTAAACACTTTAGTGTTAGTATGATAACGGTCAAAATGATTGGAATTGTTATAATAATCCAATCCTACCACCATTCTGTTTCTAAAACGTCCGATACGAAAATCTCCGATGAAGTTCTGCTGAATATTGGTTGCGATAAACGACGTAGTTCCTACCATTACCTGAGCACTTGCAGTAGAGTCTGTCTTACCGTTAATGGCAGAAATATATCCGTTAATGGTAGATCTCGCACGGGATACAATGGTCTGGGAAGTCCAGTTTTCTGAAACTTTATAGTTCAGCTGGGCAAAGATATTCATCATCTGAGTTTCATAGGCCAGATCATCACTCAGAAAGTTTTTGTAGTAAGGAAACTTCATATCCGCAATAGACTGAGTTTTGTTACTTCCCGTATAAGGATTAAAACGTACTACAGAAGTTCCTTTTGCCTGATTGAACTCTACATCCAATAAAAGCGACATACGGTCATTGATCTGATAAGAAAAGCTGGGAGCAATTGCCAAAGAATTGGTAAATCCTATATCCTGAAAACTTTTCTCAAAAGTTCCTGCTGCATTCAGACGGAAAAGAGCAGTTCTGTCTTTATTGATGGGTGTGTTAAGATCCATCGTCAAACGGTTATAATTCCAGCTTCCCCCCACATAGCCTACTTCTCCACCAAAGTTGTTATAGGGCTTTTTTGTTACACGGTTGTACACGCCGCCGTAGCTGCTGGCAACACTTTTACCAAATAAAGTTGCGGAAGGTCCTTTAATAGCTTCTATACGTTCAAGGTTCACAGGGTCAATTACTGAAAACGCAGCTCCTGCCACCCCATTTCGGGCATTAGGTTCTGTTTCAAATCCTCTTGAACGGAACGTCACTCTTCCCTGATTGGCAATCATTGGTATTCCCGCTCCCGGTACATTTTTAGAAATACTTCCAAGATCTACAGCTACCTGCTCCTGAAAAAGTTCTTTGGTAACGGTATTGTATACCTGAGGGTTTTCCAGGTTTTTCAAAGGCATCCTTGCAACAAAACCACTTTCTTTTTTAGAAAATCTATTGGTATTTTTCATGATTACAACTTCCTGGATGGCCTGGATATTTTCTTTTGTAAGCTGATAATCCAGCGTCACATCCTCTCCTGTTTTAACTTCAACCTGAAGACGGATCTCTTTACTTCCCAGGATCTGTAATTTTACAGTATATGTTCCTGCATTCAGGTTCAGGAAATGATAATTCCCGTCATCATCTGTCAACGTCTGACGATCCGTATCCAATAAAGAAACTGATATTGCTCTTAGAGGCTGTCCGTCCACCATGCTCACTTTTCCCGTGATACCACCCTGAGTATCCTGAGCATATAGTGTTGTAAAACTCAGTAAAGAGAAGAAGAAAATTAAAAATGGCTTGAGCCATTGCATATTTTTTGTTGAAACATCATTCTGTACAGGTTCTACAGAATGAGTCATATACCTCATTGGAAGCATATTTACACTTGATTGTATCATTTTTTCAGCCTTATTTAAAATAATTATAAATAAAGTGCAAAATAAAGAAATAGTAATTTCTCTCACAATATTAATTTAAACTATTCTAAATAAATTTTAAAATCTTGTTGTTTTTATTTAAAAAGGCATTAAAAATTACTATTCCTGTAAAAGTGAAAAATAATAGGGCTTTGTTATTATCAAAAAAGCAATATGGTTATCAGTTATATACAATTTAATGGTATCAATCATAAAAATGCCTCATTGTGTTAATACAGACTTTTCCACAAGTTATCCACATTTTATCCGCAATCCATTTTATGTTAATAGTAAAAGCTTTACTGTGACACATTTTGAAGAGAAAATTCAAGCGGTAAAAGGATAAATGATGAGAACATTTTAAGAAGAAATTACTTTTCCATTCCTAAATCTATCCTAAATCAGGTATTTATTTTGTCATGTTTTTAAACAGTATTATAAGATTTTGAATAAACATATTATGAAGAAGGCGTCTAAATTTGTACGGATAAAGTATTCTCTCTGCGTATCAACGGTATTCTCATCCATTTTACGGTTTCGCAGTCATTTAAAATTAATAATAAAGCAGTTATCCATGAAGTTGAGCACAAAGAAAATTTTCATCGTATTCCTTTTACTTGGCTGTTGTGGAACATGGGTAAAAGCACAGATCAGCCCGCCCGGATTGGGAGATGCCAAAACAGCTTTCTGGTCAGCGTTTGGAGTAAAAAGACAATTAGATTCGTTAGGCAAAAAACAGGCATTAAGCTATATTGCCATTGGAAGGAAAAGCAGTCCGGATAATGATAATCTGTTTTCAAAGCAGGCTATTTTTGTATTAAACCATGAGGTTTACAATTCTTTTGCCCCTCACCAGCAGTACAGCTATGCCATCAGCTACCGGAGACAGCCTCAGTATGAAAGTGAAGCTCCCTATGATAAAGAAAATACAGAACAGGAGTTCAGGATTTACGGAAGATATGCCTATACTTTTGATCTCGGAAAAAAACTTAAACTGAAAAACACAGTCCGCCAGGAATTCCGGAAGTTTTTTGATGCCGACTTCCACAAAGTAGAAGAAGATTTTCAGTTAAGAACCCGTATCAAAAGCCAGCTCACCTATAATTTATCTCCGAAAAACAATCAGAAGATTGCGATAAGTGCAGAGGCTCTTTTTTCTATCAGCCACCTGAATGAACCTCAGCCGCAGTGGGAATCTTTTGGTTACCGGGAAATGCGTATTGCCGCCTATTATATGTTCAATATTCCCAACTCTCCTTTCACTGTAGATGTAGGGTATATGGATGATCTGATCAGAGGCAGCAACAGTATTCACCATGGAGGTGTTCATTATCTGGCCGCTGATGTGGTTTGGAATATTCCTTACAGAAAAAGATAAATACAAGCTGCGTTTCAAGTAAAGCAAAAAATCCTTTTAATAAACAAAATCCCAGTCATGTCTGACCGGGATTTTTGTTTGAAAAACATAAGTTTTTCTGCAATATAATTAAGTATGAAAATATGGTGTAAAATTTTAATTGCAAAGAGTGAGAAACTGACGGCTCATATGTACTTTGAATTTAGCATCCGCCCGTGATTTATGATAAATAGAATATTCAAATGCTTTTACTGTTCTCAGTTTTTTATCAATCAGTTCAGCAATATCTGCTATAGAGAAAATAAAATCCCTGTATAAGACCATGTTTACCATCTGCCCATAATAGGGAAGATAAGCTTTCAAAAAAGGAATCACCTTCTGATGACGGTTGTAGCTGATGCAGTACCCTACTCCTTCTACTGATGTCACGATATCATAATCATTGATATAATCATGAATATTTTTATGTCCATCCAGAGCGGTAGTATTCTTTGAGCAGTATTTATTGATTTTATCCAAAATATGCTGTGCATATTCCATCATCGAAATATTTTTAAATTCAAATACATGGTTCGGACCTTTTGGGGAAGATGAATCCTTTCCACAGTTGCTACAGAAAGAAATTCCGATTCTCTCATGGTAGGGAAAGAAACAGTCCTTGATTTCAATAAAAGCATCTGCCTGCAACTTATCTTCTGCAAAACTGTAGTACAGGTAAGGGCTGTACATCGCAGAAAGAGCTTTCAGATAATCAATTTCGCTTGTATTATGATATTCTTCAAACCATTTTTCAAGGTTGTCATAATAATGGCTTTCAAAGTCTTTAAGGTTTAAATAAAATGGCAATTCCATAGCTCTGTAATTTTGATGAAACAAAGCTATTGCTGTAATGCGACAAAACTTGACGTGATATATTTTTTTTATAATGGAGTTAAGAAACAAGAGTCATGAGTCAAGAACCAAGAACCAAGAACCAAGAGTCAAGAACCAAGAATCAAGATAATAGACTTACAGATTTGAGATCCGAACCTGAAAATTTATAAGTAATACCTTTGACTATTTGAATTCCTTCTTTTCCATTTTCAATTCACCACTCTCCATTTTCAATTTTCACCTCTCCCCTTCACCTCACTTATCATAATTTTTCATCAGATATTCAAAGTAGTGGATCATCTTCAGATAGTTTTCTATGCTGAGATATTCGTTGGTACTATGAATGCTCTGCTGTTCTGCACTGTTGATTTTAATAGGCATGAATCTGTACACATTTTTACTGACAATCTCATATTTGCCGGCATCGGTTCCTGCCATGGTAAGATAGGGGGTAACGATAGCTCCCGGATAGATTTCTTTCACTCCGGCTTCTATTAATTTAAAAGCTTTTGTATTGGTCGGGGAAATATGGGAAGCTTCTCTTGTATTATCTATTTCTTCTACCTCTACATCAAATCCTTCGGTTGCTTTAGCGATATGATCACGGACATCTTTTACCGTATTTCCTGGAAGCAGCCTGAAATTCACCACAAACTCCACTTCGGGAGAGAGAACATTGGTCCCGTCACTGCCTTTCATCATCGTGAGGGCTGTTGTAGTTCTTACCAGGGCATTTGTCGTATTATTTTTGGTAAGTTTTGATAATAATACAGGTTTTAAGAGCCATTGATTAGCTAAAGCCATTCTTGTTGTAAAGGGCATCTCGCCTCCGATATTATTGAAAAATTCTTTAATCAGCGGAGTGATAACAGGCTTCATCTGATGATCTTCCAAACGCTGCATAATGACTGCTGCTTTTCCGATAGCACTTTCCATAGGAGGCATGGAGGAATGTCCACCAAGCCCTTTCACTTTGATCTTTGCCGAAAGAAATCCTTTTTCTGCACATCCTACAACGGCAATATCCGAATCTATTCCGGCAACATTTCCTTTCCTCATAATCAAACCGCCTTCGTCATAAACGGCATCGAATTTCAATCCTTTTTTCTTAAAATAATCAGCAATCTGCATTGCTCCGTTCTTTCCGCCTACTTCTTCATCAAAACCAAAGGCAAGATAGATATCACGCTGCGGGATCTCCTTATTTTTTATCAGATTATTCATGGATTCCAATAAAGAGAAAAGCATACCTTTCATATCTATCGCTCCTCTTCCATAGATTCTTCCATTGGCAACTACCCCTGAAAAAGGGGCATACTCCCAGTCTTCAGCTACTTTTGAAACAGGGTCTGACGGTTGATCATCCGGACGGAATATATTTTCTTCTTTATTCTTGATATCAGCATCACCCGGAGGCACAACATCCATATGGGAAAGAAACAAAACAGGCTCAAGAGCAGAGTTGCTTCCTTTCAATCTGAATACCAATCCATACTGGTTCACTTCTACATTTTCTGTGTGCTGAAATACCAGAGGATAAGAAGTCTTTAAATAGGTTTTAAACTGGTCAAACGGTGCATAATTGAATGCTCCTAAACTGCCGGTAGAAACTGTAGGAATTTTTATTCCTCCTGAAAAACGCATGATTGCAGAATCGTTCTTTACAGGTTTCCATCCCTCTCCTGTTCCAATGGTATTTTTCTTAAAAGGATACGTGTAAGTCTTGATCAATACGATGGCGGCAATAATGACAAGAATCCCCAGAAGGGCTAAAAGAATTTTTTTCATAGCAGATAAGTTTGTGAAGTGGTTTGACTTTATAAATATAGCAAAGTATTTGTGCTTTAACAATTTTAAAATCAAACTTTTCCCATCCATCTCTCTGTAACAGGCAGCATAATAAAGGCCGTTCCCAACGAAACAGCCTTTATTACCAAATCAAAAATTTATACTTGTATCTGGTATCTATTTTCAACCTGCAGCATCCGGTGGATGCTATTATCATTTACTTTTAAAAATGTATTTACTTGAATGAAAATCTAAAGAGATCAGTTCATAATTTCATTCATATGAGTCAGAATAATAGGCTTTCCATCGGTCACCACAATAGTGTGTTCATGTTGAGCCATATACCCGCCTTTATTTCCAACCATCGTCCATCCGTCTTTAAGTTCTACAGCAAGATTGGAAGAAGTAGAGATAAAAGTTTCAATTGCCACTACTGAGTTTTTTTTAAACCGTCTGGAATCATTCCGGTTTCTGTAGTTCAGCAGTTCATCGGGTTGTTCATGCAGACTTCTTCCTACTCCATGGCCGGCAAGGTTTTTAATGACTTTCAACCCTCTTTTCTTTGCTTCGGTTTCCATTAAAAATCCTATATCAGCTATTTTCACCCCTCCTTTTATGTTATCAATTGCTTTCTGTAAAATATCCCGGGAAGCATTTACCAGTTTCTGATGGCCATGGATATCTTCTCCAATGATAAATGAACCTCCGTTATCTGCCCAATAACCGTCAAGCTCTGCGGAAACATCAATATTGATAAGATCTCCTTCTTTTAAAATACGCTGATCTGTAGGAATTCCATGGCAAAATTCATTATCTACGCTGATGCAGGTCCACCCCGGAAATCCATACGTCAGATAAGGTGCTGATTTCGCTCCAAAGTCTGAAAGGATCTTTGCTCCGTATTCGTCAAGATCTTTGGTTGTCATACCGGGTTTCGCATAATCAGTCATTGCCTTCAATGTGCAGGCAACTGCTTCACTCACTTTCTGCATTCCGATCATCTGATCTTCGTTGGTTATTGACATATTTTTGTTTTTTAATTGTTGATAACTGCAAAGTTAGGAAAATATGGATATGAATGTTCGACTAAAAGAATTTATCGATTTTCCTGATTTTTATTCTTAGGGAATATTGATGTTCTGAAAATTTGCTCTTTTATCATACTATTTATCAAAATAGATTTATTTTAATTTTTTTGAAAAAGAGGGGAGTTCACTGAAGGAATATTTATGATATATTTTTTTTATATTTAAAGTTCTATCTTTAATCCTCCAAAAATACATCAGGGAAGAAATATAAAACGTTTTAGAGAAATACTGGGAATTAAGCAGGAGGCTTTGGCTTTTGACTTGGGTGAAGATTGGAATCAGAAGAAAGTATCTTTGCTGGAGCAAAAGGAAATTATTGAAGATCAGTTACTTCGAAAAATTTCTGAAATCATGAAGATTCCTGTTGAGGCTTTTCAAAATTTTGATGAAGAACAGACCATTAATATTATTTCAAATACTTTTCATGAGGGATCTATAGCCCATGCTACTGCTGAAAACATACAATATATATTTAATCTGCTTGAGAAAATGGCTGAACTATATGAAAGAATGCTTAAAGAAAAAGACGAGACGATAACAAGGCTGGAAAGTTTGCTTAAACACAAATAAAAAGTTTTTAGTAAAAGCCATATACAAGCCAAAAGCAGTGGTTTTGTTATTGTTACCTTACCAAATGACACAATAGTGTGGCAACAAGGTAGAAATTCTTCTTGCTTTTGAATAATTTTCATTCAGCAATAGCTTCCGGTTTGTTGCCTATAAACTGAAAAGAAGATTCGCTATTATGAAGACTTGCAGTTTTGGTAAACTGTTGGTAGTGTCTCACTAACTGTGTAAGTTGAAAAGTTATTCTGGAAAATTTTGAGCCCTTAGAGCTCAAAAAATTTTACGGAAATAACTTTTTATTATTTTTAACCATTATATAGTTATGATAGACAAAGAAGACTTATTAAACAACAAGGATTTCTATAAGTCCTTTAAGAATGGGGAAGATTTAACATCCTTCTTCAAAGAACTACACAAAAAAGCTGTGGAGCACATGTTGGATGCAGAGCTGGACAGTCATCTGGACAACGAAAAGCATGGTAAAACAACTAATGGAAATTACCGAAACGGTCATGGAACCAAAAAAATAAAATCTTCTTTTGGGGAATCCGAGATTAAGGTTCCCAGAGATAGAGAAGGTAGTTTTGAGCCAGCATTAGTTCCCAAAAGGCACAACATTATCGATGGTTTGGAAAACATTATCATCTCATTCTATGCCAAAGGAATGAGCGTATCAGACATTGAGGAACAAATCCGTGAAATGTATGATTTTGAGGTTTCTACTTCCACCATATCACGAATCACCAATGCGGTTGCAAGTGAAGCAGTAAGTTGGCAGAACCGGCCGCTTGAAGATGTGTATCTCATTGTCTGGATGGATGGGATTGTTTTCAAAGTAAGGGAAAACTCCAAAGTCATTAATAAAACCGTTTATCTGGCTGTGGGATTAAGCCGTGACGGGAGAAAGGAAGTATTGGGAATGTGGCTTGGAAAAAATGAAAGCTCAGCCTTCTGGATGAGTGTTCTCACAGATTTAAAAGCTCGTGGTGTAGAGGATATTCTCATCACCGCCACCGATAATTTAAACGGATTTACCCAGACCATACGTTCTGTTTTTCCTGAATCTCAAACCCAGATCTGTGTTGTCCATCAGATCAGAAATGCCTGCAAATATGTAGTTTGGAAGGACAGAAAAGAATTTTCTGCCGATATGAAGCATATTTACACTGCTCCAACAAAACAAGCAGCTGAAGCAGCTCTGGACGATTTTGCAGAAAAATGGGAAAGCAAATATTCTTATGCTATTGCATCCTGGCGGAATAATTGGGATGAGCTGACTGTATTTTTTGAATTTCCTTTAGAGATCCGAAAAATCATTTATACAACTAATTTAATTGAAAATCTCAACGGAAAAATCAGAAAATACACCAAAAACAAAATGTCTTTTCCTACAGATGATGCCGTAATGAAATCAGTGTATCTCGCTTTAAAAGAATCTACTAAAAAATGGACCATGCCAATTCAAAATTGGGGTATTGTTCTTAACCAGTTTATGCTTATTTTTGAACAAAGGCTCAGATTATAAAATCCAAGCCCTAACTTTTTAACTTACACACTTCGTGGGATAGTGTCAAACTGTTTGCAACTGCTTGCCTTTTGCTTTCTTATGTCTTGTCAACGTATACATTTAATGTTTACTATGTTGTCTATAAAAATTGCCACTAACGTCTAGGTATTGGCGAAGAAGGAGGAACAGAACTCCGTCTGCACGACATTCACAAGTACATAAGAATTCCGTACCTCCAATTACTTCTGTATTCCTGTTGCTGTTTATATTTTTGCAATCTTCAGGCTTTCTTCCCACAGTTTAGCTGTACTTGCATCATCTAAATTTATTTTTTCTCTTACCGATGTATCGGCAAGTTTGGGATAAAAGTAACCGGACTCAACTTTATTAGCTGAGGCAAGTTCCAAAATATTTGCTATTGCTTTTTCGAGGCTGTTACCTTTGATAAGCAGCAACAGGCCAAAAGCTGTTCTCTCAAGCCAGTTGAGATTTCTGTCAATGTTAGTTTTTGTTACTCCGGGATGAATAACATTTATAGAAGGGTGCTCCCCATTTTTCTTTGCAAATTCCTGAGCGTGCATATGAACTGCCAGCTTATTTTGTCCCATCCGCTTGCTTACTGAATAATTTGATTGTAATTGGAGGTCACTAAAGTCAAATGTGACGCCTCTCGATAAAAGGCCACCTACAATAATTATTCTTCCTCCACCTTTTTTTAGTTCCTCCAGCAAAAGGTTATCAATCATAAATTTGCACAGGTAATTAACTACAAAAACTTCATCAAGACTTTCTTTGGTCTCTTTTCTTTTAGAATTAAGTGTTCCTGCAGAATGAATAAGAATATCAATTTTGGTGGTTAATTTTTTTACTTCAGCCACTAGATTTTTAATTCCATCCATTGTAGAAGTATTTGCTTGAATAAACTGACAGGTAGAGCCATTTATCTTTGAAATTTCTTCCGATATGCTTTTGCCTTTTTCAGCGTCACGTCCTTGTATGATGATATCGTTGCCTTGTTTTGCAAGCGCAATGGCAGCGGCTTTACCTATGCCACCAGTTGCTCCGGTTATAATTATTGTTTTTCTCATTTTCTTTTTGACGAATAAATTGTAATGCAAAATTGCGCTATGCAATACAAAACTTCGTTCACATTTGTGAAGAAATGAAAATATTAGCCCTCTTTTCTTATTCGGCTAATTGATTGGGGTTTTACGCCTAGATAGGCAGCGATATAATACTGCGGTATTCTATTGATTAGAGTAGGATTATTTTCCCTAAACTTAAAATATTTATTTTTTGCATCCAGCAATCTCAAATCTGCGCTGTGCCGTGCAACTTCCATAAGCGTATGCTCCAGATAATCATTTTTCAAAATCAGAAATTTAGGTTGTAGTTTGAAAAGCTGTTCCAGTTTATCAGCAGAAAGCCTGAATAATTTGGTATCTTCCAATGCTTTTATAGCTTTATCAGACGGGATTTTTTCATTAAAACTCTTCATTAATCCAATCCATTCATTTTCTGCCATAAAACAATAAGGTATTTCTATACCATCATTGTTTTTATAAACCATCATCAGACCAGTTTGAATATAGAAAAGGTGACGGCAGATTTGCCCTTCTTCAAGAATATGTTCTCCTTTTTTAATACATCTTTCTTCTAAAGAACCAGTGAATAAATCAACGTCAGATTGAGAAAAATTACTCAAAGATTTTATTTTGCTAATTAAGTTATCTAACATAGTTTAAGTAAAATTGCCACTACAGATTTGAAAGCGGACGTTTGTAGTAGTAAATTTACCATAAAAATTCAATAGTAAACAGGGAATTTTACCCCAGAGATATGGTTTAAACCAAAAGGATAATAGTTGTTAGTATCTGTTATTTCAGGAGCGCCTGCGCTGTTCTTGGGAAATGTTATCCTGGTATTTCCAAGATGATCTATGTACTGGTAAATATAAAGGTTTTAAACATATTTACAAATCTAAAAAAACACCGCAATTGCAGTGTTTTTTAGATTTAATTCTTTTGTGACACAAGCGAGACGCTTGGGCCATCGGGGAGTTATTTTAATTAACTTCACAAGTAAGAAATTTGTACTATTTTGATTGCATTATTTATTTTTTTTATAAACAATATTTTCATCAGCATGAACCTCAATTATTATTTGATCATTTTGTCTATAAATAGGATAAGAAGCTAACATTAAAAACTTTTTGGCATCTGTATTTGATAAAGGTTCTTGAAGCTCATTGTCTTCATTATTGTAAAATTCTTCAAGATTAATTCTATCTTTTGCAAAACTCCAATTATCTTTTGCTTGATACATTAACTCTGAATTTTTATTATAAATTTTATGTATATATATATCTTCTTTAATAATTAAACTATCAATAATATTTTTTCCAGTAAAAGAATATGTTCCTAGTAAATCTTTCTTATTTATACTACAGCTTATAGTAGTAGTAGTTAATCCTAGTACAACAGATACAATTAGCTTTTTCATTTTATTTTTTTAACATGTTATTTCATCCACAACAAATATGTTTGACGGGTTGTACTCTCGGGTACCCCAACTCCATTAAACCTAGGAATATTTCTTGACTCATCTTTATTTAAAGGATTTAAAGAATAAGAAGAGATTGATTTTGAGTCAAATGCCATTATAACAACTTTGTTGCCTACAGGATAAAAGCTGAAGTTTGTTTTCCCCATAAATTGGCCCTGCATATTTCTGTTCTCTGCAACAACACCTATAAGGCCAAACATTCCTTCATAAGTTGTTTTTTCATTCATTGATGTTTCCTTAAAATAATCAACTGCAGATTTATACATGTTTGTTCCCATTAATTGTCTTACTGCAGCACTTCCTTTTATAAGTAAACTATTTTCAGGACTAGTCATTTAGTGGCACAAGCGACACGCTTATACTAAATAGTTAGTGAAATGTTTTTACAATCTATAGAAATTTTAATTTATATGCAATATACACTATAACTATTGATAAAATACAGAATACGATAAGACCTACTAAAAAATTATAAAACCCTTGTGAAAATTGAGCACCTATATCATCTTTGTCATTTTTAAAATCTTCTTTTTTTAAATTTTTATTAAAAATTCTAAAAAAATAATATCTTGTATTAATTCCAAGAAAATTGATTATTAATCCACCGAAAATTATTTCTAATAATGTCATTATAATTATATATTAATCAAATTGAGGCCTATACCCTACATTTCTCTTCAACCAAGTTCGAGCGGGGCTATCCGGACTTGATGCATTTACAACACCAGTAACTATTGGTCTTGCTATCATTCCTTTCCCAGCGGTTCCATTTACATAATCTACTCCTTTGTTCAAAAGATTTATTGTACCACTTGTACCCGAAGCAGACTCAAATCTGTTTAAAATACTTATTCCTTCAGGCATAAGAGAATTTACAGCCTTGGCTCCTCTTGCATAAGGAGCTGCTGTTGCGACAGTACTAACCAGAGCATCTGCTTGTCTATAGTTAGGTGTACCATCTAGATTTCCATAATTTCCTCCCAAAGGATTTTCCCATTCAGGACGTTCTAAAGCACCCATATCAAAAATTTGAGCTGTAACATAGGCATTATTTACTATACCATAAGTAAATTTTGCAGCAATATTATTTGAATTTGCCCAACTTTTAAAAATTCCATCCTCAATATTATTATTAAAATATGTACCGGTAGATATATTTGTTCCTGCTGGAGTTGAAAAACTCCCCCCTAATATGGCACCATTCATATTATTAACTACTGATCCATTAGAATTTAAAGAATAACTATATTTTCCAAAACCTAAGAATCCTTCCCCCGATATATTGGCATAAGAATAAATTGCAGCCACATCCTTATAGCCGGCTTTTCTAGCTTGTAAAATTGTTTTTATATTTGCATCATAACTCCATGTTGACACTCCATTAATATTCTGTAAAATCCAATCATCTGTTCCAAAACCAGAAAAATTAAACCCAGTAAAAATATTCCCTCCTGATGTTTCAGTTCCTGTAGACATCGTTGCCACATACATTTTAAAAGCAAATTGTGCTGCTTCTCCCGAAGCGAACATTGCATCATTTCCATCCGGAGTAGATTTGCTACTTTATAAAGTCATGTTATTATGTTTTCTTCCCCACTTCTTATATAATTGAAAATCATTAATTTGTTTTAATCTGTAGCCTGGTGCATGAGAAATTTCTTTTTGAGAATTAACATTAACAATTGAAAATCCTTTTTCAAAGACTTTATTTCCTTTACCAAAGTTCTTTTCAATTATTGACATACAAGGTAATCCGAGAGAGTCATGTGGTGGAATAGAAATAATTGTTAATGCTTCAAAATTTATCTTCAGTGTATCCCTTTCATAAATATGTCGATACTTCGCTTGAATATCTTTAAGAGAAACTTTAAGGGTGTCATTTGTAGGATTTCCAAAAAGTAAAAAAGTCTCTACATTTTTTATCCTTATACTATCTTTTGTATAATCACATATTAAATTCTGAAAAGAACAAACAACATTATCATTCTTTAACATAGACTTTTTACATGATATAAATAGAAAAATTAATAGACATACATATATATTAAATCTATTTCGATTTGTAAGTGTTATAATACCATTTATCATTAGAATAATTTTTTTCATTAATTGTTGAAAGCCAGCTGTAGTCTTCTTAAAAAGAGGAGAAGAGATTTGATGCTCATAAATTGTGATATGCTCTTTTGCTAAATCTAATTTAGATAGATTAATATTATTAGGATTTACTGTTAAGTGACTTATTTTTCCTCCCTCATGACTTAATGCAGAAATCATATTGTTTTTATCATTATAATATGGATGCGGTTTTCCATTGCCAACCATCAAAGAGACAGTTTTAGATTCCTTGTTTGCCTGCATTAAAGCATCTGGATTATATTCACCTCCATTAAAACGAGAAAATGTACCAACCATTTTCCCTGCATCAAAATGATAATCTGCAATTCCTACAGACATGCTATTACCTTTAAGGTTATTTAAATTTATACCAGCATCTTTAGCATAATGATTAGCGATGTTTGCTAAAACAAACGCATTATCTTTATTAAATATATAATCCTTTAGTTCCACTGACAGCCATGGAGCTGTATTAAAACTGCCTGTAATAGGATTTTGAAAATCAATAATAATATTATTTGTATTCTTATTATCAGTGTATAAAAATTCACCAAACTGATTAAAGTGATCATCAAAAAGGTTAGAGCCAAATCCTGTAAAAATATTCTCTCCTGATG